>NZ_JARVSW010000020.1:0-245698 GCF_030208985.1 Pseudomonas sp. MEJ108
GAATGCAGTTCACGACGCTCTGCGTCGTCAAGAGGACGCAGAGCGTCCGGAAAGGCATGCGACGCGGAGCGCCGCACGATAGTCAGGCTGATCGTTCCTCACGCTCCCGCGTGGGAATGCCGTTCGTGACGCTCTGCGTCACCCATCCACCTCCGGTTTTGGCCGCCCATAACCTTCGTCCGAACCCGCGTGTTACGTCTCCCTCAAAGCATGTTCACGCTCACCGGCGCAAGGCGGTGAAGCGATCGGGCTTGTGTTGATTCTGTATCTCATTTAATAATGAATATCATTTCTAAAATGAACTGCGATCATGGGGTCTGTTCTGCACGAGTTGTCTTATCTGGAAACCAGCGTGGCTTGAGTCTGCGGATTCGTTGTGCGCTTGAAACCGACGAGCCTCGGCTGATCGAGCATTACCTCGCCGAGGGGCGTTACCTGGCGCGATTGAGCGCCCCGCCCCGGCCCATGGTCGCTGCCCAGTCAATGTTCCTGGAGGTACCTCATGCAGCATTGGAAACGCACCATCGAGCTGGCCAATCGCTGTTTCAATCTTGGCGATTGGGTCGAAGCTCGCGAGTTGTACCTTCAGGCGCTGGCGTTGGCGCAGGTCTTGTTCGAGCGCTGGGCGGATGTCGATGAAGCGGTCGCGGCCTGTGTGATTTCTCACCATAACCTGGCGGATCTGCACCTGAGTCTGGGCCAGCCGGAGGAGAGCGCCGAGTACCTGTGTGCCATCCACCAGCACCTGTTGCAGACCATGCAGAATCAACGCCTCCCGCCCGCGTTACGCGAGGCAGCCTTGCGCCACAGCAGCAAAACATACGCCGAGCTGCTGAGTTTCATCAGCGAACACGGCGAATACCCGCGCACTCATCGGTTGCTGAACAGCGGCAGCGAGCACACCCGTTCATCGCTACAGCGCCATTCGGCAAGCCCTTCCGGACTTTTCTACGGAGCACATTGAAATGCCATACACCTTGCCTGCACTGCCTTACGCATACGATGCCCTTGAACCACATATCGATGCGCAAACCATGGAAATCCACTACACCAAGCATCACCAGACGTACATCAATAACCTCAATGCCGCGGTCGAAGGGACGGAGTTCGCCGACTGGTCGGTGGAGAAGCTGGTGGCCAGTGTCCAGCAGTTGCCTGAAAACCTGCGTCCAGCGGTGATCAATCAGGGTGGCGGCCATGCCAATCACTCGTTGTTCTGGGAAGTCATGGTGCCGGGCGGCGGCGGCTTGCCCACGGGCGCTGTCGCGTCTGCCATCAATGAGCAACTGGGTGGCTACGAAAGCTTCAAGGAGGCATTCACCAAGGCCGCATTGACCCGTTTCGGCAGTGGCTGGGCATGGCTGAGCGTCACGCCTGACAAAAAGCTGGTGGTGGAAAGCAGTGGTAACCAGGACAGCCCGCTGATGAACGGCAACACGCCGATTCTGGGGCTGGACGTGTGGGAGCACGCTTACTACCTGCGCTATCAGAACCGTCGTCCCGAATACATCAATGCGTTCTACAACGTGATCAATTGGGATGAGGTGTCCCGCCGTTATCAGGCCGCTCTGGCCTGAGCCTGGCAGCCGGACCCAAGGCGGCGTATGCGCTCCGGATTCCTCACGCTCAGCAATGTGCGGTTATTTCGTCTGGCAGTCGGGAGCGTGCTGCTGTTGGCGGGTATGGCGCTACTGATTGCCCACGGGCTGAGCTGGATGCGCGTGCAAGGCTGGTGGTGACGGATACCGCGTTTGTACGAGGGCTTATTCGCCCTCATCAAACCGGTTGTCGATCAGCTCGATCAGGCCATCAAGCGCTTCCTGTTCGAATTCGCCTTCGGTGTGCAGGTGGATCTCGGTGCCCTTGCCGGCAGCCAGCATCATCACGGCCATGATGCTTTTACCGTCGACCATGCTCTCCGGAGTGCGGCCGACCCTGATCTTGCAGGGAAACTTGCCTGCGACCCCGACGAATTTGGCGGCAGCGCGGGCGTGCAGGCCCAGTTTGTTGATGATGGTGATTTGACGAGCGGGCATCGCAGTGAAAATCCTTCAGCTGAGGTCGCGGTGGCGGACCTGAACGTTCTTGAGTGATTGTTGCAAGACCTGACCAAGCCGCTCGGTCAGGTAGACCGAACGATGGTGTCCGCCGGTACAGCCGATGGCAATGGTAACGTAAGAACGGTTACTGGCTGCAAACCGGGGTAGCCATTTGTTCAGGTAAGCGAAGATGTCCTGAAACATTTCTTCGACGTCAGGCTGCACCGACAGGTAGTCGATAACGGGTTGTTCAAGCCCCGAGTGGTCGCGCAGTTCTGGCTTCCAGTACGGATTGGGCAGGCAGCGCACATCGAATACCAGGTCTGCATCGACAGGCATGCCGCGCTTGAAACCAAAGGACTCGATCAGAAATGCAGTACCTGGCTCGGGCTTGTTCAGTAGACGAAGCTTGAGCGCGTCGCGCAACTGATAGAGATTCAGGTGGGTGGTGTTGATCTTCAGGTCGGCCAGATCGATGATCGGGCCAAGCAGTGCGGTTTCGTCACGTATCGCTTCGGCCAGCGAACGATCTGCCGTGCTCAGCGGGTGGCGGCGCCGGGTCTCGGAGAAGCGCTTGAGCAGGGTGGCTTCGTCTGCATCCAGGTACAGCACGTCGCACTGAATATTGCGCAAGCGTACTTCGCTCAGCATCTGCGGAAAACGGGTCAGGTGGCTGGGCAGATTGCGGGCATCTATCGAAACCGCCAGCAGCGGTTCGGCGAGTTCGGTGTTGATCAGCGCGCGTTCGGCAAGCTCCGGCAGCAGGCCGGCCGGCAGGTTATCGACACAGTAAAAGCCGTTGTCTTCCAGCACATCGAGCGCCGTACTCTTGCCTGAGCCGGAGCGACCGCTGACGATGATCATGCGCATGGTCAGTTTCCGTTCTGCACGTCCAGCACCACTTGATAAAGCGCCTCAGCGCTTTCGGCACTGCGCAGGCGCTTACGCACATCTTTGTCGTCGAGCATGCTGGCGATCTGGCGCAGCAGCTCCAGGTGTTCATCGGTGGCAGCTTGCGGGACCAGCAAGACGAACAGCAGGTCGACCGGCGCACCATCGATGGCGTCGAAATCCACAGGGGTGGAGAGGTGAATCACTGCACTGACAGGCTCGCTGCAGTCAGCGAGGCGGCAGTGGGGGATGGCAATACCGTTGCCAAAACCGGTCGAGCCCAGTTTTTCCCGGGCGACGAGACTTGCGAATACTGTGTCCGACACCATGCCCGGCACTTCACGGCCGATCAGGTTGGCAATTTCTTCGAGTACACGCTTTTTACTGCCGCCCGGCACGTTCACAAGGGAGCGGCCGGGGGTCAGGATATTTTCGATTCGGATCATTAAATGGGCGTTAGCGAGCGGCCGCACCTTTGAGGATGCTTTGCTGCTTTTCCTTATGCTTGAGCAATTGTCGGTCTAGCTTGTCAGTGAGCAGGTCGATGGCAGCATACATGTCATCATGTTCAGCATTGGCAACGACCTCTCCACCATGGATGTGCAACGTGGCTTCGATCTTCTGCTTGAGCTTTTCGACCGTCATCGTGACCTGCACGTTGGTAATCTTGTCAAAATGCCCCTCGAGCTTCTTGAGCTTGAGCTCAACGTATTCACGAAGGGGTTTGGTCACTTCCAGTTGGTGTCCACTGATGTTGACTTGCATACAGCTTTCTCCTTTGCCAGTGCATAAAGAGGCAGGCATGGCGCATGCCTCTGGGACGCTGTGGCTCGGCCTGCATCACATCAGCCGCTTACGCTCACTGGAAGGGGCGATCCCGAGAGACTCACGGTACTTGGCGACTGTGCGACGGGCTACTTGAATGCCTTGTGCCTCCAGTAAACCAGCGATCTTGCTATCACTCAACGGCTTTTTCTGATTTTCCGCCGCAACCAGTTTTTTGATGATTGCGCGAATTGCCGTGGACGAGCATTCACCGCCCTCGGAGGTGCTCACATGGCTTGAGAAGAAGTATTTCAGCTCGTAAATGCCGCGTGGGGTGTGCATGAATTTCTGGGTGGTTACGCGCGAGATGGTCGACTCGTGCATGCCCACTGCCTCGGCGATGTCGTGCAGGACGAGCGGCTTCATGGCCTCGTCGCCGTACTCGAGAAAGCCGCGCTGATGTTCGACGATTTGCGTGGCGACCTTCATCAGTGTTTCGTTGCGGCTTTGCAGGCTCTTGATGAACCAGCGCGCTTCCTGCAACTGATTGCGCATGAAGGTGTTGTCTGCGCTGGTATCGGCGCGCCGTACGAAGCCCGCGTATTGCGGATTGACGCGCAGGCGCGGCACCGACTCCTGATTGAGTTCGACCAGCCAGCGTTCATTGTCCTTGCGCACGATCACATCCGGAATGACGTATTCGGCTTCTGTGGATTCGATCTGCGAGCCTGGACGCGGGTTGAGGCTCTGCACCAGTTCGATGACCTGACGCAGCTCGTCTTCCTTGAGCTTCATGCGTCGCATCAGCTGGCCGTAGTCGCGGCTTCCGAGCAGGTCGATGTAGTCGCTGACCAGGCGTTGTGCTTCTGTCAGCCAGGGTGTTTTTGCTGGCAGCTGGCGCAGTTGCAGCAGCAGGCATTCGCTCAGGTTGCGAGCGCCGATGCCGGCAGGTTCAAACTGCTGGATGCGGTGCAGTACGGCTTCGATCTCGTCGAGCTCGATGTCCAGTTCGGGGTCGAAGGACTCGAGAATCTCATCGAGCGTCTCGTCGAGATAACCCTGGTTGTTTATGCAGTCGATCAGCGTAACCGCTACCAGACGGTCCTTGTCGGACATCGGCGCGACATTCAGTTGCCACAGCAGGTGGCTTTGCAGGCTTTCGCCCACAGAGGTGCGCGTGGTGAAGTCCCACTCGTCGTCATCGTTGCTTGGCAGGCTGCTGGCGCTGGTCTGGTAGATGTCTTCCCATGCGGTATCGACGGGCAGCTCGTTGGGAATGCGTTCGTTCCATTCACCTTCTTCAAGGTTGTCCACGGTAGGCGCGGATTCCTGATAGGTCGGTTCCTGAACGTCGGGGTTGGGCTTTTGTTCGATGTTGTCGGCAAGCGGGTCGGAATGGTCGAAGTCGTCGCCTTCTTCCTGCCGCTCCAGCATAGGGTTTGACTCCAGCGCCTCCTGGATCTCCTGCTGGAGATCCAGAGTGGAAAGCTGAAGTAAGCGGATTGCCTGTTGCAGCTGCGGTGTCATCGTCAGCTGCTGGCCCATTCTCAAGACTAGCGATGGTTTCATGGCAGGGGCTAAACACCTTATTCGCCGGCGCGCATGCGCCATCTACTACAGGCGCCGTGGCGCCAACTTAAGCAAATTATATGCCTGAAACCTGTGCGTTTGCCTAGAGTGATATGACAAATAAAATGTTGTCAATACACTGCATAGGCATCAATCGGCTGCGAAGCGCAAAGGGCAGTCGATTAAAGGCGGAACTCGTGGCCGAGGTAGACCTCTTTCACCAGCTGATTCGCCAGAATGGTCTCGGAGTCGCCTTCCGCAATCAGCTGTCCATCGTTGACGATGTAGGCCATTTCGCAGATATCCAGCGTTTCCCGGACGTTGTGGTCAGTGATCAGTACACCGATACCCTTGGCCTTGAGATGGTGAATGATCTGCTTGATGTCGCCTACCGAAATAGGGTCGACACCTGCGAACGGTTCATCCAGCAGGATGAATTTCGGTGCGGTGGCCAAGGCTCGAGCGATTTCCACGCGGCGACGTTCACCGCCGGACAGGCTCATGCCCAGGTTGTCGCGGATATGGGTGATGTGGAACTCCTGCAGGAGGCTTTCCAGTTCCTTGCGGCGTGCACCGGCATCGAGCTCCTTGCGGGTCTCGAGAATCGCCATGATGTTGTCGGACACCGACAGCTTGCGAAAAATCGAGGCTTCCTGAGGCAGATAGCCTATGCCCGCGCGGGCGCGACCGTGCATGGGTTGATGGCTGACATCCAGATCGTCAATCAGCACACGACCCTGATCAGCCTGGACCAGACCCACTATCATGTAGAAACAGGTGGTCTTGCCGGCGCCGTTCGGGCCCAGCAGGCCGACGATCTGGCCGCTGTCGATGGAAATGCTCACATCGCGCACGACCTGCCGGCTTTTGTAGCTTTTAGCCAGATGCTGGGCTTTGAGCGTCGCCATTTACTGGGCCTTCTGAGGTTGATCGGTTTTCTTTTTCGGCTGGATGACCATGTCGATACGCGGACGTGGTGTGGTCACCTTGGCGCCGCCATTAGCCCGACCGGCGGTGACGACCTGTCTGACCGTGTCGTAGACGATTTTCTCGCCTTCCGAGGTGTTGCCATCATTGATGACCTTGGCCTTGTCGATCAGGACGATACGGTCCTGGCCAGCGTAATACTGGATGGTGACGGCATAGGCCTGCACGATCGGTTTGTCTACGGCAGGCTTCTGCTCGTAGTAAGCCAGGTTGCCGACGGAGGTGAAGACGTCGACTTCGCCCTGGGCATTCCGCGTGATTGTCACGGTGTTGCCCGTGATTTTCATCGAGCCCTGAGTGATGATGACATTGCCCTTGTAAGTCGCCACGCCTTTCTTGTCATCGAGCTGAGCATCGTCAGACTGGATGTGGATAGGCTGATCTCGGTCGGTTGGCAGGGACCAGGCGCTCGCGCTTCCCAGTGCTGCGCCCAGGCCGAGCAATAAAGGAAGAGTTTTAACGAGCCTCATACTGTCCTCTTACGTTGGACAGCAGGTCCATCCTGCTGTCTTTCAAATACGCTTTCATTCCCTTGGCCGTAGTGACACCGCCCGCGCCGTCGATTCTAACGTCTTGGTCGGTCTGCGCATATTCCTTCTGAGGAAATACGGTCATGCGGCTGCTGGTAATAATGGTCGTGCGCTGTTTTTCATCGGTGCGTTCAACACGAACGGAATCCATCAGCTCGACCTGATCGCCGTCGGACGAAACTTCACCTCGTTTGCTTTGCACGTGCCACGGAAATGCTCCGCCGCGGTACATGTTCAGATTGGGTGTCGTCAGCAGGCTCACATCTGTGGCCTTCACATGCTCGACCTTGTCGGAGGTCATGTCGTACTGAAGTGTGCCGTCTGGCAGGTACTGCACGCTGCGAGTATTGATCGCATAGTAGTCGATCGCCGTGTCGTCAAGCGACGCATCAGGCTGGTCCATGAAGCTTTCCGGGCTGATGTTCCAGTAACCGACCGCTGCCAGCAGCAGCGCCAGTACCCCGAGAAGCAGGAACTTGCGAATTTTTTTAGTGAACATAATGGCTTCTATAAATAGGCGGAGTGAGCCGCTTCAAGGTTGCCTTGCGCACTCAGAATCAGTTCGCAGAATTCGCGCGCTGCACCTTCGCCGCCTCGCGCCCTGGTTATCCCGTGTGCGTGCTCGCGGACAAAGCCGGCAGCATTGGCCACTGCCATGCCCAGACCGACGCGTCTGATGACGGGCAAGTCTGGCAGATCATCACCCAGATAGGCGACCTGTTCGTAACTCAGGTTGAGTTCTGCCAGCAACTTGTCCAGTACCACCAGTTTGTCTTCGCGTCCCTGAAACAGGTGTTCAATGCCCAGGCTCTTTGCCCGGCGCTCGACTATCGCGGTCTTGCGGCCACTGATGATCGCCGTGGTGACGCCCGAGGCTATCAGCATTTTAATGCCCTGGCCGTCGAGAGTATTGAATGTCTTGATCTCGCTGCCGTCTTCCATGAAGTAAAGGCGGCCATCGGTCAGCACGCCATCGACATCGAAGACTGCCAGCTTGATGGCCTTGCCGCGTTGCATGAGATCCTGGGTCATTATTTCGGTTTCCATTACATGACGCCTGCGCGCAGGAGATCCTGCAGGTTGAATGCGCCAACCGGCCGGTCGTTCTGGTCTACGACAACAAGCGCACTGATTTTGTTGTCCTCCATGATTTTCAGCGCCTCGGCGGCGAGCATCTCGGCATGGGCGGTCTTGCCATGAAGCGTCATGACCTCGTCGATGATGGTCTGGCGGATATCGACGGGGCGGTCCAGTGTCCGGCGCAAGTCACCGTCCGTGAAGATGCCGGCCAGTGTGCCGTCGGCTTCGACGATGGCCGTCATGCCCAAACCTTTACGAGTCATTTCAAGCAGTGCGTCGCGCAACAGGGTGCCACGTTGCACGCTGGGCAGTGATTCGCCGGAGTGCATCACATTCTCGACCTTGAGCAGCAGGCGGCGACCCAGTGCGCCGCCTGGGTGGGAGAATGCGAAATCTTCGGCAGTGAAACCGCGCGCGTCGAGCAGCGCCACGGCGAGGGCGTCGCCCATGACCAGTGCGGCGGTTGTCGAGGACGTCGGTGCCAGGTTGAGCGGGCAGGCCTCATGCACGACATGCGCGTTGAGGTTGATGTCGGCAGCCTTGGCCAGAATGGACTCGGGGTCGCCGGTCAGGCTGATCATCTTTATGCCCAGGCGCTTGATCAGTGGCAGCAGGGTGACGATTTCGTTGGTGCTGCCGGAGTTCGACAGGGCCAGGATGATGTCATCACGGGTGATCATGCCCATGTCGCCATGGCTGGCTTCGGCCGGATGCACGAAAAACGAGGTGGTGCCGGTGCTCGCCAGCGTGGCGGCGATCTTGTTGCCGATGTGTCCGGACTTGCCCATGCCGACCACGACCACGCGCCCTTTGCTGGCGAGGATCATTTCGCACGCGCGCACAAAATCGCCGTCAAGACGTTCAAGCAAGCCTTGCATGGCTTCTATCTCAAGGCGAATGGTGCGTTGCGCCGATTGGATCAGGTCACTGGATTGGTTCATGTCTGGAAAGGGTCAGCCTGCTGAAAGGCGGCGATTATAGCGGTAATGAACGATTCCCTCACGTCTGATCGTCGTTGTGTTGTTTTTAAACGAATTTCCTACGTACTTGCGGGTCTGTATTCAAGCCTGTGGCCATAACATTGTGGTACAGAATAATTCAGCGAATACCTGAACCGCTCGGTTCTCTTCTTGGGGGCGGGTGGCTGCGGTGATATAGTTCGCGGCCTGTTCGGCACGCCTGGACAGCCTGTCGGTGTTCAACAACCGGCGGCTTGTGGCGGAAGCTGTATCGCAAGGAGTTTAGATGAGTCCTGATGACGCCTATGCGGTCGAGTTGAAAGGTGTGTCTTTCAAACGCGGTGCGCGCAGCATTTTCAATAACGTTGATATTCGTATTCCGCGCGGCAAGGTCACCGGGATCATGGGGCCGTCAGGCTGCGGCAAGACGACCCTGCTGCGCCTGATGGGTGCCCAGTTGCGCCCGAGCGAAGGGCAGGTGTGGGTCAATGGCCAGAATCTGCCTGAGCTATCGCGCAGTGATCTGTTCGATGCCCGCAAGCAGATGGGCGTTTTGTTTCAGAGCGGTGCGCTGTTTACCGATCTGGATGTTTTCGAAAACGTCGCCTTTCCCCTGCGCGTGCATACCGAGCTGCCGGAAGAAATGATCCGCGACATCGTTCTGCTCAAGCTTCAGGCCGTGGGCCTGCGCGGTGCGGTGGAACTGATGCCGGACGAATTGTCGGGCGGCATGAAGCGTCGTGTCGCGCTCGCGCGCGCAATCGCTCTCGATCCGCAGATTCTCATGTATGACGAGCCCTTCGTCGGGCAGGACCCGATTGCGATGGGGGTGCTGGTGCGTCTGATCCGCCTGCTCAACGACGCGCTGGGTATCACCAGTATCGTGGTGTCCCATGACCTCAGCGAGACGGCGAGCATTGCCGACTATCTCTATGTTGTCGGCGACGGGCAGGTGCTGGGGCAGGGTACGCCTCAGGAACTGATGTCCTCGGACAATCCACGTATTCGTCAATTCATGACCGGCGAACCGGACGGCCCTGTACCGTTCCACTATCCGGCGCCGGATTTTCGCGAAGATCTATTGGGGAAGCGCTGATGCGCAATAAGTCACTCATGGACCGGGTTCGCCTGCTGGGGCGCTCGGCCATTGATATTGTTACTGTTCTGGGGCGTTCCGGTCTGTTTCTGGTGCATGCCTTGCTCGGTCGTGGCGGTGCGGGCAGCAGTTTCCAACTGCTGGTCAGGCAGCTGTATTCGGTTGGCGTCATGTCGCTGGTCATCATTGTGGTGTCCGGCATGTTCATCGGCATGGTGCTGGCGCTGCAGGGCTTCAGCATCCTGACCAAATACGGTTCGGAGCAGGCGGTCGGCCAGATGGTTGCCCTGACGCTGTTGCGTGAACTCGGCCCTGTGGTGACGGCTTTGCTGTTCGCCGGTCGTGCAGGCTCTGCGTTGACCGCCGAGATCGGCAACATGAAGTCCACCGAGCAGCTGTCGAGCCTTGAAATGATCGGTGTCGATCCGCTCAAGTACATCGTGGCGCCGCGTCTGTGGGCCGGGTTCATCTCGCTGCCGATTCTGGCGATGATCTTCAGCGTGGTCGGTATCTGGGGCGCTTCCTGGGTGGCGATCGATTGGCTGGGAGTCTATGACGGTTCTTTCTGGTCGAACATGCAGAACAGCGTTTCTTTCACGAACGATGTGCTCAATGGGGTGATCAAAAGCGTCGTATTTGCCTTCGTGGTGACATGGATTGCCGTTTTCCAGGGTTACGATTGCGAGCCTACTTCCGAGGGGATCAGTCGCGCGACGACCAGAACCGTCGTTTACGCCTCGTTGGCCGTGCTGGGACTGGACTTTATTTTGACCGCTTTGATGTTTGGAGATTTCTGATGCAAAACCGTGCCATCGAAACCGGAGTCGGTCTGTTCCTGCTGGCGGGGATACTGGCTCTGCTCCTGCTGGCCCTGCGAGTCAGTGGTCTGAGCACAAGCGCGAGCACCGACACCTATAAACTTTATGCCTACTTCGACAATATCGCCGGTTTGACTGTCAGAGCCAAGGTAAGCATGGCTGGCGTCACGATCGGCAAGGTGACGGCGATCGATCTGGATCGCGATACCTTCACCGGTCGCGTCACGCTGGAGATTCAGAAGAAGGTCGATAACCTGCCTTCGGACTCGACTGCGTCGATTCTGACGGCTGGTTTGCTGGGTGAAAAATACATCGGTCTCAGCGTCGGTGGTGATGACAAGCTGCTCAAGGATGGCGGGACTATCCATGACACGCAGTCGTCGCTGGTGCTGGAAGACCTGATCGGAAAATTCCTGCTCAATACTGTTAGTAAAGACGCCAAGTGAGGAGCTTCAAATGATCTCTATTCTGCGCCGTGGTCTGCTGGTATTGCTGGCCACTCTGCCAATGCTGGCGAATGCCGCGGCGACCCCGTCGGCTCATGACCTGGTGGAGCGCACCACCAAGGAACTGTTGAGTGACCTGGCGACCAATCGCGAGCAGTACAAATCCAACCCAAGCGCGTTCTACGATGCCCTGAACCGCATCGTCGGTCCTGTCGTGGATGCCGACGGCATCTCCAAAAGCATCATGACCGTGAAGTATTCCCGCAAGGCCAGCCCTGAACAGGTGAAGCGTTTCGAGGAAAACTTCAAGCGCAGCCTGATGCAGTTCTATGGCAATGCGTTGCTTGAATTCAACAACCAGGGCATCACCGTCGCACCTGCCAAGGATGAAGGCGATGACCGCACCAGCGTGGACATGCAGGTCAAGGGCAATAACGGCGCGGTCTATCCGGTCTCCTACACGCTGGTCAAGCTGAACGGCGAGTGGAAAGTGCGTAACGTCGTCATCAACGGCATCAATATCGGCAAGCTGTTCCGTGACCAGTTCGCCGATGCCATGCAGCGCAACGGCAACAACCTGGACACCACCATCAACAACTGGGCTGGCGAAGTGGCCAAGACCAAATCTACCGTTGATGCCACGCAGAAGCCGGTGCAATGACCGAATCTGCCGTTCGCCTTGTCGGGCCGGGTGAGCTCAGGCTGATCGGGGTGCTGGATTACCGCACAGGGCCGCAACTGCGCAAGCAGGGTGCGGCACTGATCAAATCCGGTGATCTGGCAGACCTCACGCTTGACTGCTCGGGGGTCGAGAAGTCCAGCAGCGTCGGCCTGGCCTTGTTGCTGGCGTTCATGCGCGATGCCCGGGATGCGGGAAAGTCGATGACCCTCCGCTCGCTCCCCGAAGACATGCGCCAGATAGCTCGCGTATCAGGTTTGACCGAGCTGCTGGACGCCCACTGAAAGGCACTATCGAAAAAGCCCTTTATCCGGGACCTGCTTGTCGGGCTTCGCATAACATGGGCTTTTTTTGTATGATGCCAGACCCGCGCGCGTACAGCGCCGATCGAGGTTAAGCATGCAGGCCGTAGAAGTTAAAAGCTTCCTTGAAGGAAAGCTGCCGGAAATCAAAGTGGAAGTCGAAGGCGAAGGCTGTAACTTCCAGCTGAATATCATCAGCGACGAGTTGGCCGGCCTGAGCCCGGTCAAGCGTCAGCAACAGATTTATACCCATCTGAACCCCTGGATTGCCGATGGCAGCATCCACGCGGTGACCATGAAATTTTTCAGCCGCGCTGCATGGGCCGAGCGTTCCTGAGCCAATTGGTGTCGAGACTCTAATGGATAAACTGATTATTACCGGCGGCGTTCGTCTTGATGGCGAAATTCGCATTTCCGGGGCAAAGAACTCTGCCCTGCCGATCCTTGCCGCCACGTTGCTGGCGGACGGACCCGTCACCGTTCAGAACCTGCCGCACCTGCACGACATCACGACCATGATCGAGCTGTTCGGTCGCATGGGCATCGAGCCTGTGATCGACGAAAAGCTCAGTGTCGAGATCGACCCGCGCACCATCAAGACCCTGGTCGCCCCGTACGAGCTGGTGAAAACCATGCGCGCGTCGATTCTGGTGCTGGGCCCGATGGTCGCTCGTTTCGGCGAGGCTGAAGTCGCTCTGCCGGGTGGCTGTGCCATCGGTTCGCGCCCGGTAGACCTGCACATTCGCGGTCTTGAGGCCATGGGCGCGATCATCGACGTCGAAGGTGGCTACATCAAGGCCAAGGCACCTGAGGGTGGCTTGCGCGGTGCCAACTTCTTCTTCGATACCGTGAGCGTGACCGGTACCGAAAACATCATGATGGCTGCCAGCCTCGCCAACGGTCGCAGCGTGCTGCAGAACGCCGCGCGCGAGCCAGAGGTTGTCGATCTGGCCAACTTCCTGATCGCAATGGGTGCCAAGATTCACGGCGCAGGTACCGACACCATCACCATTGATGGCGTCAAGCGTCTGGGCCCGGCCACTTACAAGGTCATGCCTGACCGTATCGAGACCGGCACCTACCTGGTGGCCGCTGCCGTTACCGGCGGTCGCGTCAAGGTCAAGGACACCGATCCGACCATCCTCGAAGCTGTGCTGCTCAAGCTTCAGGAAGCGGGTGCAGAAGTCACGACCGGTGAAGACTGGATCGAGCTGAACATGCACGGCAAGCGTCCGAAGGCGGTCAATGTGCGTACCGCGCCTTACCCGGCGTTCCCGACCGACATGCAGGCGCAGTTCATCTCGCTCAACGCGATTGCCGAAGGCACGGGGGCGGTCATCGAGACCATCTTCGAAAACCGCTTCATGCACGTGTATGAAATGCACCGCATGGGCGCTCAGATTCAGGTTGAAGGCAATACCGCTATTGTTACCGGCACCGAAGTGCTCAAGGGCGCGCCAGTCATGGCGACCGACCTGCGTGCATCGGCCAGTCTGGTGATCTCGGCGCTGGTTGCCCAGGGTGACACGCTGATCGACCGCATCTACCACATAGACCGTGGTTACGAGTGCATCGAAGAGAAGCTGCAAATGCTGGGTGCCAAGATCCGCCGCGTTCCGGGCTAGCAGCACGCGGCCCTGATGCCGCTGGCATCGGGGCCGCCTGTTCTGTCGCGGGTGTGATTTCTGATTCGTTTCACTTCAGGTCAACAGGCCTGAGGGTTGTCATGCGCCGCTTGCGTCGTGACAAAAGTTTCCTGATAAGGACTTACGTTTCCCATGTTGACCATCGCACTGTCCAAGGGCCGCATTCTTGACGACACCCTGCCGCTTCTCGCTGAAGCGGGCATCGTGCCGACCGAGAATCCGGACAAGAGCCGCAAGCTCATCATCCCCACGACTCAGGCCGATGTGCGCCTGCTGATCGTGCGCGCCACCGACGTGCCGACCTATGTCGAGCATGGTGCCGCCGATCTGGGCGTCGCGGGCAAGGATGTGTTGATGGAATACACCGGTCAGGGCCTGTATGAGCCGCTGGACCTGCAGATTGCCAAGTGCAGGCTGATGACTGCGGGTGCCATCGGTGCGGTCGAGCCCAAGGGCCGTCTGCGCGTAGCGACCAAGTTCGTCAACGTTGCCAAGCGTTACTACGCCGAGCAGGGACGTCAGGTCGATATCATCAAGTTATACGGCTCCATGGAGCTGGCGCCGCTGATTGGTCTGGCAGACAAGATCATCGACGTGGTCGACACCGGTAACACCTTGCGCGCCAACGGCCTCGAGCCTCAGGAACTGATCGCGACCATCAGCTCGCGTCTGGTGGTGAACAAGGCCTCCATGAAGATGCAGCACGCACGCATTCAGGCCCTCATCGACACCCTGCGCAAGGCAGTGGAGTCGCGACACCGTAGCTGATTCATTCACGCAACGTTGAGTTGCGTCCAGCTATCCGTGTCATAGCCAGATTTCTCAGGTGCCTGCGCGGATAGCTTGGTAGCTTTAGGCTCCTGAGCATCCGCCAATTATTGAGGCCCCGCTATGACCACTCCCACTGCAATTCGACGACTCGACGCTGCTGACCCGGATTTCGCACGACATCTGGATCATCTGCTGAGCTGGGAAAGTGTGTCTGACGATTCGGTCAACCAGCGCGTGCTCGACATCATCAAGGCGGTGCGTGAGCGTGGCGACGCGGCGCTGGTCGAGTTCACCCAGAAGTTCGACGGGCTGCAGGTTGCGTCGATGGCCGACCTGATCCTGCCTCGCGAGCGTCTGGAACTTGCGTTGACGCGCATTACCCCGGTTCAGCGCGAAGCCCTGGAAAAGGCCGCCGAGCGTGTGCGCAGCTACCACGAAAAGCAGAAGCAGGATTCCTGGAGCTACACCGAGGCCGACGGCACGGTGCTGGGCCAGAAGGTCACGCCGCTGGACCGTGCAGGCCTGTACGTGCCGGGTGGCAAGGCTTCCTACCCGTCGTCGGTTTTGATGAACGCCATACCGGCCAAGGTGGCAGGTGTGACCGAGGTGGTGATGGTCGTGCCGACGCCGCGTGGTGAAATCAACGAGCTGGTGCTGGCCGCTGCCTGCATTGCAGGTGTCGACCGGGTGTTTACCATCGGCGGTGCGCAGGCTGTTGCAGCGCTGGCTTATGGCACTGAAAGCGTGCCGAAAGTCGACAAGGTGGTCGGCCCTGGCAACATTTATGTGGCCACCGCCAAGCGTCACGTGTTCGGCCAAGTCGGGATCGACATGATCGCCGGTCCTTCCGAGATTCTGGTGGTGTGTGACGGCCAGACCGATCCTGACTGGATTGCCATGGACCTGTTCTCGCAGGCCGAACACGACGAAGATGCCCAGGCCATTCTGGTCAGTCCGGATGCCGAATTTCTCGACAAGGTGGCGGCCAGCATCACCCGTCTGCTGCCGACCATGGAGCGGGCGGCCATCGTCGAAACGTCGATCAACGGTCGCGGCGCGCTGATAAAGGTGGCTGACATGGCCCAGGCCATCGAAGTCGCCAATCGCATTGCGCCCGAGCACCTCGAACTGTCGGTCGCCGATCCGGAAGCCTGGCTGCCGCAGATTCGCCATGCGGGTGCGATCTTCATGGGGCGTCACACCTCCGAAGCACTGGGCGACTATTGCGCAGGTCCCAACCACGTGCTGCCGACCTCCGGCACGGCGCGTTTTTCCTCGCCGCTGGGCGTCTACGATTTCCAGAAGCGCTCGTCGATCATCTATTGCTCGCCGCAAGGTGCGTCCGAGCTGGGCAAGACGGCGTCCGTGCTGGCTCGTGGCGAATCCCTGAGCGGCCACGCGCGCAGTGCCGAATATCGAATCACTGACCCTGACTGGACAGCAGGCAACAAAGAGGACGGCAAATAATGAGCAAATTCTGGAGCCCTTTTGTCAGCGATCTGGTGCCTTATGTGCCGGGCGAACAGCCGAAACTGACCCGACTGGTCAAGCTCAATACCAATGAAAACCCGTATGGCCCTTCGCCAAAGGCCATCGACGCCATGCGCACTGCGCTGACCGACGACTTGCGCCTGTACCCGGACCCCAACAGCGATCTGCTCAAGCACGCTGTCGCCGATTACTACAAGGTGCAGCCCAGTCAGGTATTCCTGGGCAACGGCTCGGATGAAGTGCTGGCGCACATTTTCCATGCCTTGTTTCAGCACGATGCTCCGCTGCTGTTCCCGGATATCAGCTACAGCTTCTATCCAGTGTATTGCGGCCTGTATGGCATCGACTATGAAACGGTCCCGCTGGACGAACAGTTCCAGATTCGTGCCGAAGACTACGCCAGACCGAATGCCGGGATCATCTTCCCCAACCCGAATGCGCCGACCGGTTGTCTGCTCGGTCTGGACAAGGTCGAGCAGATCATCAAGGCCAGCCCGGATTCGGTGGTGGTCGTCGATGAAGCGTATATCGACTTTGGTGGCGAGACAGCCATTACGCTGGTCGATCGTTACCCGAACCTGCTGGTCACCCAGACCCTGTCCAAGTCGCGCTCGCTGGCCGGCCTGCGCGTCGGCCTGGCGGTGGGGCATCCTGACCTGATCGAGGCGCTGGAGCGGGTCAAGAACAGCTTCAACTCCTATCCGCTGGACCGTATGGCCAATGTGGGCGGGGCGGCCGCTTTCGAGGATCGCGAGCACTTCGAGACGACCCGTAACAAGGTCATCGAAAGCCGCGAGGCACTGGTCGAGCAGTTGCAGGGCAAAGGCTTTGAGGTGCTGCCATCGGCAGCCAACTTCATCTTCGCCCGCCACCCGCGACACGATGCCGCAGCACTGGCCGCCAGACTGCGCGAGCAGGGCGTCATCGTCCGCCACTTCAAACAGCAGCGAATCGCCCAGTTCCTGCGCATCAGCATCGGCACGCCAGAGCAGCACCAGGCGTTGCTGGAAGGTCTGAGCGACCTCTGAGAAGCGGATCGGTCAGCCCGAAAACGGGCTGACTCTGCGCCGTCACTCATCGCCGACCTGTGTGAGTAATCCACATGGCTCGAAAACACCTCGGACCTGTGGGAGCGAGCTTGCTCGCGAAAGGGTCTGCACAAACGCCGAAAATGCATCGACTGAAACACCGCCTTCGCGAGCAAGATCAGCGCCGCTGCAGAACATCTACGTGGCTCGAAAACACCCCCGACCTGCGGGAGTGATCCACAGGGCTTGAAAACACGCCGGACCTGTGGGAGTGAGCTTGCTCACGAAGAGGCCGGGGCAGTCGCTGAAAATCTATATATCCGTGACTAAGCCTTCGCGAGCAAGCTCGCTCTCACAAGATCAGCGCTGCTGCAGAACATCTACGTGGCTCGAAAACACCACCGACCTGCGGGAGTGATCCTCAGGGCTTGAAAACACGCCGGACCTGTGGGAGTGAGCTTGCTCACGAAGAGGCCGGCCGGTGCAGTCGCTGAAAATCTATATATCCGTGACTACGCCTTCGCGAGCAGCTGGCTCCCACGTCCTTTGGGCACAAGCCTGGACGCCCTTTATTTCGGGCGTCACTGATCTGTGCTGTACCTCATTTTGAGGTACTGGCGCATCACTCCGGCGCTGCGACCGGGGTAGGGGCGGGCGGTGGGCGCAGGCCGACTTCGGCGCTCAGGCGCATTTCCTTGCCGTTACGCATTACGTCGATAGCAATCTTGTCCTTGGGTTTGGTGCGCGCCACCTGGTTCATCGAGCGACGACCGTCGCCGGCAGGTTCGCCATTGATGCTCAGGATCACGTCGCCCAGTTGCAGCCCGGCTTTCTGCGCCGGGCCGTCGCGGAAGATGCCCGCCACAACGATGCCTGGACGATCCTTCAGCCCGAAGGATTCGGCCAGTTCCTGAGTCAGGGGTTGAACTTCGATGCCCAGCCAGCCACGAATGACCTGACCGTGCTCGATGATCGACTTCATGACATCCATTGCCAGCTTGGTCGGAATGGCGAAGCCGATGCCCTGGGAGCCGCCGGACTTGGAAAAGATCGCGGTATTGATACCGATCAGGTTGCCGCTGGCGTCCACCAGCGCACCCCCCGAGTTACCCGGGTTGATGGCCGCATCGGTCTGAATGAAGTCTTCATAGGTGTTGAGGCCCAACTGATTGCGCCCTGTGGCACTGATGATGCCCATGGTCACGGTCTGGCCGACGCCGAACGGGTTGCCGATCGCCAGTGCCACGTCGCCGATGCGGATGCTGTCAGAGCGTGCGATGGTAATCGCCGGCAGATTTTTCAGGTCGATCTTGAGCACCGCGAGGTCGGTTTCCGGGTCATTGCCGATGACCCGGGCAATGGTTTCACGGCCGTCCTTGAGCGCGACCACGATCTGGTCCGCGCCGGTGGTGACGTGATTGTTGGTCAGTATGTAGCCTTCGGGGCTCATCATGACGCCAGAACCCAGGCTCGATTCCATACGCTTCTGCTTGGGCGTGTTGTCGCCGAAGAAGCGTCGGAACTGCGGGTCTTCGAAAAGCGGGTTGTTGCCCTTGTTGACCATCTTGGTGGTATAGAGGTTGACCACCGCGGGCGCTGCGGCAATGACCGCGTCGGCATAGGAAGACGGACCTTGCATGACATTGGTGGTCTGCGGGGCCTGTTGCAGATTGACATCCAGGCTCGGCAGACCGACCCACTGCGGATAGCGCTGAATAATCAGCATGGCGATAAGCACGCCAGCCAGCAATGGCCAGCCGAAAAAACGCAGTGCCTTGAACATTTAACAAGTCCTGATGGTTGCGGGCGCAGAAAGTTTTGCCACGGGTGCGCCATAATGGCGGGCATTATACGAGTACAACGCAGCTCTGAACTGCATATTTAGGAGTCTTTTATGGCTGTTGCCCTGAGCACCCTGGTCGAAGAAGCCGACCGCTATCTGAACAGTGCCCGGATTCAGGATTACTGCCCCAATGGCCTGCAGGTCGAAGGGCGCCCGCAAGTCATGCGCATCGTCAGCGGCGTGACGGCCAGTCAGGCCCTGCTGGACGCGGCAGTCGACGCTCAGGCTGATCTGGTTCTGGTCCACCACGGTTATTTCTGGAAGGGCGAAAACCCGTGTGTCGTCGGTATGAAGCAGCGTCGCCTGAAAACCTTGCTCAAGCATGACATCAGCCTGCTGGCCTATCACCTGCCGCTGGATGTGCACCCCGAGGTGGGCAATAACGTGCAACTGGCGCGTCAACTGGACATCACGGTCGAAGGCCCTCTGGACCCTGAAAACCCGCGTGTGGTCGGGCTGATCGGCTCATTGTCCGAGCCCGTGACTGCGCGGGATTTCGCCCGCCGCGTGCAGGATGCGCTGGGTCGTGAGCCGTTGCTCATTGAAGGCAGTCAGATGATTCGCCGTGTCGGCTGGTGCACGGGCGGTGGTCAGAACTATATCGATCAGGCGGTGCTGGAAGGCGTCGATCTGTTCCTCAGTGGCGAAGCGTCGGAGCAGACGTTTCATAGTGCACGCGAGAATGACATCAGCTTCATTGCCGCCGGTCATCATGCCACCGAGCGCTACGGCGTGCAGGCGCTGGGCGATTATCTGGCGCGGCGGTTTGCGCTCGAACATATCTTTATCGACTGCCCGAACCCGATTTGAACGATCAAACAGCAGGGCATATGCATAGATCGTTTCGATCTAGTTGCATCGCTGATTAGCGATATCACGCATGTTAAAGTGCGCGGCTCGAATACGGCCCGCTGGCCGCCCCGGGGTTTCCCGGTCCATAACGAACGCAATCCGTGAGTAGCCATGGTTGACAAACTGACGCATCTGAAACAGCTGGAGGCGGAAAGCATCCACATCATCCGCGAGGTCGCCGCCGAGTTCGATAACCCGGTGATGCTGTACTCGATCGGCAAGGATTCGGCCGTGATGCTGCACCTGGCGCGCAAGGCTTTCTTCCCCGGTAAACTGCCATTCCCGGTCATGCACGTCGATACGCGCTGGAAATTCCAGGAGATGTATCGCTTTCGCGATCAGATGGTCGAAGAAATGGGCCTGGACCTGATCACCCACATCAACCCCGATGGCGTGGCACAGGGCATCAATCCGTTCACCCACGGCAGCGCCAAACACACCGACATCATGAAGACCGAGGGCCTGAAGCAGGCGCTCGACAAGCATGGTTTCGACGCCGCCTTTGGCGGTGCCCGACGCGACGAAGAAAAGTCCCGGGCCAAGGAACGCGTCTACTCGTTCCGTGACAGCAAGCACCGCTGGGACCCGAAAAACCAGCGTCCCGAGCTGTGGAACGTCTACAACGGCAACGTCAACAAAGGTGAGTCGATTCGTGTGTTCCCGCTCTCCAACTGGACCGAGCTGGACATCTGGCAGTACATCTACCTGGAAGGCATCCCGATCGTGCCGCTGTATTTCGCCGCCGAGCGCGACGTTATCGAGAAGAACGGCACGCTGATCATGATCGACGACGAGCGCATCCTCGAGCATCTCACCGATGAAGAGAAGTCGCGCATCGTCAAGAAAAAGGTCCGTTTCCGCACTCTGGGCTGCTACCCGCTGACCGGTGCCGTCGAGTCCGAAGCGACCAGCCTGACCGACATCATTCAGGAAATGTTGCTGACGCGAACTTCCGAGCGCCAGGGCCGGGTCATTGACCATGACGGCGCTGGTTCGATGGAAGAAAAGAAACGTCAGGGTTATTTCTAAGGAGCAGCTTTTAGCTTCAAGCGGCAAGCTACAAGAAAATTAAAAGCAGGGGATCGAAATGGACTTCGAGAGACTCTTGGTATGGCAAAGAGCAAAGGCGCTGGCGGTCATTCTCTACAGGCAAACGGCGTCTTGCCCTGATCTGGCTTTCAGAAGCCAGATCACACGCTCTGGTTTGTCGGTACCAAGCAATATTGCTGAGGGCATGGAGCGATTCACTGCCAAGGACAAATGTCGCTTTTTGTATATTGCGAAAGCCTCGTGCGGCGAGCTGAGAACTCAGCTCATGATCGGCAGTGAAATCGGTTATATCCCTGAGGCCGTTGCAGCAGCATTGATTACTGAAACCCGCGAGCTCTCGAAAATGCTGTGCGGGCTGATCAACAAAATTTCTGAATAGCTGTACGCCGACAAGCTTGCCGCTTGAAGCTTACAGCTTGGAGCTCAACCGCTATGAGTCACCAATCTGATTTGATCAGCGAGGACATCCTCGCCTATCTCGGCCAGCACGAACGCAAGGAAATGCTGCGCTTTCTTACCTGTGGCAACGTCGATGACGGCAAGAGCACGCTGATCGGGCGTCTGCTGCACGACTCCAAGATGATCTACGAAGATCATCTTGAAGCCATCACCCGTGACTCGAAGAAGTCCGGCACCACCGGCGATGATGTCGATCTGGCGTTGCTGGTGGATGGCCTGCAGGCCGAGCGGGAGCAGGGCATCACCATCGATGTCGCTTATCGCTATTTCTCCACCGCCAAGCGCAAGTTCATCATCGCCGACACCCCGGGCCACGAGCAGTACACCCGCAACATGGCTACCGGTGCGTCGACCTGTGACCTGGCGATCATTCTGGTGGACGCCCGCTATGGCGTGCAGACCCAGACCCGTCGTCACAGCTATATCGCCTCGCTGCTGGGCATCAAGCATATCGTCGTCGCCATCAACAAGATGGACCTCAACGGCTTCGATGAAAGCGTTTTCGAGTCGATCAAGGCCGATTACCTGAAGTTTGCCGAGGGCATCGCGTTCAAGCCGACCACCATGGCTTTTGTGCCGATGTCGGCGCTCAAGGGCGACAACGTGGTGAACAAGAGCGAGCGTTCGCCGTGGTACACCGGCCAGTCGCTGATGGAAATTCTCGAAACGGTCGAAATCGCCAGCGACCGCAACTATGCGGACCTGCGTTTCCCGGTGCAGTACGTCAACCGTCCGAACCTGAACTTCCGCGGTTTCGCCGGTACGCTGGCCAGCGGCATCGTGCACAAGGGCGACGAGATCGTCGTGCTGCCGTCGGGCAAAAGCAGCCGTGTGAAGTCCATCGTCACCTTTGAGGGCGAGCTGGAGCAGGCGGGGCCGGGCCAGGCGGTGACGCTGACCATGGAAGACGAGATCGACATTTCCCGTGGTGACCTGCTGGTGCATGCCGACAACGTTCCGCAGGTCAGCGATGCGTTCGATGCCATGCTGGTGTGGATGGCCGAAGAGCCGATGCTGCCGGGCAAGAAGTACGACATCAAGCGCGCCACCAGCTATGTGCCGGGCTCCATCGCCAGCATCACCCACCGGGTCGATGTGAACACGCTGCAGGAAGGCCCTGCCAGCTCGTTGCAGCTGAACGAGATCGGCCGGGTCAAGGTCAGCCTTGATGCGCCTATCGCGCTGGACGGCTACAGCAGCAACCGCACCACGGGTTCGTTCATCGTCATCGATCGTTTGACCAATGGCACCGTTGCTGCAGGCATGATCATCGCCAAGCCGGTTTCAGGTGGTGGCTCGCAGCACCATGGCGAACGGGCTCACGTCTCCACTGAGGAGCGCGCGCAGCGCTTCGGCCAGCAACCGGCCACCGTGTTGTTCAGCGGCCTGTCCGGTGCGGGCAAGAGCACCCTGGCCTATGCCGTCGAGCGCAAGCTGTTCGACATGGGCCGTGCGGTCTATGTGCTGGACGGTCAGAACCTGCGTCATGACCTGAACAAGGGCTTGCCACAGGACCGTGCCGGTCGTACCGAGAACTGGAGCCGTGCCGCTCATGTGGCGCGTCAGTTCAACGAAGCCGGCCTGCTGACCCTGGCGGCATTCGTTGCACCGGATGCAGAAGGGCGTGAGCGCGCCAAGGCGCTGATCGGCAAGGATCGTCTGCTTACCGTCTATGTGCAGGCATCGCCAGCGGTCTGCCGCGAGCGTGATCCACAGGGCCTGTATGCCGCCGATGGCGACAACATTCCTGGCGAGTCCTTCCCGTATGACGTGCCGCTGAATGCCGATCTGGTGATCGACACGCAGACACTCAACGTCGAAGAAAGCGTCAGGCAGGTGCTGGAGCTGCTGCGCAGCCGCGGCGCGATCTGATTCATAGCCTCTAGCGGGGCAAGGGATTGCAGTTTCGATCCACAGAAAAGCCCGCCGCAGATGCTCTCTGCGGCGGGCTTTTTGTGTGGCTGCGAAAGCTTACTTCTTCAAGCCGTAATGCTCATCGAGCATGCCCGGGGTATTGGGCGACTTGGGGGCGTAATCCTTGGGTGTTTCAGTGTCGCGTGGCGGGGTCAGGCGGTCGCGATGATCGCGGTGCGCATGACTGGCCTCAGGGTGCAGGGCGGCCAGCAGGCGTTGGCGGGTCAGCTCGTCGAGAGCCAGGCGGTTGGCGCCTTCGGCAAGGTGTTCCTGAACATCCTGATAGCTCTGTGAAAGCTTTTGGACCAGATTGGCCGTGCTGTTGAAGTGCGTGACTACCTCGTTCTGATAGGCGTCGAAACGCTCCTGAATGTCATCCAGCTGGCGCTGGGTGCTGTTCGGAACGGTGTTGGGCAGCAGGCGTGCCACCAGAAAACCAATGACGACACCGGCCACCAGGGCGAGCGTCGGCAACAACCAGACTAAGAGCGAGTGTTCCACGAGTCCTTCCTCTATAAACGGCTTTGCTTTACGTTAACGGCTCGAACCTGCGCTGTATACCCGCGACGTATCGTTGATATGCAAGCCGCAGACAATCAGCTAGACGAGTCGACCCATTTCGAGGTCACGGAGTTCTGTTTTGCTCATGCGTGAAACCCCATTATTTATCGATGGCCCTGAAGGCCAGCTCGAAGCGCTGTACCAGGACGTCCCCGACGCCCGAGGTGTTGCACTGGTCTGCCATCCTAACCCGATACAGGGCGGAACGATGCTCAATAAAGTCGTCTCGACGTTGCAGCGTACCGCACGTGATCAGGGTTTGATCACGTTGCGCTTCAATTATCGCGGCGTCGGTGCCAGTGCCGGTACCTCGGTTGCCGGGCCGGGCGAGATCGATGATGCCCAGGCTGCCGCCCAATGGCTGCGGGCGCAACATCCTGATCTGCCGATGACCCTGTTCGGATTTTCCTTTGGCGGCTACGTCGCTGCCAATCTGGGTGGCAGGCTGGAAGCGCAGGGTGAAACGCTCACCCATCTGTTTCTGATTGCTGCTGCTGCGTCGCGCCTTGAGGATCAGAGCGTACTGCCCAAGGCCTGCCCGCTGACGATCATTCAGCCGGAGAACGACGAAGTGATCGATCCCGAGACGGTCTATGCATGGTCCGCCGCGTTGCAACGTCCCCATGAGCTGCTGAAAGTGGCAGAATGCGGACACTTTTTTCACGGCAAGCTGACTGATCTGAAAGATCTGCTCCTGCCGCGACTTTCCAGCTGATTGCAGCCCGTATTGCATCCTATTGATAAGCGACCTGCCATGACCACTCGTATCCTGACCGGTATCACGACCACCGGCACTCCCCATCTGGGCAACTACGCGGGCGCCATTCGCCCGGCCATTGTCGCCAGCCGTCAGAGCGATTTCGACTCGTTCTACTTTCTGGCCGACTACCACGCGCTGATCAAATGCGATGACCCGCTGCGCATTCAGCGCTCGCGTCTGGAAATCGCCGCGACCTGGCTGGCAGCGGGGCTGGACGTTGATCGTGTGACCTTCTATCGCCAGTCGGACATCCCTGAAATCCCGGAACTGACCTGGCTGCTCACCTGCGTCGCGGCCAAGGGCCTGCTCAATCGCGCCCACGCCTACAAGGCGTCGGTAGACAAGAACGTGGAAGGTGGTGAAGACCCGGATGCAGGCATCACCATGGGGCTGTACAGCTACCCGGTGCTGATGGCTGCCGACATCCTGATGTTCAATGCGCATCAGGTTCCGGTAGGCCGCGATCAGATTCAGCACGTTGAAATGGCCCGCGACATCGGCCAGCGTTTCAATCACCTGTTCGGCAATGGCAAGGAATTCTTCGTCATGCCCGAGGCGCTGATCGAAGAGAGCGTGGCGACGCTGCCCGGTCTGGACGGTCGCAAGATGTCCAAGAGCTACGACAACACCATCCCGTTGTTCAGCGCTGCCAAGGACATGAAAGGCGCGATATCGCGCATCGTCACTGACTCGCGTGCGCCGGGCGAAGCGAAAGACCCGGACACCTCGCACCTGTTTACCCTGTATCAGGCCTTCTCGACCGCCGAGCAGTGCGCTGAATTCCGTTCCGACCTGTTGCAGGGCCTGGGTTGGGGTGAAGCCAAGAATCGTCTGTTCACGTTGCTGGATGCGCAGCTGAGCGAGCCCCGTGAAAAGTATCTGGGGCTGATCGAGCGTCCTGCCGACCTCGAAGACATCCTGCTCGCTGGCGCACAGAAAGCCCGACGTGTCGCCACCCCTTTCCTCGAGGAGTTGCGCGAGGCGGTGGGCCTGCGGTCGTTCCGTACCGTGGTGCAGAACGCCGACACCGGCAAGAAGAAGGCCACTAAAGGCGCCCGTTTCGTCAGCTTCCGTGAAGACGACGGCAGCTTCCGTTTCCGTCTGCTGGCAGCCGATGGCGAGCAGTTGCTGTTGTCGCGCAATTTTGCCGATGGCAAGGCGGCTGGCGTGGTCAGCAAGCAGTTGCAGCAGGGCGGTGAACTGGACCTGCGCAGCGAAGACGATCGCTTCACGTTGTGGCTGGACGGCGCCTGTGTGGCGGACAGTCCGGTATTCGCCGACGCTGCCGCGCGCGACAGTGCCATCGAAACGCTCAAGCTGGCGCTCGCTCCCCAACAGGACTGATTGCCAATCCCCGGGGTCGTCGCTACAGTGACGACCCGTTTTTGTTGCCTTGCTAACGAATTATGACGCCCCTAGAACGATATCAAGCTGATCTGAAACGCCCGGACTTCTTTCACGATGCCGCTCAGGAAAACGCTGTGCGTCATTTGCAGCGCCTGTACGACGATCTGATCGCCGCTCACGACAGCAAGCCCGGCCTGTTCGGCAAACTGTTCGGCAAGAAAGAGCAGACGCTGGTCAAGGGGCTGTACTTCTGGGGTGGCGTAGGCCGCGGCAAGACGTATCTGGTCGATACGTTCTTCGACGCGCTGCCGTTCCAGGACAAGGTCCGTACGCACTTCCACCGCTTCATGAAGCGCGTGCACGAAGAGATGAAGACCCTCAAGGGCGAGAAAAACCCGCTGACGATCATCGCCAGGCGTTTTTCCGACGAGGCGCGGGTCATCTGTTTCGACGAATTTTTCGTCTCCGATATCACTGATGCCATGATCCTCGGCACGCTGATGGAAGAGCTGTTCAAGAACGGCGTGACGCTGGTGGCGACTTCCAACATCGTTCCGGACGGTCTGTACAAGGACGGCCTGCAGCGGGCGCGTTTCCTGCCGGCCATCGCGCTGATCAAGCAGAACACCGACATCGTCAACGTCGACAGTGGCGTCGATTACCGTCTGCGGCATCTGGAGCAGGCCGAACTGTTCCACTTCCCGCTCAACGAAGTTGCACAGGAAAGTCTGCGTAAAAGCTTCAAGGCACTGACGCCGGATTGCGCAGAAACCATCGAAAACGATGTGTTGATGATCGAAAACCGCGAGATCCGTGCGCTGCGCACCTGTGACGATGTGGCGTGGTTCGACTTCCGTGAGTTGTGCGACGGCCCGCGCAGTCAGAACGACTACATCGAGCTGGGCAAGATCTTCCATGCCGTGCTGATCAGCGGTGTCGAGCAGATGGACGTTGCCACTGACGACATCGCCCGACGCTTTATCAACATGGTCGACGAGTTCTACGATCGCAACGTCAAGCTGATCATCTCGGCCGAGGTTGAATTGAAGGACCTGTACACCGGTGGCCGCTTGATGTTCGAGTTCCAGCGCACCTTGAGCCGTCTGCTGGAAATGCAGTCCCACGAGTTCCTCTCGCGGGCGCACAGGGCCTAGTCGCAGCGGCAAGTTTCAAGCTGCAAGCCGCAAGCTAAAAGCCCAGGCTCTTGCAGCTTGCAGCTTGCAGCTTGCAGCTTGCAGCTTGCAGCTTGCAGCTTATAGCTTCTCCCTCTGACTCTCGAACTGTTGCCGGTACTGATTGGGTGACAGCTCGGTGTGCTGGCGGAACAGTCGGGCAAAGAAGCTGGCGTCGTCGTAGCCTACTTCGTAGCTGATGGTCTTGATGCTCTTGCGCGTCCCCGAGAGCAATCCCTTTGCTGTTTCGATCCGCAGCCGTTGCAGGTAATGCAGCGGCTTGTCGCCTGTGGCGGTCTGAAAGCGGCGCATGAAATTGCGAATGCTCATGCCGTGCTCGCGGGCCACGTCTTCAAAACGGAACTTGTCGGCAAAGTGCTCTTCCAGCCAGTGCTGAATCTGCAGAATGACCACGTCCTGATGAAGCTTCTGACCGCCAAAACCGATTCGCCCCGGCGAGTACGTGCGCCGCACTTCATAGAGGATGTCGCGGGCGACGGCCTGGGCGACATTGGCGCCGCAGAAGCGCTCGATCAGATAAATGTACAGATCGCAGGCTGAGGTCGTGCCGCCCGCGCAATACACGTTGTCGGCATCGGTCAGGTGCTTCTCCTGATTGAGCAGGACCTTGGGATAGCGCTCGGCAAATGCGCTGAAAAAACGCCAGTAGGTCGTCGCCTCCTTGCCGTCCAGCAACCCGGCTTCGGCAAGCCAGTAGACGCCGGTGGCTTCGGCGCAGAGTACGGCACCGTTGGCGTGCTGCTCGCGCAACCACGGCAGGATCTGTGGGTAACGCTGGCAAAGGGTATCAAAATCGTCCCAAAAGGCCGGGATGACGATGATGTCGCTCTGGCACAGCGCGCCGTCGACCGGCAGGGTGACGTCGCTGAAGCTGCTGACCGAAAGCCCGTCCGGGCTGACCAGGCGCGTTTCGAAGGCGGGCACCAGGCCGTGGCCCAATTGCTTGCTGTAGCGCAGGCTCGCCAGATGGAAGAAGTCCTTGGCCTGCATGACGGTCGAGGCAAACATCTTGTCCGTGGTCAGGATGCTTACGCGGCGCAGAAGAGTGGCGTGTCGGATCGGCATAGTCGTTATTCTTATATGGGTAAATGGTCAAGCAACGGCTGGATCGTCTTATTTTTTGCCAAAACTGTCCAGCCTCGTTACGTGGGGCTCCTTGGCAGGGTATCCATGATGGCTTTGTGCTAAGGGGGGTAAATATCCGCCAATCCACGCCCCGCAGGCAATAAACAGAATGTGAACAAAAAATCCGGTTGAGGTTATTTTTACAGTCTGTATAATCCGCCAGCTCTTTGCAGTGGAAGTGATGCGCCGTCTGCCGAAGAATCTTGCCGTATAACGGACGCGCTGACCCGAGCCCCCGATAGCGTCTGTTTCCGGCTGCCTTTGACTTGTCAAAGTACGCACTATTCAGTAAGATCCGCCGTCTAATTTTCAGGGCGGCCCCTGAGGCTATAAAGAATGAAAACTTTTACTGCTAAACCGGAAACAGTTAAGCGCGACTGGTTCGTCGTCGACGCTGCTGGTCAGACCCTGGGTCGTCTGGCCACCGAAATCGCGAGCCGTCTGCGTGGCAAGCACAAACCGGAATACACTCCGCACGTTGATACCGGCGACTACATCGTCGTGATCAATGCCGAGCAGATCCGCGTTACTGGTGCCAAGACCACCGACAAGATCTACTACTCACACTCCGGTTTTCCGGGCGGGATCAAGTCGATCAACTTCGAAAAGCTGATCGCCAAAGCTCCTGAGCGCGTGATCGAGACCGCGGTCAAAGGCATGCTGCCTAAGAACCCGCTGGGTCGCGACATGTATCGTAAGCTGAAAGTCTATGCGGGCGCTGTACACCCTCATACTGCTCAGCAGCCCCAAGAACTGAAGTTTTAACGGAATAGTTCATTATGTCGGCGACTCAAAATTACGGCACTGGCCGTCGCAAGACCGCAACCGCTCGCGTTTTCCTGCGTCCGGGTACTGGTAACATCTCGATCAACAACCGCTCCCTGGACAATTTCTTCGGTCGCGAAACTGCCCGCATGGTAGTTCGTCAGCCGCTGGAACTGACCGAGACAGTTGAAAAGTTTGACATCTACGTCACCGTTATCGGTGGCGGTGTAAGTGGTCAGGCTGGCGCAATCCGCCACGGTATCACTCGCGCTCTGATGCAGTACGACGAGACACTGCGTGGCGCTCTGCGTAAAGCAGGCTTCGTGACTCGCGATGCTCGTGAAGTTGAACGTAAGAAAGTCGGTCTGCGTAAAGCGCGTAAGCGTCCGCAGTACTCGAAGCGTTAATACGCTCTTCGTTCAAAGAAAGAACGTCCATCCCCTCGCGGGGCTGGGCGTTTTTTTATGGGCGTGTGTTTTACGGTTAAGGTGTTTTTGGGCTGCTCGTTTTACGTCGATATTGTGAAATTTATCCGCCTGTCGACGAAGATTACGGAATTTACATCGCGTAAATGAGCTATCTTGTGGCCCGCGACGAACACCTGTCCTGTTGCGTTCATTATCGGATGCGCCGTTGAAGCGCGTTCGTTCGTCTGTCCGATAAATTTTAACAAGCGAGGAGGATCGCCATGGGCGTGACCAACCGGTTGGCCTGCTACTCCGACCCCGCCGACCACTATTCTCATCGCGTACGCATTGTGCTCGCCGAGAAGGGTGTCAGCGCCGAAATCATTGAAGTGGTGGCAGGTCGTCATCCGCCGCAACTGATTGAAGTAAATCCGTACGGCAGCGTGCCGACCCTCGTCGATCGTGACCTGGCGTTGTACGAGTCGACCGTGGTGATGGAGTATCTGGATGAGCGCTATCCACATCCGCCTCTGCTGCCCGTCTATCCGGTTGCCCGTGCCAATAGCCGTTTGCTGATCCATCGTATCCAGAGAGACTGGTGCGGCCTTGTCGACCTGATTCTGGACACGCGCAGCAAAGAGCCTGCTCGTGTTCAGGCGCGCAAGGAGCTTCGCGAGAGTCTGGCCGGGGTTTCCCCGTTGTTCGCGGAAAAAGCTTTTTTCATGAGCGACGAGCTAAGTCTCGTTGACTGCTGTCTACTCCCCATACTCTGGCGTTTGCCAATTTTGGGTATTGAATTGCCGCGGCCTGCCAAGCCGTTGCTTGATTACATGGAGCGCCAATTTGCGCGTGAGGCTTTTCAGACGAGTCTGTCTGCTGCCGAACGTGAAATGCGCTAAGGCTTAAGGAGCCGTTAATGAACTCCAGTCGCCCTTATCTTGTTCGTGCTCTCTATGAGTGGATCGTCGATAACGATTGCACCCCGCATGTGCTGGTCAATGCGGATTACCCGTCGGTGCAGGTCCCGCAAGGGTTTGCCAATGACGGGCAGATTGTCCTGAATGTTTCGCCCAGTGCCGTGCGTCATCTGCATATGGATAACGAAGCGGTCAGTTTCGAAGGCCGCTTCGGCGGCGTGCCGCACACGCTTTACGTACCTGTCGCTGCCATCCTGGGTATTTATGCCCGCGAGAACGGTCAGGGCATGGTTTTCGATCTGGAGCCTTCCATGGAAGAGGGCGAGGAAATCGAGATCGAGATCGAAGACGATACGCCTCCGCCAGACAGCGAACCGCCACGTCCGAGTGGCAGGCCGAGTCTGAAGGTCGTGAAGTAAAAAACGGGCAATAAAAAAGGCGATCTTCGGATCGCCTTTTTCATGCCTGTCGGTCACCCGTCAGTCGATGTACTCGAAGAGTTTGACGATCTTCTGCACACCGGAGACGCCCTGTACCAGGTTGGTGGCGCGATTGGCTTCGTCCTGGGTCACCAGGCCCAGCAGGAACACGATGCCGTTCTCGGTCACTACCTTGATGCGCGAGCCGGGGATGGACGCGTCAGCGATCATCTGGCTTTTGATCTTGGTCGTCAGCCAGGCGTCGTTGTTGCGCGCCAGCAGCGAGGAGGGTGCCATCACCTGCAGTTCGTTGTTGACCTTCTTGACGCGCTGAACCGCGCTGGCGGCCTGTTCGGCCATGGCCTTGAGGTCGGCACGCGGTGTCTGGCCAGCCAGCAGCACGATGCCGTTGAAGCTGGTCACAACGATGTGGGAACCGTCTGCGAGGTCAGGGCTGGCCTTGGAGATGTTGACGGCTGCCTTGGTTTCGATCAGCGAGTCATCGATCTTGCTGCCGAAGGTGCGCGTGCCGCGATCATCTTCGATCGGTTTTTCGCGAGTGGCCGTGATCACCGAACTGCATCCGGTGACGCTGAGGCACAGTGTCAGAACCAGTAGGCTGAGACGATTAGGGGTCATTCTTCACTCCCGAACAGTTGGCTGTCGATCAAATCGCAAAGGCAATGGATCGCCAGCAGATGGACTTCTTGTATGCGTGCCGTGACATTGGCGGGTACGCGGATCTCCACATCCTCGGGCAATAGCAGCGAGGCCATGCCGCCACCGTCGCGTCCCGTCAATGCTACGACAATCATTTCGCGATCATGTGCGGCCTGGATGGCCTGAATAATATTCGCCGAGTTGCCGCTGGTGGAAATGGCCAGCAACACATCGCCTGGCTGCCCCAGCGCGCGGATCTGTTTGGAGAAGATTTCGTTGTAGCTGTAATCGTTGGCGATCGAGGTGATCGTCGAGCTGTCGGTGGTCAGTGCAATCGCCGGCAGGCTCGGCCGCTCACGTTCGAAGCGGTTGAGCAGTTCCGAGGAAAAGTGCTGTGCATCGCCTGCTGATCCGCCGTTGCCGCACGCGAGCATCTTGCCCTCGTTGAGCAGGGCATTGACCATGACCTGACTGGCTTGCTCGATAAAGGGTGCTAGGACTTCCATCGCCTGTTGCTTGGTTTCGATGCTGGCCTGGAACAGCCGGCGAATTCGGGATTGCATGTCCATCAATGTGACCTTAATTAGAGCGTACGGCGGCGAGGCGGATGCGCCGGGTTCTCCCGGGAGCTATCCGGCACACAAGGTGTGCAGCCGGCAAAACAAATAGCGAAATCGGTGAGGGCTGTAGCGTATTGCATTCCTGGCTCAGGCTGGGCCGCTGCGCCAGCTCAGCTGTCAAAAGCGCTCTTGATCCAGTTCAGCGGTGCGGCATTGCCAGGCTCGCCTTCAATGGCGATCACGTCGAAACGGCAAGGATGATTGGCCCAGGCCGTTGCGTGCTGCAGAAAAAGCTGTGCGGCCGTGACGAGTTTCTCCTGCTTGCGAAAATCGACGCTTTCCATGGCGCCGCCCCAGCCTGAATGGCGCCGGTAGCGAACTTCGACGAATACTACTGTATCGCCGTCAAGCATGACTAGATCAAGCTCGCCGCGTTTGCATAACCAGTTTTGTTCAATCAGGCGCAGCCCCTGTCGTTGCAAAAACTGCAGGGCGAAGGCTTCAGCCTCGCGCCCTGCTTGCTGGCGGGTGCTGCGTTGCATCAAGGAGCCGTGTCCGGCAGGCGCTGGACCTTGCCGTCGACGAATTCGGCCCATGGCAGTTGGCGTTCGACGCGACGGCCAGGGTTCAGGCTGAGGCTGCCGGACAGCCCGTCAATGCGGCTGTCAGGCATTGCCTTGAGCTGGGCGAGGCGCGGTGCCAGACGATAGGCGTCGATACCCATCGCATACAGGCGACCCAGGCTGCCTGCGGCCTGCGGCCATTGCGCGGTGACCTGCTGGCGCAGCGGGTCTTCGGCGTTCAGCAGCCACGGCGTTTCGCAGAAGCGCACGCCATTCAGGTCCATGTATTGCGCGTGATCGTTGCTGTTGGTGAACAGGTGCGAAGTGGCGTAGACCGGAACGTCACCTGCGTACTGGAAGACCATGGTGGGTTTGATCTGCTGCGCTTGTTGCGGGGTCGCGGCGAGAAACATGAAGTCGATGTCCTGGCGACGGCTTGGCTGAGCGGCGATCTGAGTGCCGGCCGTGCTTTGCAGGCGTTGCGCGCGGCCTTCGCTGTTGCGCAGCTGGAACAGGTCGGCGACCTGCTGTGCCAGTTCTACGGGCTGATCAACGTGCTCTGCAGCGATCAGCGTGCCGCCCTTGGCCTGCCAGCTCTTGCGGAAGGCATCCAGCACGCGGTCGCCCCATTCGCCTTTCGGAACCATCGCTACGGCGCTGCGCTTGCCGTCCGCCCAGGCGCGACGTGCGACCTCGCGGGCTTCGTCTTCGGCGGCCAGGCCGAACTGATACAGCTGGGCAGGGCCTTCATTGCTGGTGTCGCTGTAGTTCAGCGCCAGGGTAGTGATAGGCAGCTGCTGACGGCTGTTCAGCTGTTTGACGAGGTTCTTTTCCAGCGGACCGACGACCAGTTGCACACCAGCGGCCTGAGCCTGACGGTAGAACTCGTCCATCGAGGTGATTCGCGAGCTGTCGAAGACCTGAATGGCCGGCGGATTCTCGCCTGCTTGCTGAGCCTGGAAGTGCGCGGCCATGAAGCCTTCGCGCAACGCCTTGGCGACCGCGGCCAACTGACCGTCCTGCGGCAGCAGCAGGGCGATTTTGGTAATCGGCTCGCTGGTCAGTGCACGCAGCTGCGCGAGGGCAGTAGGCAATTGCAGTGCAGCAGGGTGTTTAGGGTTCTGCGCTTTCCAGTTGTCGATGGCAGCCTGTTGCTGCTCGAGCGTGCCTGCGCCCTTGATCGAGCGAGCCAGGTTCAGCCAGCCGCCCATATCGTCGGTGGCTGTGCTCTGCAGTTGCTCGGCAGGCAGGGCGGAGACCAGTGTCCAGATCGCGTCATTGTTGGCGCTGGCGTCTGTGCCTTGCAGCAGCGGGCCGGCGTAAACCCGCTCGTTGGCGGCTGCCAGAGCCTGACCATCGGCTTCCAGGGCGCGTGCCTTGACCATGTGAGTGCGAATCTGCTGCTCGACCGACAGTTCGCCAAGGCGCTGCATGCTTGGATGATTCAGGGCGGTCAGCGCTGCCTTGGGTTGATTGCGGCCCATCGCCAGCTCAGCGGACAGTGTGCTGGCGAAAACCTGCAAGCCGGGCTTGAGTTGATCGATTTGCACCTGTCCGAGGATTTGCGCGGCGCGCCCCGCGTCATTCTGGCGGCTGGCCAGATCGGCAGCACTCAAGCGCAGCGTTGCGGCCTGCTCGGGTGTTTTGGCGCTGGCGGCCTGCTCGAGCAATTGCTCGATACTGGCATCAGGGGTTCGAGGCAGCTCGCCAAGGCTGGACGAGGGCGAGCTGGCACAGGCTGCGAGGAGGGCAGCGAGGCAGAGGGCAGAGAGCAGCCGCAGACAAGCGATCATTGGTATGTTCCTGAAACTCGAGCGAATTAACGGGGGATTGTACCCAAGCGCTGGCCGGGGTGCGATGTCGAAGGTATTTAAAGCCGTGATATCAGTCGCGTTAAGGTCATCTGGCGGCCAAATCGTTCAATTCGAGAGGTGCGCCGCGCTTCTTGCTCGGGTCTGAACATGTTTTCATTCCTTTTTTGTCGGCATCCTGACGCGCGAACCGTTCCGCCGGGCCGCAGTCTGTACAATGCATTTTTTCCAAGTGCCTGTTTTAACCTGCGAGGTTTGCGTTTTGACTGTTCCGGTTGTTTCGAATTCCACTTCGGGTTCGCTTTATGTAGTGGCGACTCCTATCGGCAATCTGGACGACATGAGCGTGCGAGCCCTGAAGGTGTTGCGTGAGGTCGCGCTGATTGCGGCTGAAGACACGCGTCATTCCGCACGGCTGATGCAGCATTTCGGCATCTCTACGCCATTGGCGGCCTGTCACGAACATAATGAACGTGATGAGGGTAGTCGGTTCATCACGCGTCTGCTGGCCGGTGATGACGTCGCACTGATTTCCGATGCGGGCACGCCACTGATCTCCGATCCCGGTTACCACCTGGTGCGCCAGGCGCGCGCCGCGGGTGTGCCGGTCGTACCGGTGCCGGGCGCGTGCGCCTTGATCGCAGCGCTGTCTGCGGCCGGGCTGCCGTCGGATCGATTCATTTTCGAAGGCTTTCTTCCGGCCAAGTCTGCCGGTCGCAAGGCCAGGCTTGAGCGTGTCAGGGAAGAGCCGCGCACGCTGATCTATTATGAGGCGCCGCACCGCATCCTGGAGTGTCTGCAGGATATGGAACTGGTCTTCGGTGCTGACCGTCAGGCGTTGCTGGCGCGTGAAATAACCAAAACTTTCGAAACCCTCAAGGGTCTGCCTTTAGGTGAGCTGCGGGCGTTCGTCGAATCCGACAGTAATCAGCAGCGTGGCGAGTGCGTCGTGCTGGTGGCGGGCTGGACGCCGCCGGATGACGAGGACGTCATCGGTGATGAGGCCCGCAGGGTGCTGGATTTGCTGCTTGCCGAGATGCCGCTCAAGCGCGCCGCAGCGCTGGCTGCCGAAATAACCGGCGTGCGCAAGAACCTGCTGTATCAGGTGGCGCTGGAAAAACAGAAGGAGTAACACGCTGCTTTTGAAAGGGACAACCGGGACACGCATGCTATTAAAGCTTGTTCTTGATGGCGTGTGCCGCTAACCTTGTCGGCGGAGAGTCGATTGGACAGTCGCTGCCTCTTGTTGTTCCGCAACAAGGGGGGGAGGAAAGTCCGGGCTCCATAGGGCGGAGTGCCAGGTAACGCCTGGGAGGCGTGAGCCTACGGAAAGTGCCACAGAAAATAACCGCCTAAGCACTTCGGTGCCGGTAAGGGTGAAAAGGTGCGGTAAGAGCGCACCGCACGTCTGGTAACAGTTCGTGGCAAGGTAAACCCCACTCGGAGCAAGACCAAATAGGGTTCCTAGGCGTGGCCCGCGCTGGAACCGGGTAGGTTGCTAAAGACGTCCAGTGATGGCCGTCGTAGAGGAATGACTGTTCTCGACAGAACCCGGCTTACAGATCGACTCTCCACCTTTTTTCTTCCCCTTCGTTTCAAGCAGCAAAACCCCTCCGTAATACCAAAAAAATCTTACAGCTCATAAATTACATTAACTTCGAATCGCAACGATTTGAGTTGCGTGGGATTTATCCGTCGGATCCTTCGCAAAATTACCCTTTTATCCCCAATGCCTCTCCTAAATCTCCGAAATGTAAGGGTTTTCCTTAAGACCGTGCCTTGACGGTGTGGTGGGCGCGTTCCTATAGTGTGCGCAAGTGGCAGAAAGTGGCACGAAGTGGGTTTTTTTAGCGCAAAAAGCTAATATTCGGAGAATGCGCCTGTGTTCCGTGGTGCCAATGCGATCAATCTCGATGCCAAGGGCCGTCTCGCTATGCCGAGCCGGTACCGTGACGAGTTGGATTCGCGTAGCGCCGGCCAACTTATCGTGACCATTGATGCCGTTGATCCATGCCTTTGCCTTTACCCGCTTTCCGAATGGGAGCTGATAGAGGCAAAACTTCGTGATCTGGCGACGTTTCGTGAAGAAAACCGTCGTCTGCAAAGGCTTCTGATTGGTAATGCTGTCGATCTGGAACTCGATGGCAGCGGGCGTTTTCTGGTGCCGCCACGTCTTCGCGAATACGCGAAGCTCGACAAGCGCGTGATGTTGGTGGGCCAGCTCAACAAGTTTCAACTGTGGGACGAGGACGCCTGGAACGCTCTTGCTGACGCTGACCTGGCTGCCATTCAAAAACCTGGCGCGATGCCCGACGAATTACGTGATTTGATCCTGTGACTATGAATAGCGGCTTTACCCACATCACCGTGCTGCTTGAAGAAGCCGTGGAGGCTCTCGCGGTGCGCGCCGATGGCTGCTATCTGGACGGCACGTTCGGACGTGGCGGGCATAGTCGTCTGATACTCAGCCAGCTGGGCCCCGATGGTCGGCTTCTGGGATTCGACAAGGACCCTCAAGCGATTGCCACCGGGCAAGCGCTAGCGGCCGAAGACGGCCGCTTTGTCATTGTGCAGCGCAGCTTTGCCGAATTGGGATCCGAAACTCAGGAGCGCGGTTTGGCCGGCAAGGTCAGTGGCATTCTGCTGGATCTGGGCGTGTCGTCCCCGCAGCTGGATGATCCAGAGCGCGGTTTCAGCTTCATGAACGACGGTCCTCTGGATATGCGCATGGACCCCGCCCGTGGCGTAAGCGCCGCCGAGTTCATCGCAACTGCACCGGCTGAAGAAATTGCCCGCGTCTTCAAGGAATACGGCGAAGAGCGGTTTGCCAAGCGGATGGCCAATGCGGTCGTTGCGCGTCGCGAAGTCCAGCCTTTCGAGCGCACAGCCGATCTGGCAGAAGTGCTCAAGGTCGCCAACCCTGCCTGGGAAAAGGGCAAGAATCCGGCAACGCGTGCCTTTCAGGGCCTGCGTATTCACGTAAACAATGAACTGGGCGATCTGGAAGCCGGCCTTGAAGCGGCACTGGATGTGCTGGAAGTGGGTGGCCGTCTGGTCGTCATCAGCTTTCATTCGCTGGAAGATCGCATCGTCAAGCTGTTCATGCGCAAGCTCGCCAAGGGCGAAGCCGACAACATGCCGCGCAATCTGCCGATCCAGTTCAAACCGTTCGAACCGAAAATCAAAATTCACGGCAAGGCTCAATTCGCCTCGGATGCCGAAACCAAAGCCAACCCGCGCTCGCGCAGTGCTGTCATGCGTGTAGCGGAGAAGCTCAGGTGAGCCGTCTGTTTCTGAAGCCTCTGCCCGGCGGCAGTTTCATTATGCTGCTGCTGTTCATTGCTGTCCTGATTTCGGCGATTGGCGTTTCCTATAGTGCACATTGGAATCGTCAACTGCTCAACTCGCTGTATTCGGAAATGAGCGTGCGCGACAAGGCGCAGGCAGAGTGGGGCCGGCTGATTCTTGAGCAGAGCACCTGGACTGCGCATAGCCGTATCGAAACTCTGGCCACCGAACAGCTGAAGATGCGCATCCCGAGCGCTGCCGAAGTGCGGATGGTGGCGCCATGATGAAGCTCGATGGCGCTCTTTATCCGTGGCGCTTTCGCGTAGTCGTAGGGCTGCTGGTGTCCCTCGTGCTCGCCATTTGCTGGCGCATCGTCGACCTGCAGGTCATCGACCATACCTTTCTCAAGGAGCAGGGCGATGCACGCAGCCTTCGGCATATCCCTATTCCGGCGCACCGTGGTCTGATCACCGACCGTAACGGCGAGCCGCTGGCCGTCAGTACGCCGGTGACCACGCTGTGGGCCAACCCGCGTGAAATGCAGCAGGACAAGTCCAAGTGGCCGATGCTGGCCGCCGCGCTGGGTCAGGATCTCAAGGCATTGACTGAGCGTCTGGACTCGCAGGCGAACAAGGAATTCATCTACCTGGTCCGTGGCCTCACGCCGGAACAGGGTCAGTCGGTCATCGATCTGAAAGTGCCCGGCGTTTACGGCATCGAAGAGTTCCGCCGCTTTTATCCGGCCGGCGATGTCACTGCACACATGGTCGGCTTTACCGACCTTGACGACCATGGCCGGGAAGGCGTCGAGCTGGCCTATGACGACTGGCTCGCCGGTGTGCCCGGCAAGCGTCAGGTCATCAAGGACCGGCGCGGCCGACTGATCAAGGATGTTCAGGTCACCAAGAATGCCAAGGCCGGAAAGACCTTGGCTTTGTCTATTGACCTGCGCCTGCAGTACCTGGCGACCCGTGAACTGCGCAATGCCATCGTCGAGAACGAGGCCAAGGCCGGCAGCATGGTGATCATGGACGTCAAGACCGGTGAGGTTCTGGCGATGGTCAACCAGCCGACCTATAACCCGAACAACCGTCGCACCATGGTGCCTGCCGCCATGCGCAACCGGGCCATCATCGACGTGTTCGAACCCGGTTCGACCATGAAGCCGATCTCCATGACCGCAGCGCTGGACAGTGGCCGCTGGAAGCCGACCGACAAGGTCGAGGTTTATCCGGGCACCCTGCAGATCGGCAAATACACGATTCGTGACGTGACCAAGACCGAAGGCCCGATCCTCGATCTGACCGGCATTCTGATCAACTCCAGTAACGTCGGCATGAGCAAGGTTGCGTTTGATGTGGGCGGTGAGGCGATCTTCCGTGCCATGCAGCGCGTCGGTTTCGGTCAGTACACCGGCCTCGGCTTCCCTGGCGAGCGCGTCGGCAACCTGCCCAACTACCGCGAATGGCGCAAGGCCGAAACCGCCACGCTGTCCTATGGCTACGGTCTGTCGGTCACGGCCTTGCAGCTGGTGCATGCCTACGGCGCGCTGGCCAACAATGGCCGCATCGTGCCGTTGACCATCCTGAAAACAGATAAAGAGCCGGAGTCGACCCAGGCCATTCCTGAGAAAACCGCGAAGACCCTGCAAGGCATGTTGCAGCAGGTTATCGAGGACCCACGCGGCGTCTATCGCGCCCGTGTGCCGTCCTACCACGTTGGCGGCAAGAGTGGTACGGCGCGCAAGACGTCCATTGGCACCAAGGGCTATGCGGAAAATTCCTATCGCTCGCTGTTCGCCGGTTTCGGCCCGATGAGTAACCCGCGTTACGCCATCGTGGTTGTCATCGACGAGCCGAGCAAGGGTGGTTACTACGGTGGTCTGGTTTCGGCCCCGGTATTCAGCAAGGTCATGTCCGGCACGTTGCGTCTGATGAACGTGACGCCGGACAACCTTGCGCCACCTGAACAAGTCAACGCCGCACCGGCAGCCAAAGGAGGGCGTGGTTGATGGCCTTTAATCTGAGCAAGATTTTCGCTCACACCGACCGCGATGCGCTGATTCGCGAGTTGACCCTCGACAGCCGCAATGTGCGCCCGGGCGACCTGTTTCTGGCAGTGCCGGGCATCAAGGTCGATGGCCGCGCGCATATCGCCGACGCGCTCAAGCGTGGCGCAGCTGCCGTAGCCTATGAAGTCGAAGGGTCGACCGTGCTGCCGATCACCGACGTGCCGCTGATCCCGGTCAAGGGGCTCGCCGGGCAGTTGTCCGCCATCGCCGGTCGCTTCTATGGCGATCCGAGCCGCAGTCTGAATCTGGTCGGTGTTACCGGCACCAACGGCAAGACCAGCGTGACCCAACTGGTGGCCCAGGCGCTTGATGTCCTCGGCCAGCGTTGCGGGATCGTCGGTACCTTGGGCACCGGTTTCTACGGCTCGCTGCAAAGCGGTCGCCACACCACGCCCGACCCGATTGCCGTGCAGGCGACGCTGACCGACCTGAGAAAGGCCGGTGCGCGCGCAGTGGCGATGGAAGTCTCGTCCCACGGTCTTGATCAGGGACGCGCTACGGCGCTGGCCTTTGATGTGGCGGTGCTGACCAATCTGTCCCGTGACCATCTGGATTATCACGGCACCATGGAGGCCTACGCTGCCGCCAAGGCGAAGCTGTTCGCATGGTCCGATCTGAAATGCCGGGTGATCAACCTGGATGACGACTTCGGTCGTGAACTGGCCGCGGTCAAACAAGAGTCGCGGTTGATCACCTACAGCCAGCTGGACAGTTCGGCCTACCTGTATTGCCGCGATGCGAAGTTCGATGACGATGGCGTGCGTGCCACGCTGGTCACGCCGCAGGGCGAGCATTTCCTGCGCAGCAGCCTGCTGGGTCGTTTCAACCTGAGCAATGTGCTGGCTGCGGTCGGCGCGCTGCTGGGCCTGGATTACGCGCTGGACGAAATTCTCAAGGCGCTGCCGAAACTCGAAGGCCCGGTCGGACGCATGCAGCGTCTGGGGGGTGCCGACAAGCCTCTGGTGGTCGTGGATTACGCGCACACCCCGGACGCGCTGGAAAAAGTACTTGAAGCACTGCGCCCGCACGCCAAGGGCCGCTTGTTGTGCCTGTTCGGCTGCGGCGGTGATCGTGACCGTGGCAAGCGTCCGTTGATGGCTGGAGTGGTCGAGCGTCTGGCCGACGGCGTATGGGTCACTGATGACAATCCGCGCTCCGAATCGCCTGTCAGTATTTTTGACGATATACGCCCTGGCTTCGTTGCTGCGGACAAGGTGCGTTTCATCGAAGGTCGCGGTCAGGCCATTGCCGAGCTGATTGCCAGCGCCAATGCTGATGACGTGGTGGTGCTTGCTGGCAAGGGCCACGAGGACTACCAGGAAATCAACGGTCAGCGGCAGCCGTTCTCCGATTTGCAAGAAGCCGCCAGTGCGCTTGCCGTATGGGAGCCTGCGAATGCTTAAGCCAATGACCTTCCGCGAACTGGTTGTACCACTCGACGCCCGTCTGGTCGGCGGCGACTGCAGCTTTGCCGGCGTGAGCACCGACAGTCGTGGCATCCAGCCTGGGCAACTGTTCGTGGCCCTGACCGGCCCGCGTTTCGACGGTCATGAATACCTCGACCAAGTGGCTGCCAAAGGTGCGGTCGGGGCTCTGGTCGAGCGCGAAGTGCAGGGCACCGCCTTGCCGCAACTGCTCGTGCTGGATACCCGCAAGGCACTTGCCCAGCTGGGTGCCATGAATCGCAATGCGTTCGTCGACCGGCCGGTTGCTGCCGTCACCGGGTCGAGTGGCAAAACCACGGTCAAGGAGATGCTCGCGAGCATCCTGCGCACGCGCGGCCCTGTGCTGGCGACCCGAGGCAACCTGAACAACGAATTGGGCGTTCCACTGACGCTGCTGGAACTGGCTCCCGAATTCACGTCCGCTGTGATCGAACTGGGTGCATCGCGGGTTGGCGAGATTGCCTACACCGTGAGCCTTGCCAAGCCGCACGTTGCGATGATTACCAACGCCGGCACCGCCCATGTTGGCGAGTTTGGCGGCCCGGACAGGATTGTCGAAGCCAAGGGCGAGATTCTGGAAGGTCTCGACGCGGGTGGCACTGCAGTCTTGAATCTGGAAGACAAAGCGTTCCCGATCTGGCGCAAGCGCGCCGGCAATCGCAATGTCCTGACCTTCGCACTGACCGACTCTGCAGCGGATGTGTACGCCAGCGAGCTCAGTCGTGATGCTCGGGGCTGCCCGGCTTTCACCATCAACAGCCCGCTCGGCACCGCCCGGGTTCAGCTGAACCTGCTCGGCACGCACAACGTTTCCAACGCCCTGGCCGCTGCGGCTGCCGGCTGCGCAATGGGTGTGCCGCTGGAAGGGATCGTTACCGGGCTGAACAACGTGCAGCCGGTCAAGGGCCGTGCCGTGGCGCAAATCGCCAGCAATGGCACGCGCGTCATTGATGATACCTACAACGCCAACCCTGCCTCGATCAACGCGGCCGTCGACATCCTCACCGGCTTCACCGGTCGTACCGTACTGGTGCTGGGCGATATCGGCGAGCTGGGCGACTGGGCCGAGCAGGGCCATCGCGAAGTCGGTGCCTATGCCGCTGGCAAGGTCTCGGCGCTGTATGCCGTCGGCCCGTTGATGACTCACGCCGTCAGCGCCTTTGGCGAGCACGCTTACCACTTTGCCAGTCAGGCTGAACTGATTGCGGCGCTGGGCGCCGAGCAGGACCCCGATACCACTTTACTGATCAAGGGCTCGCGTAGCGCTGCGATGGAACACGTCGTGGCTGCCTTGTGCGGTTCTAGCCTGGAGAAACATTAATGCTGCTGCTGTTGGCCGAGTTTTTACAACAGTTCTACAAAGGCTTCGCGGTCTTTCAGTACCTGTCATTGCGCGGGATTCTTGGCGTGCTCACTGCACTGACGCTGTCGCTGTGCCTGGGGCCGTGGATGATCCGCACCCTGCAGATGCGTCAGATCGGTCAGTCGGTGCGTAACGACGGTCCGCAGTCGCACCTGTCCAAGTCCGGCACGCCGACCATGGGCGGGGCGCTGATCCTGTCGTCCATTGGTATCAGTACGCTGCTGTGGGCTGACCTGAGCAACCGTTACGTGTGGGTCGTGTTGCTGGTGACCTTCCTGTTCGGCGCGATCGGTTGGGTCGATGACTACCGCAAGGTGATCGAAAAGAATTCGCGGGGCCTGCCGAGCCGCTGGAAGTATTTCTGGCAGTCGGTATTCGGCCTCTGTGCCGCGATCTTCCTTTATACGACTGCGCCGTCGGCAACCGAAACCACGCTGATCGTGCCGATGCTCAAGGATGTGCGCATCCCGCTGGGTATCGGTTTCATCGTACTGACCTATTTCGTGATCGTCGGCTCCAGCAACGCAGTCAACCTGACTGACGGCCTGGACGGTCTGGCGATCATGCCAACGGTGATGGTGGGCGGTGCATTGGGCATCTTCTGCTACCTGTCAGGTAACGTGAAATTCGCTGAATACCTGCTGATTCCCTACGTGCCGGGGGCGGGCGAGCTGATTGTGTTTTCTGGCGCGCTGATTGGCGCCGGGCTGGGGTTCCTCTGGTTCAACACGTATCCGGCGCAGGTGTTCATGGGCGACGTCGGTGCGCTGGCGCTCGGCGCGGCGCTGGGCACCATGGCGGTGATCGTTCGTCAGGAAATGGTCCTGTTCATCATGGGCGGCGTGTTCGTGATGGAAACCCTTTCAGTGGTCATTCAGGTTGCGTCTTTCAAACTTACCGGCCGCCGCGTATTCCGCATGGCGCCGATCCACCACCACTTTGAACTCAAAGGCTGGCCCGAGCCACGTGTGATCGTCCGTTTCTGGATCATCACCGTGATTCTGGTGCTCATTGGCCTTGCCACGCTGAAACTGAGGTAGAACGAGTGTCCCTGATCGTTTCCGACCGCTTCCGCATTGTCGTGGGTCTAGGCAAAAGCGGCATGTCTCTGGTTCGCTTCCTGGCGAACCAGGGCGTGTCCTTTGCTGTGGCCGACACGCGGGAGAATCCTCCTGAGCTGGCGACCTTGCGTCGCGACTATCCGCAGGTGGAAGTGCGTTGTGGCGAGCTGGACGTGGATTTCCTCTGCCGTGCCGATGAGCTGTATGTCAGCCCCGGTCTGGCCCTGGCGACCCCGGCCCTGCAGCAGGCGCACGCACGCGGCGTCAAACTGTCGGGCGACATCGAACTGTTCGCGCGTTACGCGAAGGCGCCGGTGATTGCCATTACCGGCTCGAATGCAAAAAGCACCGTGACCACGCTGGTCGGCGAGATGGCCGCTGCCGCTGGAAAGCGTGTGGCGGTGGGCGGCAATCTCGGCACTCCGGCGCTGGACCTGCTCAGCGACGATGTCGAGCTGTACGTGATGGAGCTTTCCAGCTTTCAGCTCGAAACCACCGACCAGCTCAATGCTGAAGTGGCGACCGTGCTGAATATCAGCGAAGACCACATGGACCGCTACAGTGGCCTGCCTGCCTACCACTTGGCCAAGCACCGGATTTTCCGTGGCGCGCGGCAAGTGGTGGTCAATCGTCAGGATGCGCTGTCCCGTCCGCTGATTGGCGAAGGCCTGCCGTGCTGGACATTCGGCCTCAACAAGCCCGACTTCCATGGTTTCGGCCTGCGTGAAGAGAACGGCGAAAAGTACCTGGCGTTCCAGTTTGAAAACCTCATGCCGGTGCGTGAGCTGAAAGTGCGCGGTGCGCACAACCAGGCCAACGCGCTTGCCGCCCTGGCGCTCGGGCATGCAGTCGGCCTGCCGTTCGACGCCATGCTCGCCAGCCTGCGTGAATTCACCGGCCTGGAGCATCGCTGCCAGTGGCTGCGCGAGCACGAAGGCGTTCATTACTACAACGACTCCAAAGCCACCAATGTCGGTGCCGCACTGGCTGCCATCGAAGGGCTGGGCTCGGATATCGACGGCAAGCTGGTGCTGATCGCCGGCGGCGATGGCAAAGGCGCTGACTTCAGCGGTTTGCGTGCGCCAGTCGCCAGGCATTGCCGCGCGGCGGTACTGCTTGGGCGTGATGCCGAGCTGATTGCCCAGGCATTGGGCGACGCCGTTGCGCTGGTGCGTGTCGATACCGTCCAGGCGGCTGTCGAGCACAGCGCAAAACTGGCGCAACGTGGCGACGCCGTATTGCTTTCTCCTGCATGCGCCAGTCTGGACATGTTCAAGAATTATGAAGAGCGCGGACGTGTGTTCGCGCAGGCAGTGGAGTGCTTGTCATGATCTTCGGTGTGATCAAGCCTTATCCATCGCCACTGATCAGCGGGCGCGGCATCGACCTCGATTTCCCGATGCTGGTCGGCTGCCTGGCGCTGCTCGGCCTTGGCCTGGTAATGATTACCTCGGCTTCTTCGGAAGTGGCCGCAGTGCAGTCGGGCAACACGCTGTACATGATGACCCGTCACCTGGTTTATCTGCTGATCGGCCTGGGTGCCTGCGGCGTGACCATGATGATTCCGGTGGCCACCTGGCAGCGCCTGGGCTGGATGATGCTGCTCGGTGCGTTCGGCCTGTTGCTGCTGGTACTGGTGCCTGGGATCGGGCGTGAGGTGAACGGTTCGATGCGCTGGATCGGCTTCGGCGCGTTCAACGTGCAGCCCTCGGAAATCGCCAAGGTGTTTGTGGTGATCTTCCTTGCTGGTTACCTGATCCGTCAGCAGCAGGAAGTTCGCGAAAGCTGGATGGGTTTTTTCAAGCCGTTCATCGTGCTGCTGCCGATGGCCGGTCTGCTGCTCATGGAGCCTGACTTCGGTGCCACCGTGGTCATGATGGGCGCGGCGGCGGCCATGCTGTTTCTTGGCGGGGTCGGCCTGTTCCGCTTCTCGCTGATGGTGGTACTGGCGGTCGCTTCCGTGGTGGTGCTGGTCCAGGCCCAACCTTACCGGATGGCGCGTCTGACCAACTTTACCGACCCGTGGGCCGACCAGTTCGGTTCCGGCTATCAATTGACCCAGGCGCTGATCGCCTTCGGTCGCGGCGAGTGGTTCGGCGTCGGGCTGGGCAACAGCGTGCAGAAGCAGTTCTATCTGCCGGAAGCGCACACCGACTTCGTGTTCTCGGTCCTTGCAGAAGAGCTGGGCGTCGTGGGTTCGCTGATCACCGTCGCGCTGTTCCTGTTCGTCAGTATTCGCGGCATGTACATCGGCATGTGGGCCGAGCGCGCCAAGCAGTTCTTCGGTGCCTACGTGGCCTACGGTCTGTCGTTCCTGTGGATCGGTCAGTTCCTGATCAACATTGGTGTAAACGTCGGCTTGCTACCCACCAAGGGCCTGACCCTGCCGTTCCTCAGCTACGGCGGCAGCTCGCTGGTGATCTGCTGCGCGAGCCTCGGGCTGCTGCTGCGCATCGAGTGGGAATCGCGCAACAACATGGGCAGTGAAGAGGCCGAGTTCAAGGAAAGCGACTTCGCCGAGGAGACGCCCCATGGACGCTAACGTGCTGATCATGGCGGGCGGGACCGGCGGGCATGTATTCCCGGCGCTGGCCTGCGCGCGCGAGTTCCAGGCACGCGGCTACAAGGTCCACTGGCTGGGCACGCCGCGCGGTATCGAAAACGAACTGGTACCGCAGGCCGGTCTGACGCTGCACCTGATCAACGTCACCGGTCTGCGTGGCAAAGGCCGCTTGTCGCTGCTCAAGGCGCCTTTGATGTTGCTCAAGGCCCTGATGCAGGCACGCAAAGTCGTGCGTCAGGTGAAACCGGTCTGCGTGGTCGGCTTTGGCGGCTACGTCACTGGCCCCGGCGGTCTGGCGGCGAAGCTGGCAGGCGTACCGTTGATCATTCACGAGCAGAACGCCGTGGCCGGTACCGCCAACCGCAGTCTGGCGTCGTTCGCCAGCCGGGTGTGCGAAGCGTTCCCGAACACTTTTGCGGATTCGTCCAAGCGTCGCACCACCGGCAACCCGGTGCGTGTCGAGCTGTTTCTGGAAACACCGCGTCAGGCACTGGCCGGACGCAAGGCTCGTCTGCTGGTACTGGGCGGCAGCCTGGGCGCGGAGCCGTTGAACAAATTACTGCCCGAGGCGCTGTCTCAGCTGCCTCAGGACATCCAGCCCGAAGTCTTTCATCAGTCGGGCAAGAATCATGACGCAGTCACCGCCGAGCGCTATCGCAACGTGGGCGTCGAGGCGCAGGTTGCGCCGTTCATCCAGAACATGGCCCAAGCCTATGGCTGGGCCGATCTGGTGGTCTGCCGCGCAGGCGCATTGACCATCAGCGAACTGGCCGCCGCCGGCCTGCCGTCGTTGCTGATACCGCTGCCCCACGCGATTGATGACCATCAGTCACGTAACGCTGACTATCTGGCTCGCGAAGGCGCAGCCTTCGTCATGCCGCAAGCGACAACTGGCGCCGCCGAGATGGCAGCACGCCTGAAAGAGGTTTTGATGCAACCCGAACAATTAAACAGCATGGCCCGCACTGCACGCAGCCTGGCCAAGCCTGATGCAACCCGCACCGTCGTCAACGTCTGCGTGGAGGTGGCCCATGGTTGAGAATCAACGCGCCATGCCACAACCTGAAATGCGCCGTATCCGTCGTATCCACTTCGTCGGTATCGGCGGCGTAGGCATGTGCGGGATCGCTGAGGTGTTGTTGAACCTGGGCTACGAAGTCTCGGGCTCCGACCTGAAGGGTTCGGCCGTGACTGAGCGCCTGGAATCGTTCGGCGCGCAGATTTTTGTCGGCCATCGTGCCGAGAACACCATCGGTGCCGACGTACTGGTGGTGTCCAGCGCCGTCAACACCTCCAACCCGGAAGTGGCCACTGCCCTGGAGCGTCGCATCCCGGTCGTACCGCGTGCCGAGATGCTCGCCGAGCTGATGCGTTATCGCCACGGCATCGCCGTTGCCGGTACGCACGGCAAGACCACCACCACCAGCCTGATCGCCTCGGTGTTCGCTGCTGGCGGCCTGGACCCGACCTTCGTGATTGGCGGCCGTCTCAACGCCGCAGGCACCAATGCGCAGCTGGGCACCAGCCGTTACCTGATTGCCGAAGCTGATGAAAGCGACGCCAGCTTCCTGCACCTGCAGCCTCTGGTCGCAGTGGTCACCAATATCGACGCCGATCACATGGCGACCTACGAAGGCGACTTCAACAAACTGAAGAAGACCTTCGTCGAGTTCCTGCACAACCTGCCGTTCTACGGGCTGGCAGTCATGTGCATCGACGACCCGGTGGTGCGTGAGATTCTGCCGCTGGTCAAGCGTCCGACGCTGACCTACGGCTTCAGCGAGTCTGCCGATATACGCGCAATCAATGTGCGTCAGGACGGCATGCTGACCTTCTTCACCGTACTGCGCCGCGACCGCGAGCCGCTGGATGTGTCGGTGAACATGCCCGGCAATCACAACGTACTCAACTCGCTGGCGACCATTGCCATCGCCACTGATGAGGGTGTCAGCGACGAGGCCATCGTTCAGGGCCTTTCCGGGTTCCAGGGCGTCGGTCGGCGCTTCCAGGTTTACGGCGAGCTGCCGGTCGACGGTGGTCACGTGATGCTGGTCGATGACTACGGTCACCACCCGCGCGAAGTCGCAGCCGTGATTAACGCTGTGCGTGGCGGCTGGCCTGATCGTCGTCTGGTAATGGTTTACCAGCCACACCGTTTCAGCCGCACCCGTGACCTGTACGACGACTTCGTGCAGGTCCTGGCCGAAGCCAATGTTCTGTTGTTGATGGAAGTCTACCCGGCCGGTGAAGAGCCTGTTCCCGGTGCGGACAGCCGCAACCTGTGCCACAGCATTCGTCAGCGCGGCCAGCTGGACCCGATCTACATCGAACGCGGTGTAGAGCTGGCGCCGCTGGTCAAGCCGTTGCTGCGTGCCGGCGACATCCTGTTGTGTCAGGGCGCCGGTGACATCGCTGGTCTCGCACCGCAGTTACTCAAGAGCCCGCTGTTCGCCGGTGCCAAAGTGGCCTCCACCGAAGGGAAGCTGAAATGACAGCCGTTGCCCAGTCGTCCCTGCGCTCGACACTCGAGCCGAAAAGCTTCGGCCGTGTCGCCGTGCTCTTCGGTGGCAAGAGTGCCGAGCGTGCGGTCTCGCTGAACTCGGGTAATGCCGTGCTCGGCGCGTTGCTCGAGGCTGGTGTGGATGCGTTCGGCATCGATGTGGGCGATGACTTCCTGCAGCGACTGGTCAGCGAGAAAATCGACCGTGCCTTTATTGTTCTGCACGGACGCGGCGGTGAAGACGGCACCATGCAAGGCCTGCTGGAATGCCTGGAAATCCCTTATACCGGCAGTGGCGTACTGGCTTCTGCGCTGGCGATGGACAAGTTGCGCACCAAGCAGGTCTGGCAGAGTCTCGGCCTTGCTACACCGGCGCATGCCGTTCTTGAAAACGAGAGTGATTGTATTTGCGCGGCGACGGAACTGGGCTTGCCTTTGATCGTCAAACCGGCCCATGAAGGTTCAAGTATCGGTATGGCAAAGGTGAACAGCGTCGATGAATTGATCGCCGCCTGGAAAGCCGCCAGTACCTACGATTCGCAAGTATTAGTCGAACAATGGATTCAGGGACCTGAGTTCACTGTGGCGTCTCTGCGTGGCCAGGTGTTGCCTCCCATCGGCCTGGGCACTCCTCACAGTTTTTATGATTACGATGCCAAGTACCTGGCGTCCGATACCCAGTATCGGATTCCGTGCGGACTTGGCGATGCGCAGGAACAGGAACTCAAACAACTTGCAGCACGTGCTTGCGAAGCCATCGGCATTGCAGGGTGGGCGCGCACGGATGTCATGCAGGACGCACAAGGCAAGTTCTGGTTACTGGAAGTCAATACTGTACCGGGCATGACCGATCACAGTCTGGTGCCTATGGCGGCCCGTGCGGCAGGTCTGGATTTTCAACAACTGGTGTTGGCGATCCTGGCCGACAGCGTTCAGGCGAGGGGTTAAGGCATGTACGGCCCGTCGACACGTCCTCAGCCACCTGCACCCGGCCGCAACAAGCCGGTGCCGCGCGGCGCCAGCCGTATGGTGGCCAAGGAGCCCTTGTCGGCGCGCCTGCCCAAGGCCAACTTCAGTTTTCTGAAGCGTCTGCTCTGGCCCGTGCTGTTGGTGGTTCTGGGCTTCGGTACTTATGAGGCGGCACAGCGTCTGCTGCCGTACGCCGACCGCCCGATCACCCGCATCAACGTGCAGGGCGATTTGAGTTACATCAGCCAGCAGGCTGTGCAGCAGCGGATTGCGCCTTATGTGGCGTCGAGCTTTTTCAAGATCGATCTGGCGGCCATGCGCACCGAGCTTGAGCAGATGCCATGGATCGCGCACGCCGAGGTCCGTCGTGTATGGCCGGATCAGGTAGTGATTCGTCTTGAAGAGCAATTGCCGGTTGCCCGTTGGGGCGATGAAGCGCTGTTGAATAACCAGGGGCAGGCTTTCACACCGCGTGAACTGTCCAATTACGAACATCTTCCCCAGTTGTTCGGCCCGCAGCGGGCCCAGCAGCAGGTGATGCAGCAGTATCAGGTGTTGAGTCAGATGTTGCGCCCGCTGGGCTTCTCCATCGTGCGCCTGGAACTGCGCGAGCGTGGCAGCTGGTTCCTGACAACAGGTGCCGGTAGTGCTGGCCCGGGTATCGAATTGTTGCTTGGACGCGACCACCTTGTCGAAAAAATGCGCCGCTTCATCGCGATTTACGACAAAACGCTGAAAGACCAAATAACGAATATCGCGCGCGTCGACTTGCGTTACTCCAACGGCCTTGCGGTCGGTTGGCGCGAACAGGCAGCGCCGGCGACGGAAAAACCCGCCGTCGCGAAGAATTGATAAGAGGCAGGACCATGGCAAATGTGCAAAGCGGCAAAATGATCGTCGGGCTGGATATCGGTACCTCCAAGGTGGTGGCACTGGTAGGCGAAGTCGCGGCCGATGGCTCGCTGGAAATCGTGGGTATCGGTACCCATCCCTCCCGCGGCCTGAAAAAGGGCGTGGTGGTGAATATCGAGTCGACCGTGCAGTCGATCCAGCGCGCAATCGAAGAAGCTCAGCTGATGGCCGGCTGCCGTATCCACTCGGCATTCGTGGGCGTTGCAGGCAGCCACATTCGCAGCCTGAACTCGCACGGCATCGTGGCGATTCGTGATCGTGAAGTCAGCTCTGCGGACCTGGAGCGTGTGCTCGATGCTGCTCAGGCGGTGGCCATTCCTGCCGACCAGCGCGTGTTGCACACCCTGCCTCAGGATTACGTGATCGATAACCAGGAAGGCGTGCGTGAGCCCCTGGGCATGTCCGGCGTACGTCTGGAAGCCAAGGTCCACGTGGTGACCTGCGCAGTGAACGCGGCGCAGAACATCGAGAAGTGCGTGCGTCGCTGCGGTCTGGAAGTCGACGACATCATCCTCGAGCAGCTGGCCTCGGCGTATTCCGTGCTGACCGATGACGAGAAAGAACTGGGTGTGTGCCTGGTGGACATCGGTGGCGGCACCACCGACATCGCGATCTTCACCGAAGGCGCCATTCGCCACACGGCGGTCATTCCGATTGCGGGTGATCAGGTGACCAACGACATCGCCATGGCGTTGCGCACTCCGACCCAGTACGCCGAAGAAATCAAGATTCGTTATGCCTGTGCGCTGGCCAAACTGGCCGGTGCAGGCGAAACCATCAAAGTGCCGAGCGTGGGCGACCGTCCACCTCGCGAGCTGTCGCGTCAGGCCCTGGCCGAAGTGGTAGAGCCTCGTTACGACGAGCTGTTCACCCTGATCCAGGCCGAACTGCGCCGCAGCGGCTACGAAGACCTGATCCCGGCCGGCATCGTGCTGACCGGGGGCACAGCGAAAATGGAAGGTGCGGTCGAACTGGCCGAGGAAATCTTCCACATGCCGGTCCGCCTGGGCGTACCGCACAGCGTCAAAGGGCTCGCTGATGTCGTGCGCAACCCGATCTACTCAACCGGCGTAGGCCTGTTGATGTACGGGCTGCAAAAACAATCGGATGGCATTTCGCTGTCCGGGATTGTCGGCAACAGCAGTTACAGCGACGAAACCAAGGCACCGGTGCTTGAGCGTATCAAGCGTTGGGTGCAGGGCAATTTCTAGGTTTCAACGTTCAACGGTTTCACAGCTTCAGATTCAGGGCTTCACCAGCAGTATCGGCAGGCAGTAGGCAAAACTAACTAGAAAGCGGAAGGAGAGAGAAAATGTTCGAACTCGTAGACAACGTCCCGCAAAGCCCGGTTATCAAGGTTATCGGCGTAGGCGGTGGTGGCGGCAACGCTGTCAATCACATGGTCAAGAGCAACATCGAAGGCGTGGAATTCATCTGCGCTAACACCGATGCTCAAGCGCTGAAAAACATCGGCGCGCGGACCATTTTGCAACTGGGCACCGGCGTGACCAAGGGCCTTGGCGCTGGCGCCAACCCTGAAGTCGGTCGTCAGGCCGCACTGGAAGATCGTGAGCGCATTGCAGAAGTTCTGCAGGGCACCAACATGGTTTTCATCACCACGGGCATGGGCGGCGGTACCGGTACCGGTGCAGCCCCGATCATTGCTGAAGTGGCCAAGGAAATGGGCATTCTGACGGTCGCAGTCGTGACCCGTCCGTTCCCGTTCGAAGGTCGCAAGCGTATGCAGATCGCCGATGAAGGCATCCGCATGCTGTCCGAAAGCGTCGACTCGTTGATCACCATCCCCAACGAGAAGCTGCTGACCATCCTCGGTAAAGACGCCAGCCTGCTGTCGGCTTTCGCCAAGGCTGACGATGTACTGGCCGGTGCCGTTCGCGGTATCTCCGACATCATCAAGCGTCCGGGCATGATCAACGTCGACTTCGCCGACGTGCGTACCGTGATGAGCGAAATGGGCATGGCGATGATGGGCACTGGCTGCGCCAGCGGTCCTAACCGTGCACGTGAAGCGACTGAAGCGGCCATCCGCAACCCGTTGCTCGAAGACGTCAACCTGCAGGGCGCTCGCGGCATCCTGGTCAACATCACTGCCGGTCCTGACCTGTCTCTGGGCGAGTACTCGGACGTGGGTAGCATCATCGAAGCGTTCGCTTCCGAGCACGCGATGGTCAAGGTCGGTACTGTTATCGATCCGGACATGCGTGACGAGTTGCACGTGACCGTGGTTGCCACCGGCCTGGGCGCGAAAATCGAGAAACCTGTCAAGGTCATCGACAACACGTTGCAGACCACCCAACAGGCTCCTGCACAGCAGGCGTCCCGCCAGGAAGCACCGTCGGTCAACTACCGTGACCTGGATCGTCCTACCGTGATGCGCAATCAGGCACACGCAGGCGCTACAGCCGCGGCGAAGATGAATCCCAACGATGATCTTGATTACCTGGACATCCCGGCTTTCCTGCGTCGTCAGGCCGATTGATGAAATGTATCAGGGGTATTAGGGTGATTGGTGTTCAGCAAAGGCATGGTCTGCTATCATCGCCAGCCTTTGTTGATACCAGTTCGCAACTTGCGCTGAAGCGGCCCATGCCATGATTAAACAACGCACCCTGAAAAATATTATCCGTGCCACAGGTGTAGGCCTGCACTCCGGGGAGAAGGTTTACCTGACCCTCAAGCCCGCACCTGTGAATACCGGCATTGTGTTTTGCCGAGCTGACCTTGACCCCGTCGTGCAGATCCCTGCGCGTGCGGAAAACGTCGGTGACACCACTCTGTCGACCACTCTGGTCAATGGTGATGTCAAAGTCGACACGGTAGAACACTTGCTCTCGGCCATGGCTGGCCTTGGCATCGATAACGCCTACGTCGAGCTCTCTGCCTCCGAAGTTCCTATCATGGACGGCAGCGCAGGCCCTTTCGTATTCCTGATTCAATCGGCAGGCCTGGAAGAACAGGACGCGCCGAAGAAATTCATCCGTATCCTGCGTGAAGTCACAGTGGAGGAGGGCGGTAAACGCGCTACCTTCGTGCCTTTCGAAGGGTTCAAGGTCAGTTTCGAGATCGATTTCGATCACCCCGTCTTCCGTGACCGCACCCAGAGTGCAAGCGTGGACTTTTCCAGTACTTCCTTCGTGAAGGAAGTCAGCCGTGCCCGGACCTTCGGGTTCATGAGTGATATCGAGTACCTGCGCAAGCACAACCTCGCACTCGGCGGCAGCGTGGAAAACGCCATCGTGGTCGACAAGGACGGTGTACTGAACGAAGACGGCCTGCGTTACGAGGACGAATTCGTCAAACACAAAATCCTCGACGCCATCGGTGACCTCTACCTGCTGGGCAACAGCCTGATAGGTGAGTTCCGGGGTTTCAAATCGGGGCATGCACTGAACAACCGTCTGCTGCGCACGTTGATCGAGCAGAAAGACGCTTGGGAAGTGGTGACTTTCGAGGATGCCAGTACGGCACCAATTTCTTACATGCGCCCTGTCGCGGCCGTGTAAGCAAGCTTTACTCTCTTTCCTTTTGTTCTTTAAAGGCTGCCCTCGGGTGGCCTTTTTTTATGGGTTTATTCAGGGGAAGTCAGTGTTCGTGGAGGCCTTGCAGCGATCAGGCAGGCTTACTTCCTGTCCTTTGCATGGCTGGCCAGTCGTTCAAGTGCGGCACGCAGGCGTGGATCGGTGATGCCTTCAGCGGTGGCCTGAATGTTTTCGGCAGCCACTGCCGACAGGTCGATGGTGTGCGTGGCCGCCCCGCGTGGCGCTTCAGGCGGCTGCACCTTGAACACAATGCGGGTCAGGTTGATGAATTCGTCGAAGGCCATCATTTGCCGGTGCAGGCGTTTCTGCTGGTAGCGCAGGCGCGTGGCCCAGTGACCGTCCGTCACGATCAGCAACAAGGTGCCCTCGCGCCACGAGGCCACGCGACAATGCTCGCGAGCCGCAGGCTGCAGCTGGCTTTCGAGCAGGCGCTGCAGATGGCTGAGGCGTTCGGCGTGGCGAAATATAGCCTTCAGGGGCTTGGCTTCACGCAGCAGAACAGCGGGCGGGCGGGCGTTCAGAGGACGAAAGGCCATGGAGGGATGCCTGGGTAACAAGATGAACATCTTAACAGAAAGCGTTCTGACGGCTGCTTTTCAGGGCATTTCCGTGCTTTCATATGCAAATCAATGAGTAACTTCCCCGGATAACGGGTTGAAGTGCTTGAAAATGGCCCCATTGTAAACCTGCCCCGTCACAGCGCTGTGCCAGCATCGTGGAATAACGCCACTTTCCTCACCATCGTTTCCGGGTAGAATGCTCGTTCGCATGCGGCCATCTGGGCTGCACGGGCGACTCACGGGGCCGCCCTCCATTCCTATGTGTGGAAGATCCTGTCGATATGTTTGCGCCTTTGTTGAAAAAACTTTTTGGAAGCAAGAACGAGCGTGAAGTAAAACGCATGCTCAAGACGGTACAGATCGTCAATGCCTTCGAAGAGCAAATGGTGGCCCTTTCGGACGAGCAACTGCGCGCCAAGACCGAAGAGTTCAAGGCCCGCATAGCCAAAGGCGAAACCCTCGATCAATTGCTCCCGGAAGCCTTTGCTGTCGCTCGTGAAGCGGGCAAGCGCGTCATGGGCATGCGCCACTTCGACGTCCAGTTGATCGGCGGCATGACCCTGCACGAAGGTCAGATCGCGGAAATGCGTACCGGTGAAGGTAAAACCCTGGTCGGTACGCTGGCTGTCTACCTCAACGCATTGTCCGGCAAGGGCGTTCACGTGGTTACCGTGAACGACTACCTCGCTCGTCGCGACGCCAACTGGATGCGTCCGCTGTACGAATTCCTCGGTCTGACCGTAGGCATCGTCACGCCATTCCAGCCGCCGGAAGAGAAGCGCGCCGCCTACGCTGCCGATATCACGTACGGCACCAACAACGAATACGGTTTCGATTACCTGCGCGACAACATGGCGTTCAGCATGGACGACAAGTTCCAGCGTGAACTCAATTTTGCCGTGATCGACGAAGTCGACTCGATTCTGATCGACGAAGCGCGTACGCCGCTGATCATCTCCGGTCAGGCTGAAGACAGCTCCAAGCTGTACACCGAAATCAACCGCCTGATCCCCAAGCTCGAGCAGCATATCGAGGAAGTGGAAGGCGAAGTCACCAAGCCGGGGCATTTCACCGTTGACGAGAAAACCCGTCAGGTCGAACTGAACGAAGCCGGTCACCAGTTCATCGAAGAAATGCTCACCGAAGTCGGCCTGCTGGCCGAAGGCGAGAGCCTCTACTCGGCGCATAACCTGGGCCTGCTGACTCACGTCTATGCCGGTCTGCGTGCGCACAAGCTGTTCAACCGCAACGTCGAATACATCGTTTCGGACGGTCAGGTGCTGCTGGTCGACGAACACACCGGCCGGACCATGCCGGGCCGTCGCCTGTCCGAAGGTCTGCACCAGGCCATCGAAGCCAAGGAAGGTCTGAACATTCAGGCCGAAAGCCAGACCCTGGCATCGACCACGTTCCAGAACTACTTCCGTCTGTACAACAAGCTGTCCGGCATGACCGGTACCGCCGACACCGAAGCGTTCGAATTCCACCAGATCTACAACCTGGCCGTCATGGTCATCCCGCCGAACAAGCCTTTGGCGCGTAAGGACTTCAACGACCTGGTCTATCTGACGGCGGAAGAGAAGTACGCCGCCATCGTCACCGACATCAAGGCCTGCATCGCGGAAAACCGTCCGGTACTGGTCGGTACGGCGACCATCGAAACTTCCGAGCACATGTCCAATCTGCTCAACAAGGAAGGCATCGAGCACAAGGTTCTGAACGCCAAGTTCCACGAAAAGGAAGCGGAAATCATTGCGCAGGCCGGTCGTCCGGGTGCGTTGACCATCGCCACCAACATGGCCGGTCGTGGTACCGACATCCTGCTGGGCGGCAACTGGGAAGTCGAGGTCGCCAATCTGGAAGACCCGACTCCCGAGCAGATCGCACAGATCAAGGCTGACTGGCAGAAGCGCCATCAGCAGGTGATCGAAGCGGGCGGCCTGCATGTCATCGCCTCCGAGCGTCACGAATCGCGTCGTATCGACAACCAGCTGCGCGGTCGTGCCGGCCGTCAGGGTGACACCGGCTCCAGCCGTTTCTACCTGTCGCTCGAAGACAGCCTGATGCGCATCTTTGCCTCTGACCGGGTGAAGAACTTCATGAAGGCGCTGGGCATGCAGTCCGGTGAGGCCATCGAGCATCGCATGGTGACCAACGCCATCGAAAAGGCGCAGCGCAAGGTGGAAGGTCGCAACTTCGACATCCGCAAGCAGTTGCTGGAATTCGATGACGTGGCCAACGAGCAGCGTAAAGTGATTTATCACATGCGTAACACGTTGCTGGCTGCCGAGAACATTGGCGAGACCATTGCCGACTTCCGCGAGGAAGTGCTCAACAACCTGATCAGCCAGCATATTCCGCCACAGTCCCTGCCGGAGCAGTGGAATGTCGCCGGTCTGGAATCGGCGCTCAATACCGACTTCGCGGTTCAACTGCCGATCCAGCAGTGGCTCGACGAAGACGACAAGCTGCACGAAGACAGCCTGCGCGAAAAAATCATGGCGCAGTTGCTGGTGGCGTACAACGAGAAGGAAGACCAGGCCAGCGCCGAAGCCCTGCGCTCCTTCGAGAAGCAGATCCTCCTGCGCGTGCTGGACGACCTGTGGAAAGATCACCTGTCGACCATGGACCACCTGCGTCACGGTATCCACCTGCGCGGCTACGCTCAGAAGAACCCGAAGCAGGAATACAAGCGCGAGTCCTTCACGCTGTTCCAGGAACTGCTCGACTCGATCAAGCGCGACACCATCCGTGTGCTCTCGCATGTTCAGGTTCGTCGCGAAGATCCAGAGGAAGAAGAGGCACGCCTGCGTCAGGACGCCGAAGAGCTGGCCAGTCGCATGCAGTTCGAACACGCGCCTGCCCCGGGCATCGAGCAACCGCTGCTCGACGAAGAGGGTGGCGAAGCGCCTGTTGCCGTTGCATCCGAGCCGGTTCGCAACGACCAGAAGCTGGGTCGCAACGAGCTGTGCTGGTGTGGTTCGGGCAAGAAATTCAAGCACTGTCACGGCCAGATCAACTAAGCCTTTGACCGTGTAATACCTGCGCCGCGACCGGCTTGCCCGTCGCGGCGTTTTTTCATTGAGCGCCGTACCGATGCGGACGGCGCCACACTCCATGAGGAGCACCCCGATGGCTGTTGGTCTTGGTCCTTTGCCTGCGTTGCACCCGGTTCCCGGTTTTGAACTTGGCATTTCTTCTGCCGGCATCAAACGCCCGGGGCGCAAGGATGTTGTGGTCATGCGCTGTGCCGAAGGCTCCAGCGTTGCCGGTGTATTCACCTTGAATGCGTTCTGCGCAGCGCCGGTCATTCTGGCCAAACAGCGCGTCCAGGGCACTGTGCGTTATCTGTTGACCAACACCGGCAATGCCAATGCGGGCACCGGCGAGCCGGGTCTGGTTGCGGCGCGTCGTACTTGCGAGAAGCTGGCGCAACTGACTGGCGTCGATGCTTCGGCGGTGCTGCCGTACTCGACGGGCGTGATCGGCGAGCCGCTGCCGGTGGAAAAGATCGAAGGCGCTCTGCAAGCCGCGATCGATGATCTGTCTGTGGATAACTGGGCCGCTGCGGCGACCGGGATCATGACCACCGACACCCTGCCCAAAGGCGCCAGCCGTCAGTTCAGCCATGACGGCGTGACCGTCACTGTGACCGGCATCAGCAAGGGCGCAGGCATGATTCGCCCGAACATGGCGACCATGCTCGGTTACATCGCCACCGACGCCAAAGTGGCGCAGAGCGTGCTTCAGGACCTGATTCGTGACGGCGCCAACAAGTCGTTCAACCGCATCACCATCGATGGCGACACCTCGACCAACGATTGCTGCATGCTGATCGCCACCGGTCAGGCTGACCTGCCGGAAATTACCGAGGCCAAAGGCCCGTTGTTCGAAGCGTTGAAGAAAGCCGTGTTCGACGTGTGCATGGAGGTCGCTCAGGCCATCGTGCGTGACGGTGAGGGTGCGACCAAGTTCGTGACCGTGGAAGTCAACGGTGGCGGCAATCACCAGGAATGCCTGGACGTCGGCTATGCCGTGGCCCACTCGCCGCTGATCAAGACCGCGTTGTTCGCCTCCGACCCGAACTGGGGACGTATCCTGGCGGCGGTCGGCCGTGCCGGTGTGCCGGATCTGGACGTGAGCAAGATCGACGTATTCCTGGGGGGCGTGTGCATCGCCAGCCAGGGCTGCCGCGCCACGACCTACACCGAAGAGCAGGGCTCGGCGGTCATGGCCGAAGAAGAAATCACCATCCGTATCGAGCTGGGCCGCGGCGATTGCAGCGAAACGATCTGGACCACCGATCTTTCTCACGAGTACGTGAAGATCAATGCGGAATACCGCACCTGATTCAATGCCCGGCGCGCCGGCATCCTGTCTTCGCGCCGGGCTCAATGGAGCTGAACCATGAGCCTGCATCTGATTATCGGCGACAAACGCTACTCCTCCTGGTCGCTGCGTCCCTGGCTGGTGCTGGAAATGACCGGTGCTCCGTTCACCGATCAGGTTATCCGCCTCAATCAGCCTGACACCCGCGCGAACATTCTCAAGTATTCACCGACCGGCAAGGTCCCTGCGTTGCAGTGCGAGCACGGCACGATCATCGATTCGCTGGCCATTTGCGAATACCTGGTCGAACGTTTTCCGGACGCCGATCTGTGGCCGAGCGACACCGCCGCACGTGCCCAGGCGCGTTCTGCCTGCGCGCAGATGCACAGCGGCTTTGTCAGCCTGCGTTCGAACATGCCGATGGACCTGCGTCAGGATCAGGCACTGGAAGTGATTCCGGTCGATACCCAGAACGACATCGACCGTATCGTCGAACTGTGGGCCGAATGCCGCACTGCGGCGGCCGAAAGCGGTCCGTTTCTGTTCGGCAAGCCGAGCATTGCCGATGCGTTCTTCGCGCCGGTGGCGATTCGTCTGCGCAGCTATCGTGTCGAGTTACCCGCAGAAGCGCTGGCTTACATCGAAACCATCTACCAATGGCCTGCCTTCAAACGCTGGCAGCAGGCCGGCCTGGAGGAGTCCTGATCGTGAAACGAGTGCATGTGGCCGCCGCCGTCATTCGTGGTGCTGACGGCAGCGTATTGATTGCCCGACGTGCCGATACCCAGCATCAAGGTGGCCTCTGGGAGTTTCCCGGCGGTAAGGTCGAGGAGGGCGAGACCGTCCAGGCGGCGCTCGCACGTGAACTGCAGGAAGAGCTGGGTATCCTGGTGACGGCTGCGCGTCCGCTGATCAAGGTCTGCCACGACTATCCGGACAAGCAGGTGCTCCTGGACGTCTGGGAAGTCTCGGCCTTCACTGGCCAGGCGCATGGCGCCGAAGGGCAGCCGCTGGTCTGGGCCACCCCGCGCGAGTTGGCCAATTATGACTTTCCAGCCGCCAATCAGCCGATCGTCGCGGCGGCACGTTTGCCCGGCGAGTATCTGATCACGCCTGACGGGCTGGACACTATCGAGTTGTTGCGCGGTATGCAGAAGGCTATCGCCGGTGGCATCAAGCTGGTCCAGTTGCGTGCGCCGGGTGGTTACGACCCGAAGTACCGCGACCTGGCCGTGGATGCGGCAGGCCTGTGTGCCGGCAAGGCGCAACTCATGCTCAAAGGGCCTCTGGAGTGGCTGGGCGACTTTCCGTCCGCCGGCTGGCACCTGACGGCGGAGCAGCTGCGCAAGTACGCCAGTCGCGGGCGTCCGTTCCCGGAGAACCGCTGGCTGGCGGCGTCATGCCATAACGCCGAAGAGCTGGCTCTGGCCGAGCAGATGGGCGTGGATTTCGTCACCCTGTCGCCCGTTCAGCCAACCCTGACCCACCCTGATGCACAGCCGCTGGGCTGGCAGCAGGCAACGCAGCTGATCGCAGGCTTCAACAAGCCGGTCTTTCTGTTGGGCGGCGTGGGCCCTGCCGAGCGTCAACAGGCCTGGGAGCGCGGCGCACAGGGCGTGGCCGGGATTCGCGCGTTCTGGCCTGACGAGATCGTCTGACGCTCAGAAGAGGACGCAGAGCGTCCAGAACGGCATGCCCACGCAGAGTAACTAGCGTTATACACAAGTCAGCTCTTGATTCTGGCCGTAGGCCGTGGGAGCGAGCTTGCTCGCGAAGAGGCCAGTAAAACCCCTGAAAATGGGGCGTCTGGACCGACGTCTTCGTGAGCCCGCCTCGCTCACTCCCACAAGACCTATACCTAACGCCAGGATGCTGGCGTGAGGATGTCTTCTGTGCTGCTCCGTTTAATGGATATGTCCATCAAAGCGGCTTGGCCGCGGGCTGCCAAAGGATCTCGGCAATGCCCTGTCGTCTGGCGATCAATCGGGCTGCGACGAACAGCAGGTCCGACAGCCTGTTGATGTACGCCAGCCCTGCGCCTTCCAGCGGCTCGACGGCATTCAGATGCTGACAGCGACGTTCTGCACTGCGCGCCAGGCTACGGCAGATGTGCGCTTGGGCGATCAGCGATGAACCGCCTGGCAAAATGAAATTCTCCAGCGGGCCCAGTTCCTCATTCCAGACATCAATGGCGGCTTCCAGCCGCTCGACCTCGGCTTCGTTCAGCGCCTTGTAGGTCGGCATGGCCAGTTCCCCGCCCAGATCGAACAGTCGGTGCTGGCAGGGTGCAAGTACTTCGATCACTTCGTTGAGCGCTGGGACGCGCTGAGCTTCATCGATCAACCCCGCCAGCAATAGCCCCAGCTGGCTGTTGAGCGTATCGACCTCACCGATGGCCTCGACGCGCGGATGATCCTTGGAGACCCGACGGCCATCGCCCAGACCGGTTTCACCGGCATCGCCGGTGCGCGTGTAAATCTTCGACAAACGAAAGCTCATTGATGCGATTCCTGATCAGGATTTTGAAATGACCTGCTGCTGAACGCTGACCGGGTTGGCCACCAGCGGTAGACGCAGCGTAAAGCAGGTGCCTGTGCCGAGAGAGGAATGTACCTCCATCTGGCCTTTGTGGTTGTTGGTGACAATGAAGTAGGACACCGACAGACCCAGCCCGGTGCCCTGGCCGATTTCCTTGGTGGTGAAAAACGGCTCGAACGTACGCTTGCGAATGCTCTCCGACATGCCGATGCCATTGTCCTCCACCTGAATCTCGGCCCATGGCGGATTGAGACGCGTGCGCAGGGTAATGCGCCCAGGCTCTTCGCTCTCCGGCCGCTGGTGAATGGCCTGCGCGGCGTTCTTCAGCAGGTTCAGCAGCACCTGCTCCAGCTCGTTGGCAATGCACGGCACCGGACCCAGTTCAGGGTCGAACTGACGGATGATGTGCTGGCCCTTGAAGTCGAAGCCGATGGTCAGATCGAAGTCGTTACTGGCGATCTCCACGGCCTGATCGATCAAGGCCGGCAAGTCACAGGGCGATAACTGCCGACTGCTCAGGCGGCTGAAATTGAGCATGTGGCTGACAATTTTTGCGGCCCTGGCACCGGCCTGTTGAATACCGTCGAGCAGTTTCGGCACTTCGCGGCTTTCCAGGTAATGGTTGACCTGCGCCAGATCGATGCCGTCGGCCTCGGCCTGCTCGATGTTCTTCGGCAGTTCCGGGGACAGCCGCCGACGGATGTTCTGTACGTTGTGCAGTATGGCGCCCAGCGGGTTGTTGATCTCATGGGCCATGCCTGCTGCCAGACCGCCGACAGACAGCATTTTTTCCGACTGCACCATCATTTCTTCCAGCGATATGCGCTGGGTGATGTCATCGATCCGGATCACCACGCCGCGCCCGGCATCGCCAGTCAACGGGTAGAACGTCAGAGCGTAGTGGCGGGGCTCGTCATTCTTGATCCAGGTCACGCGCTCGATCTTGGTCACGCTGTGACGCTCGACGGTGTGTTTGATCTGCGGCAGAAACGAGCGCATCGGCTCGAAGGCCAGGAAGATCGGCTGGTTCAGCGCTTCGTCCAGTGTGGTGCCGGACAGCGCTGTGGCTTCCTGATTCCACTGGGTGACGTACAGCTGTTCATCCAGCGCAATCATCGCCGAGGGCATCGAGTCGATGATGCTGTTGAGGTAATTCTGAAAGCCGGTGAGCTTCTTCTCGATCTTGCTGCGCACCTGGACTTCCAGCTCCAGCTTGCGGTTGGTGTGGCGGGTTTCCTCGGCCAGCCCCTGGGCCTGATCGTAGGCTTCCTGCGAGTCGTCGCGCGCGCGCTTGAGTTGCTGTTCACGCGCTTCGATACGCGACAGCATGGTATTGAACGCCTCGGCCAGACTGCCGATTTCATCATCGTTGCCGGGTTCTGCGCGCAGTGCGTAGTTCTCTTCGCGGGTCACCTGCCGGGACAATTCTTCCAGTTGGTAAATGGGCTCGGTGATCAGTCGGCGAATCTGCCGCGCCACCACCAGCCACAGCAACACGCTGAACACCAGAATGCCCAGGCTGGCGGTGAGCGTGCCGGTGTAGAAGGCCGGTGGCAGCTCGCTGCTGGCCACCAGCAGCAGATGCCCTGGCGGCTCGTCACCTTTGGGTACGGTGATGACTTGTGTGCTACGAAATTCGGTGAGGCGCCAGCTGTCCAGGTCTTTGAAGCGTCTGGGCAGCTCAAGGCTTTCGCCCTGATGCATCTGTTCAAGCCGCTCGCCGTTGTTGTCATACAGGGCTGCGGCACGCAACGGCCCATAGCTTCTCAGCTCCTTGAGCAGCGCGCGCGCCTCATCAGGCGAGTACAAGGCCCGCTCGTTGAGATTGGCGCTGCTGATCAGCCGGCCGATGGTCTGCAGGGCCTGCGGAGCCATCGCCTCCTGAGAGATGTAATAGGCCGCGCTGATGAAGGTCAGGTTGGCGACCAGCAGTACGGTGGTCATCAGGACCAGCAGGGCAGCCAGCAGTTTCTGGCCGACGGGCAGGTTTTCCAGGCGTTGGCGCAAGGGCATTGGGCAAGTCGCAGTGACGGGTGATGCGAGCAGGGTAGCGCGGGCTAGTCGGTACGCAAACCCTTGCTTGCCAGATGAGCGGTCAGACGCGTCTGCAAATGCTGCAGGTGCGGTGCCGGGCAGCCATGACGCACTGCGGCTGCGCACGCGTAACCCAGCAGGTAGCTGATTTCGGTGCGTCGCCCGTGAAGCACATCCTGATACATGGAAGAGTAGTTGGCGGCGGTCGCCTGGATGACCCGTAGCACTTCCGCATGCAGTTCCTGCGCAGCCGCTGGCTGGCCGCAGCGGCCCAGCAGATCGCTCAGCTCGGCGCACAGCGTGGCGACCTCGCAGGCGTGCTCGAGCAGGCCACCATTACGGCAGTCGTGCAGGACCGTCAGCGGGTTGATCGCACAGTTGAGTGCCAGCTTGCGCCACAGGCGGGTCAGGATGTCCGGCGTCCATTCGTGGGGAATGCCACTGTCGTGCAAATCCTGCACAAGCGCGGGGGCTGTCGGGTCGGATACATCACCCAGCCAGTTGAAACCATGGCCAGCGAACCTGACGCGCCAGCCCGACTCCAGAAACGCGCCTTCGGTGCTGGACGCGAACAGGCAGCGCGCGTGGGGTATTTGTGCGGCCACTGCGTCCTGGCTGCCCAGACCGTTCTGCAACAGGATGACGTCGGCCTGCGCCGTCAATCGCGGAGCCAGCTGTGCGACAGCCTGCTCGGCCTCGTAAGCCTTGCAGGCCACCAGCAGCCGTTCGATGGGCTGTCGATGGTCGGCGGTCTGTGCTTCGACCGGGTACGCATGGGCGATATCGTTTTCGACCAGCGTCACGCAGCTGCCATTGGCTTGATAGGCGGCCAGCCGATCCGCGTTGCGAAGGATCAACCGCACCGGCAGATTCGCGCGTGCCAGTCGCGTCGCCCAGAGACTGCCCAGGCTGCCCGCACCGAGAACATGCCATGTCACCGCCATCACAGCGGCACGTTATGGCGCTGAAGCGGTCTGCAGAAGATGAAAACAAGGATGTGCATGGAAGGCTCACAGTGAACGCCGGAAAAGTCTCGTTATAATGAGCGTTCTTTCACACCGTCAAGTCATGCGTGCCCGAATTGTGCGCACGCCGTTTATCTGGAGAACATACATGCCCTCGTTCGACGTAGTGTCCGAATTGGATAAACACGAAGTCACGAATGCCGTCGACAACGCTATCAAAGAGCTGGACCGTCGCTACGACCTCAAAGGCAAAGGCACGTTCGAGTTCAAGGAGCTGACTGTCACGCTGACCGCAGAAGCAGACTTCCAGCTGGAGGCCATGATCGAAATCCTCAAGCTGGCGCTGGTCAAACGCAAGATCGACGCGAAGTGCCTCGAGATCAAGGACGCCTACGCCTCCGGCAAATTGATGAAGCAGGAAGTCATCCTGCGTGAAGGCATCGACAAGGAGCTGGCGAAGAAAATCGTCGCTCACATCAAGGAAGCCAAGCTCAAGGTCCAGGCCGCCATTCAGGGCGAGCAGGTGCGGGTGACCGGCAAGAAGCGCGACGACCTGCAAGAAGCCATCGCAGCGCTGCGTGCCTACGATTCTGGCATGCCTTTGCAATTCAACAACTTCCGCGACTGATCGTTGCATTGAAAGCCGGGGAACCCTGCGTTCCCCGGCCAGTCCGAATCGCCCTGAGCATTGAAATGACGGCAGGCCGCCGTGGTTTTGATCGCAGTTCGTGACGAGTAAGGAGATAACGATGGATTTAAACGCAGAAGTCGGTCATCTGTGGCAAGCGTCGCAGGCCTGGATTCCGATGATCATGGAGTACGGCAGCCGCTTGCTGCTGGCAGTCGTCACGCTGTGCGTAGGCTGGTGGCTGATCAACCGGCTGACCGGCAAACTGGGCGCCTTGCTGGCCTTGCGACACGCCGATCTGGCCTTGCAGGGCTTCGTCAGCAACCTGGCCAACATCATTCTGAAAATCCTGCTGGTGGTCAGCGTCGCGTCGATGATCGGCGTGGAAACCACCTCGTTCGTGGCGGCGATCGGTGCTGCCGGTCTGGCGATCGGCCTGGCCCTGCAAGGCAGCCTGGCGAACTTCGCCGGTGGCGTGCTGATTCTGTTGTTCCGCCCGTTCCGTATCGGTGACTGGATCGAAGCCCAGGGTGTGTCGGGAACCGTCGACAACATCCAGATCTTCCACACCGTGCTGCGCACCGGCGACAACCGTACCGTGATCATTCCCAACGGCAACCTGTCCAACGGCATCATCACCAACACCAACCGTCAGCCGACCCGCAAGATCACCTTCGACATCGGCGTCAGCCATGACGCCGATCTCAAGAAGGCCTTGCAGGTCCTGCTGGACATGGCCGACGACCCGCGCGTCCTCAAGGACCCGGCCCCCCAGGCTGTGGTGGCTGCGCTGGGGGAGAACGCAATTACCTTGTCCCTGCGTGTCTGGACCAGCAGTGGCGACATGGGCGACGTGACGTCGATGTTCAACATCGAAGCGCGCGACCGCCTGAAGGACGCAGGCATCGAGATCCCACTGCCGCAACGGATTGTGCGGGTGGTTCAGGAATAGTGGTTTGTGCGGTATGACAAAGCCCTGGCTCGTGAGAGTCGGGGCTTTTTTGTATGCGTTCGTTAAAGGCTGGTATTTGTGGCGAGTACCGCTTTTGTGGCCGACTCATCATCGTCTTCTTGAATATTGCGTCTACATAGATCAGATATTTTTGGGTGTGACTTTTGGGACTCATTGCAGCTTGATGATTAAAAAGCACACAAAGGCTGACGTTGCCGTCAGGCCTCCCGCCAAGGCATGTATGAAAAAAACTGTTCGGATTTTTCTGGAGCGTCTCCACGGTTTCTTCAAATATGCATATATAAGCAACATTCCAGTTGCGACAAACTCTATGCCCAGGAGTGAGAATATCGTTCCGACGACAGTCAGCGCTCCCATGCCTAAATTACTGGCCGTTTGAAGCACGTATATACAAAGGGCTATACCGCTAATGGGCAGCCAGATTCCCAAGCCAATGAGCGTGAGAAGAAAATAGTGGCCGATATGATTTTCAGCTTCTGTTGTCATTGTTCGATCCTTGTTTTTCTATCCAGTTGGCGTGCAGGTTTTTTCTTCGATAGTGAAACGTCACACCTCTGTAAGGGTCCGGCCAAGTCATCTACCCAGCCCCGCAAAGCCAGGACATGGTGTGCACTTAAATTTAAGTGGGCACCAGTCCTAGCCTTTTAAGCGGGTATTTCATGCAGCCAAAACGCCGCTCCTATTCCAAGTCCTTCAAAGCCCAGGTCATTCAAGAGTGTGCCCAGCCCGGCGCTTCGATTTCCTGCACCGCTGTCTTGCTGCAATCTTCGATCAAAATTGTTTGTCGAAGCTTTCGACAGATGGCAGACGGGTCGTGCAGGGGCCGTACTCCACGCTGTGCCCCGTCAGATGACTATCCACCGGCTTTACCTTGAACTGCTGGCCGTCGATGAGCCCCGTAGTGGCCAGCGAAAGCAAGGAATACCGGCGCATGGCCTTGGGGTCTGTGTTATCGCAAGGCTCGACGACCTGGACATTCAGCCCGCCAAAATACTCGATAGTGATGTCCAGTGAACCACTGGCAGGATAATCGCCCTCGAACAGCGACCATTTCTTGAAGGTACCGCATCCCCTGCCACCATAGAGCGCGATGTTCAGGCAAAAGAACCGGTCGCCGGCCGGTGCGCTTTGTTGAACACGTACCACCGTATTGGCAAGGGGCTGGTCGTTTTCATCGACCACTTGCACGGTAATGTGCACCGGTTTAGGCATACGGCTTTTTTCTACGCCCGACGTGCATCCGGCCACGGACAAGATCAGTACGGCCGCCGTGGCCAGCAGGGGAAATGCTTTCATTGAGAGGTCTTCTATAAAGGATCCCATCCCGGACAGCCATGCCCTTTGGATCACGGTACCCGGGTTGATCGTGCGGCATTGTTGCATGTTCCGTGCGGGTTCGGCCCTGTGGTCATTTCGTGAGGGCCACAAAGGGTGTAATAACACACCTCTCGCACGGCTCGTACTTACGGTGAGCCATAGGTGAACGGATCTGCGCCGCGGTTCTGGCTGTTCTTCGCTTTACGGGCTTCATCGGGCGGGCGGACCATTTGTACGGTCAGGCTGCCATCGGTGCCTGCGTAGACCACTGCACTGACGCCGCCATCCTTGTAACTGGCTATGGTCGCCAGATTGATTTCGACCAGCGCACCGCTGACCCCGGTATTGCCCAGACGACGACCAATGTCGTAGCCCTCTTCGACATTGCCGAGCTCAAGACCATGGCCGTCCTTGTTCAGGTCGTGCAGGGCGTTGTTCAGCGCGATTTCCGCTTCCGGGTTGTTGGTGCTGTCATAGAACACCCGCACAGGTTTCTGACCGTCGGGCAGCGTGTCCAGCGCCTGTACCCAAGCTGCTTGTAGGGCTTTGGCTTGCAATGCAGGTTTCAGGCGCTTGCCGTTTTCATCCTGCATGGGCGCCTTGATCGGGCGGTGCAGATAACCGAGTACCGGCGCAGCATCCAACTCCTTGACCTGATGCTGATTCCAGCGGATCGGCAGCCAAGGGGAAGGCTCGAAGTTGCCGGGACCACGGTTGCTGATGGTTTTCCAGAGCGTGGGGAGTTGGGATTGCCAGTAGGCGGTTGATATGGTGCCTGGGCCTAATGGATCTTTAATTCCTTTAGTTTTCTGCGCGTCCTCATAGATTTTTCTGAATTTACGCGGCTGCTCCCAGTAGAAAGCCCAGAGCTTGCCCAGATCGGTATCTTTGTTCTGGTTGTCTTCTGCGTCGTTGGTCGCATAAGGACGAACGTAGCGATCCACTCGGTCCGAGCGAGTAATCAGCAGGCCTGTCATGCTTTCGAATACTGTTGGCACTACTTGAGTATTTTTTTGCAAGCCTGGAGTACCGCGTTCGCGATATAGGTTCCGCGTTACGTCCCCGTCTTCGCTTGCGATAAGTGCCTGTGGCACTTTCGGGTTATCTTCAAAAAAAATAAACAGCCGCTCAATCATACCTTGTGCGTAGTTGGTATTTTCGTCTTCTTGCCAGAGAAACTGTGTGACTCCTAGCGTCGCTGCATTTCGGCCTGAGTTGATAATACTTGCAGCGCGGTAGGGCTTCTTGTAGGGGTTTGGAGGCCCGAGCGCAAAAACAGGAATTGGCCAGTAAGCTACTGATGGGCTTGCCGCATGCTGAAAAGCTACCCGAGTATTGATATCTGCAGTCGTCTCTCGCGAGCTTAACGATGGATCGTAGGCTTTGGCTTGTGAAGGAAATATCGATAAAAAGTTGTTATTTTTTTTAACAATTTCTCGCCAGACAGACGATTGATGAAAGTCATTTACCGCAAGGCCTACTCCTCGTATTTCTAGCGAGTATGTTCGTGCTTGCGCAGCCTGTTGTTCTGCATTTTTAGCAATAATCTCGGATTTATAAGCCGCCAGTTCGTGCTTTTCATTGGCAATAGCGTTGCCCCACCAATGCCCGCTGTAGCTAAGCAGAACCGCACTTAAAATCCCTGCAATGCCCCAGCGGGTCACCGAATGTATGTTACGCAATTCCATATGGTTTTCCTGTGCTTCCCTTGCATAGCCTGATCACAAATAAAACCCCTAGACCACTCGCACATTCATGGCATGGCTGGCCACACCCTGGCAGCCGCACGCCAGTCGATGGCCGTGCAGGACCACCGGGATGCCGTTCAGCTTTCGGGTGGGGTGGCCTTCGATAAAGGCGAACTCACCCGCATGAAGCGTGCAGGTGGCTTTGTCGCCCAGCACGGCCGGAGGCTTGCCATTGAGGGTGTGGGTGCCTGCCAGTTGGCAGGACACCACTCGGCCACCGCTGCTGGTGGCGTCGCCCAGGCAGACCGGATAACTCACTCTGCAGGTGCCCCGCCGGTTGGCGAGCCGAAGGTGAACGGATCTGCGCCTCGGTTCTGGCTGTTCTTCGCTTTACGGGCTTCATCGGGCGGGCGGACCATTTGTACGGTCAGGCTGCCATCGGTGCCGGCGTAGACCACGGCGCTGACGCCGCCATCCTTGTAACTGGCGATGGTTGCCAGATTGATCTCGACCAGCGCACCGCTAACCCCGGTATTACCCAGACGACGACCGATGTCGTAGCCCTCTTCGACATTGCCCAGCTCAAGACCGTGGCCGTCCTTGTTCAGGTCGTGCAGGGCGTTGTTCAGGGCGATTTCGGCTTCCGGGTTATTGGTGCTGTCGTAGAACACCCGCACAGGTTTCTGACCATCTGGCAAGGTATCCAGCGCCTGCACCCAGGCGGCTTGCAGCGCTTTGGCTTGCAACGCAGGTTTCAGGCGCTTGCCGTTTTCATCCTGCATGGGCGCCTTGATCGGGCGGTGCAGATAGCCGAGTACCGGCGCAGCATCGAACTCCTTGACCTGATGCTGACCCCAACGGATCGGCAGCCAAGGGGAGGGCTCGAAGTTGCCGGGGCCACGGTTGCTGATGGTTTTCCAGAGCGTGGGGAGTTGGGATTGCCAGTAGGCGGTCGATATCGTACCAGGGGCGAGTGGAGCTTTAACCCCTTTGGCCTTTTCTGCATCCTCATATATTTTTCTAAATTTTCGCGGCTGTTCCCAGTAGAAAGCCCACAGTTTGCCCAGGTCAGTATTTTTGTTTTGATTGTCTTCCGGCTCTTGAGTCGCGTAAGGGCGAATATACCTGTCCACCCGGTCCGAACGAGCGACCAGCAGTCCGGTCATACTTTCGAATATTGTCGGTACTACTTGGGCGTTTTGCAGTGCCGGTGTCCCAGGCTTTCGATAAACGTCACGAGTAATATCCCCATCTCTGCTTGCGATGAGGGCCTGTGGCACCTGTGAATTGTCGTCGAAAAAATTAAATAGTCGTTCGATCATGGCCTGTGCATGGGTAGTGCTTTCATCGTCCTGCCAGAGAAACAGCGCAACTCCCAGTGTTGCTGCATTTCGGCCAGAGTTGATCAAGCCTGCAGCTCTATAGGCTTTATCGAACAGATTCGGAGGCCCCAGTGCGAACACGGGTATTGGCCAATAGGCGATCGCGTCGCCAGCCGAATGCTGGAAAGCTGCACGAATTTTTATATCTCTGCTAATTTTGCGTGAGTCAAGCGACGCATCATAGTCCTTGGCGTCATTGGAGTAGATGGATGTAAAATTATTGTTTTTCTTCTTTATAAAACTCCAAATTTCTGATTGGCTATCGTGAAAAATGGCGATTCCCGCTCCTCTTATTTCCAGCGAATATGTCCGTTGCTGAGTTGCCATTTGCTCGTTCTTTTGAGCTGTAACCTCTGTTCTATAAGCTGCCAGCTCAGCTTTCTCATGGGCGATGGCTTTCCCCCACCAGTGTCCGCTATAGACCAGCAAAACCAAGCCTAAAATGCCTGCGATGCCCCACCGCAATACCGGGTTTATGTCACGAAGTTGCATATCGTTTTCCTGTGCTTTTAGGTAGACAAGCAGGACAAATCCAAGCCAAAGGACCTGCAAAACAATGGTCACCCATAAATATCTTTTCAATTTCGGGCGAAGTAGCACGCTTTGTGGACGATTGATCATTGGACACCCCGAAATTTGGGGGCGCTCTGGATGAGTTGCGGCGGTGTTAGTGACACTAGATTCGTTGAAGGGAATTCCCCTTCCTCATAGTACAGGTAGCTAGCTTTGACTAGAGCCCGAGCTTCTTCACTGAGCCTTTCCCAGCCTGGTGATTCACTAATTGTGAGAAATTGCGCCTCGTCGATCTTCCAATCCGCAATCGCCACCAGCACATCACGCATTGCCGGATCATCCAAGCATTTAGCTTGGCCAATAGCGATGTCCATTGCAGTCACCCAGCGATGATTTTCCGGGCTACGTAGTATGCCTGAGTGATAGGAGTTTTCGCTCCATGCATCACGGTTTTTCTCCATACGATCTCGAGCTTCTTTTGGCGTTTCTTCCCTTTGGTAAATATACCCTGTTAAAACGTTGGCATAGTTTCTGGGTCTTCCTACCCGTACTTGGCGGGTTTTTTTTTCTGGATCATCAGAAAGCGCGTTGAAGCGTTCTAATGCTTGGCGCTTCGTCACTTTTGGACCGTCATATTCAGTGGGCATTTCTATCCATAAGAACGTAGCGGCGTCCTTCCCTAACGCAACGCTTTTGCCAACGTCGTCTGGTCTATCCAAGCCTGAAGTTGTTGGTGTGCCAGTTTCCGCTTCGCCGCCGAACATTTCTGGTTCATGAGGCGGAGTCAGCGCTTCGGCATTAATAAGGCGTTCTTGCCTCTCTGGGATGGGCGCGCGGGCAATCATACCGGCTCCAAATGAGCTACCTGGGTATCGAGCTTCGCCTGAGGCACGCATGAGTTCGGGTTGTGGCGTGTTGCCGATCAGGATCGGCTCACCATAGCGATGGCGCTTAGTCCACATGCGTTGATAGAAGCGTAGTTGCTGGAGCACCATCATTGCCATTCGTCCATCAGGTAGAGCATCAGGCATTCCATAGGTCCCGATGCCTTGGACGTCATCCAGTGAGACAGTGGTGTCATCCGGGCAGAAATACAGATACACCTTTCCTCGGTTATCCCGCTCGGGAAAGACTGTCATGCTGCCCACTTTATTTTTGCGGATACCTTGAGTGGGTGACCATCGCGAACCGCTTCTGCCGCAGTAGGTTTTAGCGTCCCTGAGTTCTGACATGGCTGGTTGTGTGTGTGGCTTATTTGTTATTGCAGTTACGATCCCAACTAGCGTTGAAAATGTGTCTTGGTCTTTGGGAGTGTTACCAGGCAACACACAATAAGGCGTATCAACCATGATAAAAGTATCTGCGCAACGGTCTCCTCCATCTACCAGCAACGCTTGCGCCAGCAAGGTGACTATCGTGCCTTGGCTGTGGCCCATGATTGTTATTGTCTCGTCAGGCGACACGCGACGGATCTCGCGTATCAGCATAGCCAAGCGGTGAGCCGCTAATACGCAATAGTGCCGCGCTGGCGAGTGACCAAAATATAAAGCGTTGTCTGGCTTAAACGTTTCAAGAGCGATGCTTTTCAGATTGGGCTTAAAGCCTTCTCCGTAGACATCCGGTATGTTATTGGTCGCGTTGGCAATAAAACCTCCCGCCTTGGCAAAGTGGCGGTCCAGACGGTTGCCGTTGATGTCCTGAAACTGGTTACGCATTCTGAACGGATCGCCCGCGTTATCACGCTTGATTTGATCGGGTGCTGCCCGATGTCCCCAATAAAAGGGAATCAACAGGCTATGGGTTTTCGGGTCAGATGCGTCGCGCCGATAAAGATAGGTGTCAGGATCATCGAGCATGGCTTTCTGATCACTGTCCCTTTCCTCGTAGGGCACTTTTTTTGCCTCGTTGTACCTTACCCCATACCTTCCAGCCACCAGATCCGGCCGATCCAGCCGCTCATTCACCCCCTGACACAACCCGGTCTCCACCGACTCATAAGAAGCCCCCGGGTCATTCACACCGTGCAGAAAGATCACTACGCCTGGCAAGTCGGCGGGCACTTCCATTTTGCTGGTGGTGTTGAGGTTGGGGATCAGGCGCGTATTGCCTTGGGCAACGGCGTATTCATCGGCGCCGTTCATTGCGCACCTCCTTTCGGTGTGCCGCTGCGCAGTGCCGATACTTGCGCCTGATGCATCATTTCGCGTTCCACGCGCTCGGTCAGTCCGTCTGCGTTTGTCATTCCTTTCACCAGGCTGCCATCTTCCAGTTTGATTTCATACGAGTGATCCGCTGCTGCCCGCGGGCTTTGTTCGCTGTGGCCGGGGTAGTGGAAGGTGACCTGCTGGGCGGCGGGGTCGCGGCCGAATGAGGGGATCGACGCGCTGTCGGTCTTGGGGCCGATCCAGTCGTGTTCGCTGGCGTGCACAGTGACTTTGCCTTGCGAGCCAATCTCGACGCCGCCGCCAATCTTGATGTAACTGCCGTCATCGGCGACCAGGCGGATGGTCGGCGCGGTGATGACCACTTCGCCTTCGACGGCCGAGACGTGCAGGTTTTTCTGGGCATTGAGGGCGATGTCGTCTTCCTGCGCTTGCACCAGCACTTTGCCGCGGTTGGCGATGGCGCTGATGCCAGCGTCCTGGGCGAAGGCCGACAGCCCTTTGCCCGCTTGCAGGTGCATGGCCGCGCCGCTGGTCAATTGCAGGTTGTCCTGCGCGGTGGTGTCGTGATTTTCACCCGCGTAGTGAACCTGTGAGCGTGGTGTGGCGCTGGCAATGCCGGCGGCGGCGGTCATGGCCAGTACCGGGTCGCCCAGGCCGTTATTGTCCGGCGCGGGCCATTGGTCGAGCGACTGGCGCAAGGCTTCCATACCTTTGACATCCACCGCCTGACTGCCACATGCGGCTGCGGTTTCGCCGAGGGATTTGAACAGCTCGCCGCACTCGGCCAGCAGTTTGAGCAGCTCTTCGCGATCCAGCTGTGAGCCTTTTGCGTCGGTACGCGCGTAGGTGGTCAGCAACATGCCTTGCGCGGCACGCAGGGCGATGGCGGCATCGGTGCGCAGTTCTGCGCCGTTGCCGCGTGGCTGGGCGGTGCCGTCAGTACGCGGGTCGGTCAGTTTGCCCAGGTTGAGGGCGGTGGCCTGATGGGTCGTGCCCATGCGTGCGCGCAGTGAGCCTGGCGTGTCATCGAACAGCAGTTCGTTGAAGCCGCTGCCTTTGTGTTCCTGGGTGCGGATCCCCGACAGCGTGCGGTTGCCGGGCAGCCCCGAGGCCTTGCTGAAGCGTGGTGGCAGATTAATGTTGTTATAGAGCACCGACGTCACCAGAGGCCGGTCGATATCGCCTGCCAGAAACGTCACCAGCACTTCCTGGCCAATGCGTGGCATGAACTGATGCCCGAAGCCGCTACCGGCACTGGGCATCGCCACCCTTAACCAGGTGGTGCCTTGCGGCAGGCTGTCGCCGCGCTGCCAGTGGAACCTGACCTGTATCCGCGCCAGTTCATCAGTGAACACTTCCTCACCGTCCGGCCCGACCACGATGGCGCTCAGTGGGCCGTTAATGCTCGGGCGCGGGACGGTGATCGGATGACGGTAGGGAATCTTGTGGCGAATGCACACGAACTCGTTCGTGTAGCCCGCGCCTGCGTCCGACAGGTAATTGTTGCTGCCCTCATGCTTGACCGTTATCAGCAGAAAACTGCGATCTTCAGCAGAGCCGCGGTCATGATCAAAATGCTGGGTCAGCTCAAAGGTGTGGCCAGGGTACATGGCGCGGCAGTTACTGTTGCCGGTGAATGTCTTGCCCTGAACCTCAATGGCCTCCAGACGCTGACGTACCAGGCGTTCACCGTCATTGAAGGTGCCGTGGCTGTAGTGATCGAGCACGTCATACACTTCATACGAATCGACGTTGCCCTGCTCGTTGAGGCTCGGCATGCCAACCGGCAGCGAATTGCGCGGCTGCTTGTAATCGAAAGTCTGAATGGACATGCGCCCCGATTGCAGACGTCGATGGCTGCGCCATTCGGTAATCGAATCCGCTGTCTCGGTAACGGATGCACTGTGATAACGAATGGTGGGCTGTTGCGGCAGGGGCGAGAGGTCGCGCGAGTGATCAAGAATGATCAGCGTGTGCCCTTCCTGATTGTGATCGAAATAGAAGAACAGCCCTTCGTGTTCCAGCAAGCGCAATACAAAGGTCAGATCGCTTTCACGGTACTGGGTGATGTAACTGTGCGTCTTGAGTGGCTGGCTGAGTTGAAACTCGAAATCGGGCAACGCACCATAGGCCGCAAATACCGTTCGGATAACGGCTTCGATGGTCTGTTCCTGGAATATCCGCGAGTCGACGCGCCGCGAGAGCATCCACAGCCAGGGGCTCAGTGTGGCGCTGTAACGTGCCAGACCGCCGTCGCTGCCTTCCAGGCTGAAGGCACTGATATAGCCATTGATGTAACGCGATTCGCCGGTGGCCAGTTCTATTGCCAGTTGTGCAGGCTGGCCGATCTGCGATTTGAGCTCCAGGCCGGCATCGCGGCTGATCATCGACAACTCGAAGCTGAACAGCTCGGACAGGCTTTCAGTACCGGAAAAGCTTTCCAGCAGCAGTTCCTGTTCGTCACGGGCAACGGTCGTCAGCTTGATCAGGCGACGGTTTTGTGGCGCAAACAGCGCCGTTAGATCCTTTAACATTGTTGCTCCGTTATATAACGCCAGCCGCTCGTTCCGGTCGAGAGTGCTGATATAGAGAGGTGTGTGAGTCTATAGACTTCTTTCCGGGGGCACACATTTAAATTGCAAGGGTCCGTCACCGAGCGACATTACTATTGATGGCGCGGTGAGAAAGTGAGGAATGGCTAACGATATCGTCGGCCAATTCACAAGAAGCTGTAGTGCGTTTCTTACGGCGTAATGAGAGGCGCCAGGATGCAAGACTGTAAGGGGAGGGCGCGCTATATGAAAAAAGCCCTGGCGCTTGAGCGTCAGGGCTTTTTTAGTCGGCGATTACTGCAGGCTTATATTGGCCAGCGTAACGATAATGCCGATTGCCGCGACGACGGCGGCGATTGCGTTGATCAAGAACACGGTGCGTAGGGTTGTGGAGAGTCTCCACGGTTTTACGGCGAACGCATAAACCAGCAGAAAGATGATGGCGAAGATCTCCACCTGCGCGAGCAGAACCACCGCGCCACCGAAGGCCATTGGCCCGGAAGGGGTCGCGGGATCCTGTGACAGGTAGGAGCTCAGCAGGGTGCCGATGATCGGCAGCCAGATCCCCAGGCTGATAAGGATCAGGGGAACGGGGTTGAAAGCGCGTGCTTTGTTTTCGGTGTCCAATGTTGTTCCTTGATGAGGTAGCCAGAGATCAGGGCTTGTCGATAACGGAAGCCTCTTGAGGCGGCTCGGTCTTCGCCGTGCGTATCTCTCGGTTCCATTGCAGGATGATCATCACCAGCGTCGGAATGCCCAACAGCGCGGTGATCAGGAAGAAGTTGTGGTAGCCGTACTTTTCCACCACCACACCGGAATAGCCGCCCAGCAGGCGCGGTAGCAGCAGCATGATGGAACTGAGCAAGGCGTATTGCGTGGCAGAGAATTTCAGGTTGGTGAGGCTCGACAGGTAGGCGACGAACGCCGATGTCGCAAGCCCCGAGCTGAGGTTGTCCAGCGAGATGGTGAGGATCAGCATCTTCACGTTCGGGCCCATATCGGCCAGCAACAGGAACAGGATATTGGTCGAAGCCGAGGCCAGTCCGCCGATGAACAGGATCGGCATGATGCCGAAGCGCACGATCAGCAGTCCGCCGATACCGGCCCCCAGCAGGGTCATGATCAGGCCGAAGATTTTGCTGACGCTGGCGATCTGGTCCTTGGTAAAGCCCTGATCGATGTAGAACACGTTGGCCATGACGCCCATCACCGTGTCCGACATCCGGTAGGTCGCGATCAGGCCCAGCAACAGCAGCGCCTGCCAGCGGTAGCGCATGATGAAATCGTTGATCGGGGTGAGAACCGGTGCCAGTCCGCGGCGACCCATTGAGGACAGGCAGGCGATGGTCAGGAGCGTGTAGAGAATCGCGCGTAAAAACGCCCGGTCTTCCAGCAACAGGTCCATCCAGCTGGTGCCGTTGAACAGCACACTGGCGAAGTCGGTATTGTAAAGTTGGGTAAACATCGCCGGTACGGAGACCAGCAGCACAATCAGCACGAACACCGAGGCCAACTGATGCGTGAAGCCATAGCGCGCTGCCGACAGCTGGGTGCGCAGCGGCACCGGCGGCTCGCGCATGATCAGTGTGGTGACCAGCGCGGGCAGCATCAGCAGTCCGAACAGCACATAGGTCCCAGTCCAAGCTGAATGCTTGTAGGCAAAGCCTGTAGAGCCGAAGCCCTCGGCGAAATACAGCGCACCCGCAGTCGCCAGCAGTGCAGCGACCCGGTAGCCGGACATGTAGCTGGCGGCCAGGGCAGCCTGTTGGGTGTCCTGGGCAATTTCCAGGCGATAGGCATCAATGGCGATGTCTTGCGTGGCGGACGAGAAGGCGACCACCACGGCAATCGCGATCAGCCACGAGAGATGCTTTTGCGGGTCGCAGAAGCCCATGCCGATCAGGCCCAGAATCACCAGGCTCTGTGCAAGCACCAACCATGAGCGACGACGTCCCAGCTTGCCGAGCAGGGGCAGACGCCATTGGTCGAGCAATGGTGACCAGACCCATTTAAAGGCGTAGGCAAGGCCGATCAGGCTCGCATAGCCGATGGTCTCGCGCGCGACACCGGCTTCGCGCAACCACACGGATAATGTCGAAAAGACCAGCATATAAGGCATGCCCGCAGCGAATCCGAGCAGCAGTAACACTAATGTCGACGGGCTGGCATATGCGGCGAGCGCGGCGCGCCAGGTTTTACGGGGCATGGGCTGGAATCTGCCTCAGGTTACGAAAACAAAGGGCGCACTCTAACCGCTGTGCTATAGGGGACGCCAGCCATGGCGCTGCATATCAACCCGATTATTCACAATGGTAACGCCCTCGGCGCGTAAACGTGCCCGTTGTTCGTCGCCGGAAACGCTGCCAGGCGGCAGACTGAGCCAACCGCCAGCCCCCAGAACCCGGTGCCAGGGCAGGGAAGAACCGTCCGGCAACTGGCTCAAGGTACGCCCCACCCAGCGTGCCGCGCGACCCAGGCCTGCCAGTTCGGCAAGTTGCCCGTAGGCGACCACTTTGCCTTCGGGTATCTGCGCCATCGTCAGGTAAAGGGCGGTGCGTCGCGCCTCGTTTGGCGATTGTCCCGCTGGGTAAAGTAATGTTAAGTCCGGATCTGTCACGCGATAATCCTGTATAAAACGCTATTGATTGTCGTTCGCTGAACTTTCGATGGTCCGGGCTGTCTGTTACCACCGTGCTTGGTGGTACATGGATCGCCCCGACACCTCCCCGCAGGAAAATGCCCGATTCCCGCCTTACAGAGCCTAGTTATCGCTTATGTTGTCCAGAACCCTGTTGTGCCTTGCAATCACCGCTGTTTCCACTCCATTGCTTGCCGATACCGTCTGGTTGAAGAATGGCGACCGCCTGACCGGCACAATCAAGGTGTTCGACGGCGGCAAGTTGCTGCTGCAGACCGAATACGGTGGCGCCATCGCGCTGGACTGGAAACAGGTCAAGACCCTGAAAAGCGATCAGCCGTTGCTGGTCAAGCAGGATGAGCATGGCGGTGAGGTCTCCAATTCGCTGCAGGCTGCGGATGACGGCAAGGTCGTGCTGGCCAATGGCGATGCACCCAAGACCGTCGATCTGGCAAGTATCCATCAGATCATCAAGCCCAAGCCGGTTATCACGGATCTTGTCTGGAAAGGCAACATCGATGCGGCGCTGGATTTCCAGCAGGCCGAAAACGATACCAATGATTACAACGTCGCTTTCAAGACCTCGGCTCGTCATGGCGACTGGCGTCACAACGCCAAGGGCGATTACAACCGCGAGACCACCGACGACGTGGTCGGCACTGACAACTGGAGCGCCGAGTACTCGCTGGACCGCTTCCTGACCGAGAAATTCTTCTGGGACGGTCGCATCAGCTACAAACGCGACAAGGTCGAGGATCTGTCTCGTCAGCGCGTAGTCGGTACCGGTCCGGGTTACCAGCTGTGGGATGACGAACTGGGTGCATTCAAGGTCGGTGCGCTGCTTAACCGTACCGATTTCGAGTTCTCCAACGACGAGAAGGAAAACTTCTATTCCGTTGCCGGCACCTGGGATTACAACCGCTACCTGATCGGCAAGAAGGTCGAATTCTTCACCAACGGCGAGCTGGGCAAGCCGCTGAGCTCGGTCGCCGACTACTCGCTGGATGTCGAAGCCGGGCTGCGCTACAAGGTGACCGACTGGGCGTCGCTTAACCTGAAAGCCGAGAAGAACGTCATCAGTGGTTCGAGCAATGGCGATGTTGACAAGACACGCTACACCGCTGGCTTCGGCGTAAGCTGGTAAGCGAAGAGCAGGCGACGCACACCCTGTGCGTCGCCTGCTGCTTCTACGGGCTGACTAGATCCGCATTGCGCCATCCAGCTCCAGGATGCGTCCGCTGAAATAATCGTTTTCCAGAATATAAGCCACCGAGTGTGCAATCTCGTCCGGCCTGCCCATGCGCTTGAGCGGGATCTCCGAGGTCATCTTCTCGAGGGCTTCGGGGCGCATGCTGCCGGTCATTTCGGTTTCAATGAACCCCGGCGCCACGCCTGCCACACGGATGCCGTAGCGGGCGAGTTCCCTTGCCCAGGTAACCGTCGCAGCCGCCACACCGGCCTTGGCTGCCGAGTAGTTGGTCTGCCCGATATTCCCTGCACGTGAAATCGACGAGATATTGATGATCGCGCCCTGACTCTTCTGCTCGATCATTTTCGCCGCCACTTCGCGGGTGCAGAGGAAGACGCCGGTCAGATTGACGTCAATCACCGCCTGCCATTGCGCGAGGCTCAGTTTGGTCATCTCGCCATCCTTGACCTTGACCAGCAGGCCGTCACGCAGAATGCCAGCGTTGTTGACCAAGCCATGAATGGCGCCGAAATCCTCGGCGACCTTGCTGACCGTGTCGACGACCTGTTCTTCATTGGCAACATTGCACAGATAGGCGCTAGCCTTGACCCCGAGTGCCTCACAGGCGGCTACAGCCTGATCGAGTTTCTCCTGATTGAGGTCCAGCAGCGCCAGGTTGGCGCCTTTGCCGGCCAGGTATTCGGCCATGGCTCTGCCCAGCCCCTGGCAGCCGCCGGTGATGATTATCAGCTTGTCTTTCAATTCCATATGCGTGCCCAATCACAGTTGATCGTTTCCATGGCATCACTGGCGGGTTGCGAGTGCTTATGCCATAGCCAGAGCACGTTATAGGCTGTTTTTGCGCGTTCGTCTCGGGTCTGCCGCGAGCCCTGAAATACACCGATACACGTTTGTGAAGGCCTGGTTCAGCTCACTTGTGCGCATAATTTAGCGGCAAGCCAGGTGCAGGGAGCTTGAATTAACGACCTTCTGACATCACATACGGTCTACTCGGAAGGCATTCTTCCCTTGAGGAACTCATTTGATGCGTGTTTTTTTGCTGCTGTTTCTATTATTCCCGGTACTTGAGCTGTTTCTGCTGGTTCGTGTCGGGATGTCCATCGGCTTTCTCTGGACCTTTCTGCTGGTCGTCGCGACGTCGATGCTCGGCTTGTTCGTGATGCGCGTGGCCGGTTTTGCGACGGCGCTGCGTGCACGCGAAAGCCTGGCGCGTGGCGAGCTGCCTGCGCAGGAAATGCTCGAAGGCCTGATGGTTGCCGTGGGCGGCGGCCTGCTGCTGTTGCCCGGTTTCATCAGCGACATTCTGGGTGTGATCTGCCTGCTGCCGATCACCCGTCGTCTGCTGATCAACAAGGTCCGCCAGCGCGCCGAGGATCAGGCCATGCGTCAGCGGGCCTTCGCCGATGATTTGCAGACGCCTGCCAATCAGGGAACGTCCAGCCATCGCCCAACTGCAATTCACCAGCCTACCCGCGAGCCCGACGTCATCGAAGGCGAGTTCGAGCATCGCGACAAGTAATCTCCACACCCCCCCGGCAGCGCGGCACCTCAGGGTGCCGCGTTCGTTTTGACCAGCCGGTTCGGGTGTAAAAAATTTCTATCCAAGACTTGTAATCACTTTGCTCGCCCTTATGTATGGGTCACCGCAAGGTTTCTGGCCTGAAGGCCAGACCGTATTCTGCGGTTCGCGCGTCGAACCGTAACCGGCAAGTCCGGATTTAAACCGGCCGGTGCACTCACCGGACGATCAAACAAACATAATCAGGAGATCGACAATGAAGCTTCGTCCTCTGCATGACCGCGTCGTCATCCGTCGCAGTGAAGAAGAAACGAAAACTGCCGGCGGTATCGTTCTGCCAGGTTCGGCTGCTGAAAAGCCTAACCGCGGCGAGATCGTTGCTGTGGGTACCGGCCGCGTGCTGGACAACGGCGAAGTACGTGCGCTGGCTGTGAAAGTGGGTGACAAGGTTGTGTTCGGCCCTTATTCCGGCAGCAACACAGTGAAAGTAGACGGCGAAGACCTGCTGGTGATGAGCGAGAACGAGATTCTTGCTGTCGTCGAAGGCTGAGTGCTCCCGCTGACTTCCGTTACTACTAAGTATTCAAGGAATAATGATCATGGCTGCTAAAGAAGTTAAATTCGGCGATTCTGGCCGCAAAAAAATGCTCGCCGGTGTAAACGTCCTGGCTGACGCAGTTAAAGCGACCCTGGGCCCTAAAGGCCGCAACGTTATCATCGAGAAAAGCTTTGGCGCTCCGCTGATCACCAAAGACGGTGTTTCGGTTGCCAAGGAAATCGAGCTTAAAGACCGTTTCGAAAACATGGGCGCGCAGCTGGTCAAAGACGTTGCCTCCCGTGCCAACGATGATGCAGGCGACGGTACCACTACCGCTACCGTTCTGGCTCAGGCCATCGTCAACGAAGGCCTGAAGGCTGTCGCTGCCGGCATGAACCCGATGGACCTCAAGCGCGGCATCGACAAGGCGACCATCGCCATTGTTGCCGAGCTGAAAAAGCTGTCCAAGCCATGCACCGACACCAAGGCAATCGCCCAGGTCGGCACCATCTCGGCCAACTCTGATCACTCCATCGGCGACATCATTGCCGAAGCCATGGAAAAAGTGACCAAAGACGGCGTTATCACCGTTGAAGAAGGTTCCGGCCTGGAAAACGAGCTGTCTGTTGTAGAAGGCATGCAGTTTGACCGTGGTTACCTGTCCCCGTACTTCATCAACAAGCCGGACACCATGGTTGCCGAGCTGGACAGCCCGCTGCTGTTGCTGGTCGACAAGAAGATCTCCAACATTCGCGAAATGCTGCCGGTTCTGGAAGCAGTCGCCAAGGCTGGCCGTCCTCTGCTGATCGTTGCCGAAGACGTTGAAGGCGAAGCGCTGGCCACTCTGGTGGTCAACAACATGCGCGGTATCGTGAAAGTTGCAGCCGTCAAGGCTCCAGGTTTCGGCGATCGTCGCAAGGCCATGCTGCAGGACATCGCTGTTCTGACTGGCGGTACCGTTATCTCCGAAGAGATCGGCCTGAGCCTGGAAACCACTACCCTGGAACACCTGGGTAATGCCAAGCGCGTTATCCTGAACAAGGAAAACACCACCATCATCGATGGTGCAGGCGTGAAAACCGATATCGACTCGCGTATCTCCCAGATCCGTCAGCAAATCGGCGACACCAGCTCGGACTACGACAAGGAAAAATTGCAAGAGCGTCTGGCCAAGCTGTCTGGCGGCGTTGCAGTGATCAAGGTCGGTGCCGGTTCCGAAGTCGAGATGAAAGAGAAGAAAGCCCGCGTTGAAGACGCCCTGCACGCAACCCGCGCAGCCGTTGAAGAAGGCGTGGTACCTGGCGGTGGCGTGGCACTGGTTCGCTCGCTGCAGGCTATCGAAGGTCTGAAAGGCGACAACGCTGATCAGGACGTCGGTATCGCTCTGCTGCGTCGTGCAGTCGAAGCGCCTCTGCGCCAGATCGTTGCCAACTCCGGTGACGAGCCAAGCGTTGTTGTCGACAAGGTCAAGCAGGGTTCGGGTAACTACGGTTACAACGCTGCTTCCGGCGAATACGGCGACATGATCGAAATGGGTATCCTTGACCCGGCCAAAGTGACTCGCTCTGCTCTGCAGGCGGCGTCCTCCATCGCCAGCTTGATGATCACCACCGAGGCGATGATCGCTGACGTGCCTGAAGACAAGCCAGCAGGCGGCGGCATGCCGGACATGGGCGGCATGGGTGGTATGGGCGGCATGATGTAAGTCAGCTTTACCCCCAGCGTTACACCCATAAAGAACCCCGCCTTGTGCGGGGTTTTTTATGGTCTTTGTGTGCCGGATCAATCAATGCGTCGGTTGTACCTTGCTGTTCTCGAGACCTTTGGGTTCGGGGCGGTAAAGCACGAAGTAATAAACCCCCAGACAGATCAGCCAGCAGAACACCGCCGTCCAGATGTTATGGGAAAAGAAGTGCGCACCTTGCAGCATCCGCCCGACAGAGAAGACCGTTCCCAGGCCAAACGCCAGAGCCAGCCCTATTTTCGCCATCCGTGGACGGCGGTCGCGAAGGGCGAAGAACAGTGCGAACAGGGTAAAGCCGGTCGCCGCATGACCGCCCGGCCAGCAGCGTCCCGGTTTATCGGTCGCAGGGCGTGGGCTCAGCAGTTCGCTGTAGGTTTCCTGACCACCGAATTCCTTCAGGCTCCAGGGGCATTGCACTGACGTCACCACTTTCACCGGGGTAACGAAGGCAGTTGAAAGCGCCATGGACAGCACCAGGCAACCCAGTTCTCTGCGCCACGGCATCAGCCGCTGTACCTTGAAGGATGCCGCAAAGCCGATCATCGCCAGTACGCCGAACAGCATGACCAATTGTTTGGCGCGGTCGTGGAGAACGTCTTCGAGAAAATAACTGTGCCTGCCGATGAACTGTCCGCTGACCGGATCGAAGGCCAGTTTGGCGATGTCCATGTCCAGCGAAGTCAGTTCAAGCAGCATGAGGGTCAGCGCTACGGCGACAGGGATACCCAGGTAAATCCACGGGTTGATCGAACGGGAGTAGGGTGGGGCGACGGTTTTCGACATATCGAATCCAGATCTTTGAAGGGCATGCCGCGATTATTGTGTGCGACGGTTCGTCTCAAAGTGTGTCATGAGCCTTATGAATCATAGGTGAAAAAATCGTCATGCCATTTCGGCGCTGGCCCTCACGCCCACTTCGTCTTAAGCTGCGCCAGCCCAAACTGCATATGAGAGTGCTTTATGCGAATTCTTCTGGTTGAAGACAACCGCGACATCCTGGCGAACATGGCCGATTACCTGGGCATGAAAGGCTATACCGTCGATTGCGCCCAGGATGGCCTCTCAGGACTGCATCTGGCAGCCACCGAGCACTACGACCTGATCGTCCTCGACATCATGCTGCCCGGTATCGACGGCTACACCTTGTGCAAGCGCCTGCGCGAAGATGCCCGGCGTGATACGCCGGTCATCATGCTCACCGCCCGCGATCAACTGGACGACCGTCTGCAGGGTTTCCGCTCCGGTGCCGACGACTACCTGCTCAAGCCGTTTGCCCTGTCTGAACTGGCCGCGCGGATCGAAGCGGTATTGCGTCGTGCCCAAGGCGGCGGGCGGCGTACCTTGCAGGTGGCCGATCTGGTCTACGACCTCGACACCCTTGAAGTGACGCGTGAGGGGCGCATGCTCAAGCTCAACCCGGTCGGGCTCAAGCTGCTCGCCGTCCTGATGCAGAAAAGCCCGCATGTGCTGCGTCGCGAGATTCTCGAAGAAGCGCTGTGGGGCGATGACTGCCCGGACAGCGACAGCCTGCGCAGCCATGTGCATCAGTTGCGTCAGGTGATCGACAAACCGTTTGGCAAACCGCTGTTGCACACCGTGCATGGCGTGGGCTATCGCTTGGCCGAGGGCCGGGATGGAGTTTAAACAGAGTCTTGCGCAACGGATCATCATTGCCTTCGCATTGATGAGTGCACTGGTCGCCGGGTCGTTCGCCATCGGGATCATCTCCACCGTCCACCTGGTCGAAGAAAAGCTGATTTCCGCCGGCCTCGGTGGTGACCTCAACCGTCTGATGCTGATGGACAGCGTCAGCGACTGGAGCCACCGGCCCAAGCCCGACCAGTTGTTCTATTTCACCAATGGTCCGGGCGACTTCGACCTGCCCAAGGATATTCGTCACCTTGAGCCAGGTTTCCATGAGGTGTTCCGTGGGCCGTTGTCCTACCACGCCATGATCGAGGTGGTGGACGGCCGGCATTACGCCCTGTTGCAGGATCAGAGCGATTTTGAAGAGCGTGAGCGGGTGCTGTTCGCCGTCGTGCTGGTCGGTTTCGTTCTGGCCCTGGCGCTGGCGGTGTTTCTGGGTTGGGTGCTGGCGCGCCGGGTCATGGCACCTGTGGTGCGTCTGGCCCGGCAGGTTCGCCACCGTGATCAGTTGCTCGGACTGGCACCGCCACTGGCGCCCGACTACGCCGCTGACGAAGTCGGCGAGTTGGCGGTGGCCTTCGATGCAACATTGGGCCGTTTGCGGCAGGCGCTGATTCGCGAGCGTATGTTTACCAGTGACGTGAGCCATGAACTGCGTACGCCGTTGATGGTGCTGGCCAGCTCTTGTGAGCTGCTGCTGGAAAACCCTGCGCTTGATTTGCGCGGCCGTCGACAGGTCGAGCGTATCGGCCGTGCCTGCGAAGAAATGCGCGATCTGGTGCAAACCTTTCTGATGCTCGCTCGCACCCAGCGCGAGGACCCGGCCATGACGCCCAAGGCCACGCTGGTCGGGGTGGCCGAACAATTGATCTCCCAGTGGCGTGACCCGATAGAGAGCAAGGGGCTGCAGTTGACCTACACGCCACCGGCCGATGACCAGTTGTCCGATATTCGTTACAACGCGACCTTCCTGCATGCCGTGATGGGCAACTTGCTGCGCAATGCCCTGCACTACACCGATCACGGATTCATAGCGCTGACCCTGCACGCCGAAAGCTTCACCGTGGAAGACAGTGGCGTGGGTATTCCCGAGGAGAAGCGCGAGGCGATGTTCGAGCCTTTCGTACGCGGCAACGAGCAGCGCGGAGAAGGCCTGGGCCTCGGGCTGTCACTGGTGCAGCGCATTTGTACCAACCAGGGATGGAGCGTCGATCTCACCCCTATGGAACCTCATGGTTGCCGGTTCAAGGTAACGCTCAACGTGATCAAACCCTGACCTTTCTCCCGAGTAGACCGGCCTCACTGTGTAGCGGCCAATTGACTGCACTTCGTCGATTGGCCACACACGGCCTCTAACTCTCTGTAAAATCTCGAAACACCTGACGTTAAAAGGTAACATTTTTTTCACATTCAGATGACCTGACGGTGACGGCGGTGCCTTTAGTTTGGCCCCCATCAACATCAGGAGCTGCTCTCATGAGCGATCGCATCGAACTCGAGTTTTCCCGAAAGTACGACAAGACACACGCCCGCCAGTACCTGGAAAAGCATCAGGACGGTATCTGGCGCAAGCTGTCGCATCATCGCGATGAACAGTTGGCGAGAAAGGCGCTGCACATGGCCGGAGACCCGGGCCTGGTGCTGGACCTGCCTTGTGGTGCCGGACGCTTCTGGCCATTGTTGGCCGAGAAGCCGAACCGCTCGATCATCGGTGCCGATAACTCCGCAGACATGCTCAGTACCGCCTGTGCCTCGCAGCCGGCAGACGTTGTAAAACGGGTACAACCTTTGCAGACATCTGCCTTTGCCATCGACCTGCCGGATAACGCAGTAGACAGCATTTTCTGCATGCGCTTGTTGCACCATGTCGGTCAGTCCAGCGACCGGATGGCTCTATTGCGCGAGTTTCAGCGCGTGACCCGTGACAGTGTGATCGTCTCCCTCTGGGTTGATGGCAATTTCAAGGCATGGAAGCGTGCGCGCCTGGAGAACAAGCGCCAGCAAAAAACCGGGCGGGAAAGTTACCAGAATCGTTTTGTGTTACCTGTTGTTACCGCAGAAACCGAATTTGAGCAGGCAGGATTTCGCATTCAGAACCGAATGGATTTCCTGCCCATGTACGCCATGTGGCGAGTCTATGTCCTACGTAAAAGGTAAAAAGATGGGTTTGCAGTCCGTGAAAGAACCAGTTGTGAACCCGATCCAGAATGAGTTCGATCAGTTCTGGAGCCAGCGTGGCGAATGGGTTGAAGAACCCAATGTGCGTCGCGGTGGCGAAAGTGGTGTGCAGCGGCTGGTCATGGACGATGGGCAGACCCTTTATGCCAAGCGTCAGACAGGTCATATCTACCGCAGCCTGCTGCACCCGTTGGGCCGCCCCACCGTACTGCGCGAGCGCGAGGCGCTTGAAGGCCTGCGCAAGCTTGGCGTCGTCGTCCCCGAAGTGGTGTTTTGCGGTGCTGAACGGGGTGAGGACAACGCCTGGAGGGCATTGCTGGTCACCGTGGCGCTGGAAGGCTTCGAGGAAATTGAAAAGTGGCAGGCTGCCGGAGGGCGCGAGCGCCATGGCGAGCTGTTCTATGAGCGGGTGCTCAAGGAAGTGGCAGCCACGCTGGCGCGCATGCACCTGGGGCGCTGGCAGCACAGCTGTCTGTACATCAAGCACATTTTCGTGCGCGTGACAGGGGAAGGGCCGGACGCCAATGTCGAGGTCGCCTTGCTCGATCTCGAGAAGGGCCGTCGTCGCCTTACCGCTCAAGGCGCAGCCCAGCATGATATGAAACAGCTACGACGCCATTCGTCATTCAGCGCTGCAGACTGGCAGAAGTTGATCTACTTTTATCAGGCAGCGTTTGGCAGCTCTATCAAAGGTTTAGAGTCATGAAGCTAGAAATGGCAAGAGGTTTGTTTATCTTCGGTGCACTGGCAGTTGCCACCGTCGCCGTGGCGGCGCTTGAACAACCGTCTACTCGCATCCTCACCACGCAGCACGGCGAGGGCCATTGCCCGATGCCACGCGTGGCGAAGAATCTGGTGAACGTGCAGCCGGACCACGACCTGTTGCTGTTCATGTACAGCCTGGCGCAGGGCACCGGGGTCAAAAACTGAAGCCCTTGCAGGCCCTGTACCTAACCCACCTGAGCCAGATGAAGATGGTTGTCCCACAACCCGGCTGGCAGGTCCAATGGCCGAGCCAGCAGTTGCGCCTTGCGACAGTCATAGAAGCGGCAGCGTCCCTGGCCTGAGGTCACGACAAAGCCGTCGGCGACAGCCCCCACTCCCGCACAGTCCGGCAGCGGCGCATCCAGTTTCAATGCGCCACTGTCCAGGTCCCAGATGAAGAAGCGATTGCCGCGTGGCGCCGTCAGGGCCACCAGTCGCAGGTCACTGTGTACTGCGACGCTGGCGGTGTAGTGGGCCATCGCGCGCAATTGCTCCTCTGCTACCGGAAACGCCTGGAATGGCTGGCCTGGACGCTTGATGGCCAGCAGTTCGGCCAACTCGTGGCTGTCGCCCATGAACTGCTGACCCGCAACGATGGTGCCATCGCTGGCAATACCCATGTGGCGCACGCTGTTCATCTGCTGGGAAAGCGCTTCCTTGCTGAGTAACGTACCGTCACGCTGCATGATGACCAGGCTGGGTTGCATGGCATCGAGGTTCATCTCTACCCGGCTTTCCGCCTCGGTGCGAATGCCACCATTGGCGACCACCAGCGTTTCACCGTCCGGCATCCAGGAGACCTGATGCGGACCGATGCCATGCGTGGAAATTTCAGCCGAGTGCACCAGTCGCTCGCCGACGAAGCGGTAGACGCCCAATAAACCGCGGCCTGGATCGCGGGTGTCGTTTTCCGTCGCATACAGCCATTCGCCGTCGCGATGAATCACGGCATGGCCGTAGAAGTGGCGGTCAGGCTGCGAAACGATGGTTTGCAGCAAGCGGCCATCGCGCAGGTCGATCAGGTAGCTTTCAGTACCTGGGCGACGGGCGATAAACACTGCGAGTGGCAGGTCGGGATGATTGATGATGTCGTGGCAGCGCTGGCCCACCCGGGTGGCGAATACCTGCGTTCCGTCGAGCTTGAAACCCACCGCGTAGTGCTTGCCGTCGCCATCGTCGCGAGCGGAAAGCAACAAGGGGCGTGTGTCCTTTTGCCTGAACAGGGTCCAGCCACCCAGCGTGCAGGCGCTGAGCAGAAGACTGCCGAGCGCCATGGCCTGACGTCGCAACATCACATGTACCTCTTGATCAATCGCCGTCGTTGGCGTTGAAGCCCAACTGAATGCCGAGGGCCTTGGCCAGCTCGCCTTCGTGCAGGCGGTGCACGGCGTTCAGGCTGTCGTAAAACGCATTGAGTTGCTGGCGTCCTGCATCCGTGGCCAGCAGGTCGGCCAGTGGCGGCTTGAGCTCCGACAGCAATTTGCGGCTGTTAGCGTAGGCGGCATCGATTTTGTCGGCCAGCGGTTTCTGCTCGGCGGGCAGCAGGCCGCGCAAGCCCTTGTTGTCGACACCGGTCCACACCGTCTCGGCGCTGATCAGGCTGGCTTCCAGGCTGCTGAGCGACGACTTGCTGCGCCACGCATCTGCCTGGAAGGGCTGCGGTTGCCCCTTGCTCTGACGACCCAGTGGCGTGCCGAGCTTTTTCTTCAGGCTGTCGAGGGCGGTGACCTGAACCCGCAGCAATTCGGCGATGGCTTCATGAGAGTCGGCGTAGCGCTGATTGGGGAACTTGCTCAATTGCGCGAGCATGCCGTCGGTGCTGTTCCAGCTGTTGAGGATTTCTTCAGCCAGTTGTTTCTGGCGTTCACCGATGGCCATCAGCAGCGGGCAGTAGCGTGCTTTCTGCTCGGCATTGGCCATGTCGATGTCGGCGTCGAAGAGGATGTATTCGTAGGCGGACAAACCCTGCACCACGACACTGGCCTTGGACAGTTCCTGAGCGGTGATCTGCGGCTGTGCAGTCACCAGTTGCTCGACCTGACGGCCCACCAGGTTCTTCTTGTCTGGCCAGAACTGTATTTGCCAGGCGCGATTGCCTTCGGCCAGAGGGCCGATCAACAGTGGTTGCAACTCGGCCCAGGTCTTCTGTGCTTTCAGAAAGTCGGCGCGGGCGCTGGCCAGATCAGTCTTGCCCTGGCAGAACGCCAATGCGCTGGCTGCCAACTGACGATCAGCCTCTACCCAGCGGCTGTAGGTCGGCAGGATGACCTGTTTGGCAATCGCTGCGGACGTCACCGCCTGAGGGTCGGATGGCGAGCAGGCACCCAAGGCAAGCGCCGCAAGGCTGGTCAGCAACAACTTGGGTCGGAACATGTCCGGCTCCTTATTTCTTAAAGGAAGGTGTTTGAACAGGAAGATTCTGCAAAGGGCGCAATCATAACGAATTCAGGAAGGCCAACAGCGCTTCACGTTGCTGGGCGTCAAAAGCCAGAACCTGGCGCTGCGCCGCTTGCGCTTCGCCGCCGTGCCACAGTATCGCCTCAAGCACATTGCGCGCGCGACCGTCATGCAACAGTTGCGTGTGTCCGCTTACGGTGCCGGTCAGGCCCAGCCCCCACAAGGGCGGGGTGCGCCACTCACTTCCGCTGGCCTGGAATTCGGTACGGTTATCGGCCAGCCCTTCGCCCATGTCGTGCAGCAGCAGGTCGCTGTACGGACGAATTTCCTGATTGGCCAACTCGGGTTCGGCGGCGTCGCTACGGGTTTTGAAAGAAGGGGTGTGGCATTGCTGGCAGCCCGCCTGGAAAAACAGGTTCTTGCCTGCCAGCACCTGCGGGTCGTCGACCTTGCGGCGCGCCGGAACAGCCAGGTTGCGGGTGTAGAACTCCACCAGGCGCAGGATGTTGTCGCTGACTTCCGGTTCGCCATCCGGGCCATTGCCATTGGGCGCAGCCAGGCAATCGGTCTGGGCCGGTGTGCAATCATCGAAAGGCCGCAGGCTGGTGGTCAGCCCCATGTCGCCGGAAAAGGCGTGCACGTTCTGCTGGTTGAGATTGGGCTGGCCGGCTTTCCAGCCAAACCGGCCCATCACCACTTTTTGCCGAGCATCGTCCCAGACCCAGTTGGGACGTCCCGAGATGCCATCGGCGTTCTTGTCATCGGGGTCGGCATTGGCAAGGATGGCGTCATCGGCAATCGCCTCGAGCAAGCCCAGGCCGATCATTGGCGGGGCCACGCGAGCCGAGATGTGAGTATCGGGGTGCATGGGGCCATAGCCCAACTGGGTGATCCTGAGGGTCGGCTGGCGCAGCTCGACTGACGTGCCATCGCGAAACTCGACCGTCAGCGCATCGTACTCGACCCGCACCTTGCCCTCGGGCGTTACGCCGGGGTTCGACATGTCCTGCAATTGCCCGCCGTAGACCGGTTCGGGCAGCACGCCGTTGCGTTTTATAAGGTCGGCATAGGCCGGGTCATCGGGAATCGACAGCCTGACCAGCATGGACACGGCATTGCTGTCGCCAGCCTCCGGCGGATGACCGCGACCGTCCTTGATGTGGCAGTTCTGGCAGGCATTGGTGTTGAACAGCGGGCCAAGCCCATCGCGAGCCGTGGTGGTCGATGGCGCAATCACCCACGGGCTGCGGAAGAAGCTGTTGCCGACGCTGAAGTCCAGCCGCCGCACGGGGGCCAGATTGGCCGAGGGCATCGAGAAAGCGTTCTGGTCGCTCTTCCTGACGGTGGCGCTGCCACCCGACAAGGCTTCTCCCGGCTCGGCATGCGTGAAACGCGGGGCGTCATCGCATGCGCTCAGGACCAGGGTCGTGAGCAAGGCAAGTGATAGACGGAGCCGCGTACTCATAGACATCCTGCAACGGGGCGAAAAATCGGGGCGTGCAAGCTTATCAGCCTCGTGCGGTTTGAATAAGAGGGATTATCGTTTGCGACGTGTTGTGCAATGTGATGTTACGAATCTTTGAGGCTGGTCGGGTCCTGATGTTTTTGCCTATGCTGCGCAGGCTGCTTCATACGATCAGTCACATGACGCTGGCAGCATTCATACACCAACGGCCAGCAGAGATTATCCAATGAATAACCCGGACAACAGCGCGTTCGTGACCACCCTCCAGGCACTGGAAGCGATCTATGGCCCGATCGCACCTCCTTCGCTCATCAAGGAAGTTGACCACATTCATGAGGTCTACCGGCCTTTCATCGAGCAGGCACCGTTTGCCGTGCTTGCCTCTGCCGGGCCTGACGGGCTCGATGCTTCTCCACGTGGCGATCAGGCGGGTCTGGTGCATATCGAGGACAGCAAGACGCTTTATCTGCCTGACCGACGCGGCAACAACCGCATCGATACGCTGCGCAACATCGTCAACGATCCGCGCGTTGCGCTGTTGTTTCTCATACCCGGCGTGGGTGAAACCCTGCGCGTCAACGGAACCGCTCAGATATCGGTTGAGCCCGAGTTGCTCTCGCGTTTTGCAGTGAAGGGCCAGTTGCCCAGGTCAGTGCTGCGCATTTCAGTGACCAGCGTGTATTTCCAGTGCAGCAGGGCGACCATCCGGTCCGGTTTGTGGGACCCGGCGAAGCACATCGAACGCAGCGCGCTACCCACTGCCGGGCAGATCCTCAAGGCGGTTTCGGCGGAGCAGATCGACGGTGACGCCTACGACAAGGCGTTGCCGGGGCGTATTGCGGATACGTTGTATTGATGCCTGGGAGTCCCCCCATGTCGCAGGTCAACGCGCACGGCAGTTGCAAACGATGCCTGTCAATCAGACACAAAAAATGCCGGTCAGCGAACTGACCGGCATTGATCGTTACTGCAACAAACGCGGTTGATCAGAACTCGTGATCGGCGTTGTCCGGGTTCAGGTCGGTGATGCCCAGCTTGCCAGCCGCCTGCTCGATAGCGCCTGTCTGTTTGACCAGCGCGGCGATGGCGTCACGCACCACCTGATTGCCGGCCGTGTTGCCGGCAGCAATCAACTGGTCGAAATGCTCGCCCTTGTTCGCGTGATCGACGATGACCTGCAACTTGGCCTGAGTGTCATCCAGGTCAGCGCGCAAGGTGGCGTCGGTGGCCGGGTCTGCCTTGGCGACCAGAGACGAAAGGCTCGGGCCGCTGACCTTGCTGCCGTCGGTGCGGGTGTACTCGCCCAGGTAAACGTTGCGAATGCCCTTGCCGTTGTAGAAGTGCGAGTTGTGCGTGTTGTCGCTGAAGCAGTCGTGTTCGTCTTCGCTGGAGTTGGCTTCCAGCGCGACTTTCATGCGCTCGCCCGCCAGTTCACCCAGCGACAGGCTGCCCATGCCGAAGAGCATTTTGCGCAGACCGCTTTCGCCGGATTCGGCTTCCAGCGTGGCGCGGTAGTTGTCGGGCACGCCGGCCTTCCAGTTACCGGACATTTCTTCAAGGTCGCTGACCAGCAGGTCGGTGACGGCCTTGAGGTAGGCGCGGCGGCGATCATTGTGGCCGCCGGTTGCGCCAGCCCCCTCCAGGTAATCGCTGGCCGGACGTGCGCCGGCGCCAGGGCCGGTGCCGTTCAGGTCCTGGCCCCAGAGCAGGAATTCGATGGCGTGGTAGCCGGTGGCGACGTTGGCCTCGGAACCGCCCAGCTCGTTCAGGCTGGCGAGTTTTTCGGAGGTGATTTCCTTTACGTCGACCTTGTCTTCGCCGACCTGAATCTCGGTGTTGGCGATGATGTTGGCAGTGGCGCCCGGGTTGCCCAGTGCGTGTTGATAATCCTTGGCCACATAGTCGATCAGGCCTTCGTCCAGGGGCCAGGCGTTAACCTGTCCTTCCCAGTCATCGATGATGGTGTTACCGAAGCGGAAGACTTCGCTCTGCATGTAAGGCACACGCGCAGCGATCCACGCCTCACGGGCAGCTTTCAGGGTTTCATCGTTGGGCTTGGCCAGAAATGCGTCGACGGCAGTGCTGAGTTTTTTCGCGCCGGCCTCGGCATCGTCGAACACGGCAGACACCATGTTGGTGTAGTTCGCGACCACAGCCTTGGCCGCCGCGTCGTCAGTCTGGGCAGCGGCTGCCGGAGCAGGGGCCGCAGGCGTCACAGCCGGCGTCGCCGGAGCAGCGGCTGGCGCGGGTGCCGGGGCGGCAGCCTTGTCCTTGCCTTCGCCACAACCGGCGAGAGAGATAGCGATGGCCAACAGACTAGCGGTTGCCAGAGGCATACGAATCATGACTGAATCCTGCGTCGATAAAGGTGATGGCGGGCGGGCGCCCATAAAATCTGCGACATAATGCGAAAGATTTGCATTCGATGTAAAGGCAAAACGCCTGTGGGGGCGTGTTCAGGCATTCGGCAGGTTGTAACAGTCGGTTTCAAGATGACGTGAATGGCCGGGAGCATGCAAATCGGCTCACAGACTGGCGGCGTGGTCCTGACGCGACTGCTTGAGGTAAGCCAGCAGTTCGCGACCCGGCAGCGGCTTGCTGTACAGATAGCCCTGGCCTTCGTGACAGCCCTCGGTCACGACATAGGCCTCCTGCTCGACGGTCTCCACGCCTTCGGCAATCACTTGCATGCCCAGGCTCTTGCCCAGCTGGATAATGGCTCGCACGATAGTAGCGTCATCGTCGTCATCGATCAGGTCCTGCACGAAGCTGCGGTCAATCTTGATCTTGTCCAGCGGCAGGCTTTTCAGGTAACTCAGCGATGAGTAGCCGGTGCCGAAGTCATCGATGGCAATCAAGGCGCCGGAGCGTCGCAAGCTCAACAGGTGCTGGGCGGCGGTGTTGATATCTTCCATCAGCCCGGTTTCGGTCACTTCCAGTTCCAGGCTGCGCGGTGGCAAGCGATAGATCTGCAGCAGGTTGTTGACCACGCGGGGCAGTTCCGCGTGATGCAGCTGCACGGTCGACAGGTTGACGGCCATGCGCAAATCGGTGAACCCCTGATCGAGCCATTCGCGCAGCTGACGGCAGGCCTGATCCAGCACCCACTCTCCGATGACGATGATCGTGCCGTTCTGTTCGGCCAGCGGGATGAATACGTCCGGCGGCACCAGACCATGCTCCGGATGCTGCCAGCGGATCAGTGCTTCCACTCCGACGATACGGTGATCGCGATAGCTGATCTGCGGTTGATAGACCAGATATAACTGATTGCGTGGCAGGGCTTCGCGCAGGTCTTTTTCGAGCTCGCGGCGGCGGCGCATTTCGCTGTCCACGCTGGCGATGTAGAACTGATACCGGTTACGCGAGCGGGCTTTGGCCAGCGTCATGGTCTGTTCGGCTTTTTGCAGCAGTTTTTCGGTGCTGTCGCCGTCTTCGGGAAACAGCGTGATGCCGATGGTTGCCCGCAGTCGAATCTGCTGGTCACCGACAATGAACGGTGCCTCCAGCTCATCGAGAATATTCTGCGCCAGCTCTGCTGCCTCGTAGGGCTGTTCGATGTTGGACTGAACCAGCGCGAACTGGTCGCCGCCCAGGCGCGCCAGTGCGCCGAGCAGTACGCTGTGCGCGCGCAGGCGGTCAGCGAGTGCGAGCAGTAATTGATCGCCGGACTGGTAGCTGAACTGTTCGTTGATGCCCTTGAAGTCATCCAGACCCACGCAAAGAACCGCCACTCTGTGTTGCTGGCGCCCCGCATCCTCCAGAATCCTGTCCAGCCCGGTCTGCAACTGAAGTCGATTGGGCAGACCGGTGAGGAAATCGTATTGCGCCATGCGCTGCAGATTGTTCTCGGCCTCATGGCGCAGATAAGTGTGGCGCTCGATGGAGGCCAGCAACTGGTTGGCGGTGTTGACCCAGATCCCCAGTTCGTTTTTCTCGTGGCCTTTGAGCAACGGCAATTGGTGTTCGCTGGGGCGGTCGGGGTTGATCGCGATCAGGTGTTCGATGATCTTTGACAGCGGCTTGGTCAGCAGCCAGTGATAGACCAGATACAGCACCAGCCCCATTGCCAGCGCACGCAGCACGCCGGCGACAAAGATGATGCCGGCATTGACCAGAAAGCTTTCGCCGTAATTGGCGGTGTCGAGAGTGATGCGCAGGTCGCCGTAATACTCGCTGTAGGGGCTGCGGCCTACCAGTTGAGTGGTGAAGCTGCGCTCCTGGCCGAGGATGAGGTCTGTCAGCCACCGGGTGGGGGAGTCTTTCAGCGGCCGGTCTTTCTCGGCGAGCAGGCTTTCATTGGGGTGGCCTATGGACGCCATGCGTACCGAGTCATCCTGGAACAGGCCTTCGATGACTTGCATGCCCATCTCGCGGTCCAGGCTGTAGACGGCCTGTGTCGAAGGATCGCGGAACATGCCGAGAATTCGCTCGGCATCGCTCGCCACAGCCTGACGTGTCTTGTAGGCGTCGAAGATGATTTGCGCACAGCTGAGCAGGACGCCCACCAGAAGCGCCGAAAGCAGCACAACGCGCAGCAGCTTTACCGACAGGCTGTTCTTGAGTTCCAGCTTCAATGGCCGTTCCTTAGTTCGTGTCGGAGGGCATATCGCCTCATGACCCTCGAAAAACCAGGCCCGCACGCCGTGACCTTGTCACAACCGGTACGCCTGGCTGATCTTCGCGTTCCTTGCACCTGCTGGCCAAAGCCACCTCAATGCGTCGGGTGGCCAGTTAGGTAACCTGAGCAGAACACTGTAAAGAATTACGTCATAGAGAATTACGTTGTGGCACGAGTCAGCTAGCGTTTTCTGACAATACACAAAGTACGAGCGGCAGGCGAAAAAAGATTTGCGATTCGCCTGACTGGCAGGCGGGTGTTCGACGCCGTCTGTGAAACAGGCATCGGGTGAGCGGCCTTTACCGGCCGGAAAACATAAAAAACCCGACGCTAGGCCGGGTTTTTCGATGACGCTGGACTCAGGAGGCGAATTGCTTGGCCACGAAGTCCCAGTTCACCAGATTCCAGAACGCTTCCACGTACTTCGGACGCAGGTTGCGGTAGTCGATGTAGTAGGCGTGTTCCCAGACATCGCAGGTCAGCAGCGGGGTGTCGCCGCTGGTCAACGGGTTGCCGGCACCGATGGTGCTGGCCAGTGCCAGGGAGCCGTCAGCCTTCTTCACCAGCCAGCCCCAGCCGGAGCCGAAAGTGCCGATGGAAGTCTTGCTGAACTCTTCCTTGAACTTGTCAAAGGAACCGAACGCCTTGTTGATGGCTTCGGCCAGAGCGCCGGTAGGCTCGCCGCCAGCGTTAGGGGCCAGGCAGTTCCAGTAGAACGTGTGGTTCCAGACCTGAGCGGCGTTGTTGAAGATACCGCCCGAGGAGGTCTTGATGATCTCTTCCAGGGTCTTGCCTTCGAACTCGGTGCCAGGCACCAGGTTGTTCAGGTTCACGACGTAGGTGTTGTGGTGCTTGTCGTGGTGATATTCCAGAGTCTCCGCAGAAATGTGCGGCACCAGAGCGTCTTTGGCGTAGGGCAGTGGCGGCAATTCAAAAGCCATGGTTTATCTCCTTTCAGGTCAATTGCGGTAGTCGCAGGGCCGATCACGGGCGGCCAGATACAGCATGCACCGGGAGTTTTACTCTTTTGCGGCGCAGACCCCGGACTATAGCACCGGGCCTGCGGCTTAACCACGCAACAACTGTGTGGGATAGAGGTTCCCGCGCTGTTGCTTCAACGGACATGAAACCTTCAGGCCGAACGGATCAATTGCCACGCCACACTGAACATCATGACCGCCACCATCACATCCAGCAGACGCCATGTGGCAGGGCGGGCCAGCCAGGGAGCGAGCCAGGCCGCGCCGATGGCGAGGCAGGAAAACCACAGCAACGAAGCGCTCGCGGCGCCTGCTACATAGGCGCCCGGCACACTCTGTTGTGCCCCGAGCGAGCCGATCAGTAGTACGGTGTCCAGGTACACATGCGGGTTGAGCAAGGTCACGGCCAATGCGCTGAGCAGTACCGTGCGGCGCGATCTTTTGCCAGCCGCGGCACCGTGTTCGAGGCTCTGCTTCGAGCATGCCCGGCGCAGTGCCTGCACGCCATACCAACTGAGGAATAGCACACCGCCCCAGCGCGCCACCGCCAGCAGGGTCGGGTTTTGCGCCAGCACATTGGCCAGACCGAACACCCCGGCGGCGACCAGAATGGCATCGCAGATAATGCAGAGCATCGCGACTGACACGTGGTGTTCACGGCGCAGCCCCTGAGCCAGTACGAATGCGTTTTGCGAGCCAATGGCCATGATCAGGCCAGCGGCGATCAGCAATCCGTTGAAGTAGCTTTGCCACATAAATACGTTCCCATCGAGCAGATTCAGGTGGCGACTTTCAATGTTGAAGCGATATAAGTAAAACCAATAATCATCATCTCTCATTAGGGAAACTGATGTTCGACTACAAGCTGTTGTCCGCGCTCGCCGCAGTTATCGAGCAGGCCGGGTTCGAACGTGCGGCCCAGGTGCTGGGGCTGTCGCAGTCAGCGGTCTCGCAACGGATCAAATTGCTGGAGGCGCGCATTGGTCAGCCGGTGCTGGTCCGCGCCACGCCGCCGAGCCCGACCGACATCGGCCGACGCCTGCTCAATCACGTGCAGCAGGTCCGCTTGCTGGAGCGCGATCTGCAAAGTCAGGTGCCGGCACTGGACGAGGAGGGCATGCCCGAGCGTTTGCGGATCGCCTTGAACGCCGACAGTCTGGCAACGTGGTGGGCACCGGCCATTGGTGACTTCTGCACGCAGCATCGTCTGTTGCTGGACCTGGTGCTCGAAGATCAGGACGTCGGGCTCAAACGCATGCGCGCTGGCGAAGTCGCAGCGTGTCTGTGTGGCAGTGAGCGCCCGGTGGCCGGGGCGCGCAGTCAGTTGCTGGGGGCGATGCGCTATCGGGCGCTGGCCAGCCCGGCATTCATCGCGCGCCATTTTGCGGACGGTGTCAGCCCCGAAAAACTGGTCAGATCAGCGGCGCTCGTTTACGGGCCGGATGATCTTTTGCAGCATCGTTATCTGGCATTGCTTGGTGTGCAGGACGGTTTCGAGCATCATTTGTGCCCTTCTTCCGAGGGTTTCATCCGTATGATCGAAGCCGGAATGGGCTGGGGGCTGACGCCCGAACTGCAAGTGCGCGAGCAATTGCGCAGCGGCACGCTGCTTGAACTGCTGCCGGATCGCTGTATTGATGTGCCGTTGTACTGGCACCATTGGCGCAACGGTGGTCAGTTGCTGACACGTCTCACCGGGCATCTGGCACAACATGCTGCCCACTGGCTGGTGCCGTTGAGCGATGAATGATCGTCATTACGATCATGTGTAATCAATGCGTGTCGGGTTACCCCTGTCACGCAGACGCGTTAATGGAGCGGTAAATGAAAATTCTGGTCACCGGCGCAAGTGGCTTCATCGGCGGACGCTTTGCGCGTTTTGCCCTTGAGCAGGGCATGAGCGTGCGGATCAATGGCCGTCGTGCCGATGCGGTCGAGCATCTGGTCAGACGCGGCGCCGAGTTCATTCAGGGCGACCTCGCCGACCCGTATCTGGTGCGCGCGCTGTGCGATGACGTCGAGGCCGTGGTGCATTGCGCCGGCTCCGTCGGCATGTGGGGGCGTCGTCAGGATTTTGTGCAGGGCAACGTGCAACTCACCGAGAACATTGTCGAGGGCTGCCTGAAACAAAGAGTGCGCAGGCTGGTCCACCTGTCATCGCCGTCGATCTATTTCAATGGTCACTCGCGCCGCGATATCACCGAAGACCAGGTGCCCAGGCGCTTCCACAACCACTATGCGGCCACCAAATACCTGGCCGAGCAAAAGGTCTTCGGCGCTGAAGAGTTCGGCCTGGAAGTGATTGCCCTGCGGCCGCGTTTCGTCACCGGTGCTGGCGACAACAGTATCTTTCCGCGCCTGCTGCACATGCAGCGCAAGAAGCGTCTGTCGATCGTAGGCAACGGCCTGAACATGGTCGATTTCACCAGCATGCAGAACCTCAATGAAGCGTTGTTGAGCAGTTTGCTGGCAACCGGGTCTGCGCTGGGCAAGGCGTACAACATCAGTAACGGCACGCCGGTCCCGTTGTGGGATGCGATCAATTATGTGATGCGGCAGATGCAGTTGCCTCAGGTTACCCGCTATCGTTCTTACGGGCTGGCCTACAGTGCGGCGGCGATCAACGAAGCGGCCTGCATGCTGTGGCCTGGCCGACCTGAACCTACGCTGTCCAGACTGGGCATGCAGGTCATGAACAAGGACTTCACGCTTGATATCGGCCGTGCAAGGCATTATCTGGATTATCAGCCGCAGGTCAGCCTGTGGACGGCGCTGGATGAATTCTGTGGCTGGTGGCAGGCACAGCACCCGATCTGAATGCGGCAGTAGCACAGTGAGATTGATTCTGCGCTGTTGTTACACTGCCGAACTTTGATTTACGAACTTTGATTTAACAGCTTCCTGAAGGGTTATTCATGCGCAACGATCCCTACGACGATGTCGATGACGTTCCCAGCCTGAGCGCCAAGGACGATGACGACGACTTTGCGCCGAGCAATGGCGCACGCGAGCGCACCACCGTCTATTCGCGCACCACGCCTGTGGTCAAGGTCAAGGGGCCGAGCACCGGGCCGCTCTGGGCATTGGTCGGTGCGCTGTTCATTGCGTTTTGCGGCCTTGGCTGGTGGAGCTTTCAGCAAGTGTCCCTGATGGAGCAACAACTGGTGGCGACGCAGGAAAGCTTTGCGCGCATCAGCGAAGAAGCGGCGGGGCGTTTGCAGGATATCTCCGGCAAGGTCGTGGCCACCGAATCGCTGTCCAGTGACGGCGAAGCCCTCAAGCAGCGCATCAAGTTGCTCGAAGCGCAACTGGAAGACCAGGACAAACAGCGTGAAGGCGTTGAAGGTCAGCAGGGCAGTCTCGACAAGCGTCTGGAGCAGATGGCCGCGCAAACGGCGCAACAGCAAACCGAAAACGCGCAGATGCAGGAACAATTGAAAAGCGTTGTCGCTGAACTGGCTGCGCTGAAAACAGCGTTGCCTGACCTGAAAACCGCTCAGGCTGAGCAGGGCAAGCTGGACGCCCAGATCAAGAGCGTGGCAGCCGATGTCGCAGCCCTGAAAAAGCAGGGCAACCCTTCGGCTGCTGTCGAGCGACTTGAACAAGAGCTGATGGTGCTCAAAAGCGAGCAGGAAAATACTCCGGCACCGTCAGCAGGCGGCAATACTGCCGAGTTCGATGCCTTCCGTGCGCAGGTCACCCGTAGCATCAACACGCTTAACAGTCAGATCCAGAACCTCTCGCAACAGCTCAACGCACGTCGTTGAAACCGCACCTTGCCTGCTGCTACCCATAGCGGCAGGCAGGTGGCCCGGTTTTTTGCACTCGCTAAATAGTTATATGCCTGCCAGTGGAGGGAGGGCTTACGCTTGCGTTTCAGTTGAATAAACGGAGTTTCAATAATGAATGGAATCAAAGAGATGCACACCGATATGTACAAAGACACAACCGAAAAAGATGACCTCGTTGCCGGAGAACTTCAGCCCATGCATCTTGAGTATCCGGTATCAATCAAGCCAAAGGTAAACGTCAAACCCCCGGTCAAGGCGAAAGATCCAGTCAAACCGCCGGTCAAGAAAACGGACCCGGTCAAGCCGCCTGTGAAACCGCCGGTCAGGAAAACGGACCCGGTCAAGCCGCCTGTGAAACCGCCGGTCAAGACAACGAACCCGGTCGAGCCGCCTGTGAAACCGCCGGTCAAGACAACGAACCCGGCCAAGCCGCCAGTCAAGCCGCAGGTCAAGCCCTCTACCAGTGAGCCGGTAGCGCAGACGGTGCCCCCGGTGCCTGCTGCATCTTCGCGTCTGGACAAACTACTGGCAGTCGTCAACACCGCAACGGGCGTCCTGCAACTGGTCCAGCCGCCCAACAGCGTGAACAACGCGGACGGTACTGTCAGCTATCTGAACGGCAGCGTCGAGTCTGCAGATGGTCAATCCGTCACCCATTCTGACGGAGCCGTGCAGAACCTTGACGGCACGACCGTGCATGCCGATGGCTCTACAGAGCACCCCAATGGTGATATCCAGCACAAGGATGGAACCTGGGTTTTTGCGGATGGCTCGGTCAACTACCCGGACGGTCGCTGGAAGATGGCGGATGGCACGATCACCGACGCCGAAGGCAATGTACTAGGTACAGTCAAGCCTGACGTTGCGCCGTAGCGGTTACCCTTACACGGGCGATAAAAAAACCCTGACTCTTGCGAGTCAGGGTTTTTTGCCTTGCAGTAACGTTTTACAGGCGCGGGTAGTCGATGTAACCGACCGGCCCTTTGGCGTAGAACGTCTCCGGATGGGCTTCGTTCAGAGGGGCATCGCTGGCCAGCCGCTCCGGCAGGTCAGGGTTGGCAATGTACGGCACACCGAACGCGATTGCGTCGGCCTTGCCTTCTGCCAGCCAGGCATTGGCGCTGTCTTTGGTGAACTTCTCGTTGGCGATATAAACGCCGCCGAAATCCTTCTTCAACTGTGGGCCGAGGCTGTCTTCAGCATCATGCTCACGGGCACAGATGAAGGCGATACCGCGCTTGCCGAGCTCTTTGGCCACGTAGCTGAAGGTTTCAGCACGGTTTGCATCGCTCATGTCGTGCATGTCGAAGCGAGGCGAGAGGTGAACACCTACACGGCCAGCGCCCCAGACATCGATGACTGCGTCGGTCACTTCGAGCAGCAGACGCGCACGATTTTCCACCGAACCGCCGTACTCGTCGGTGCGCTGGTTGCTGCCGGTCAGCAGGAACTGTTCGAGCAGATAGCCGTTGGCGCCATGCACTTCCACGCCGTCGAAGCCCGCAGCCTTGGCGTTTTCCGCACCGACGCGATAGGCCTCGACGATGTCACCGATTTCCGCCAGCTCCAGCGCGCGAGGTACTGGCAGTGGTGTGATGGGGCGCATCAGGCTCACGTGCCCTTCAGCCGCAATGGCACTCGGCGCGACCGGGGTTTCGCCGTTCAGGTAGGACGGGTGGGAAATACGGCCCACGTGCCACAACTGCAGGGCGATACGGCCACCGGCGTTGTGCACGGCCTTGGTGATATTGCTCCAGCCACGTACCTGGTCGTTGGACCAGATGCCCGGGGTGTCGGGGTAGCCCACGCCCATCGGCGTGACAGAGGTGGCTTCGGTCAGGATCAGGCCGGCCGAGGCGCGCTGCACGTAATACTCGGCCATCATCGCGTTCGGTACACGGCCTTCATCGGCACGGCAGCGCGTCAGTGGGGCCATGATGATGCGGTTGGGCAGTTGCAGATCGCCCAGGGTGATCGGGTCAAAGATAGTCGTCATGTATCGAATCCTCGTAATTGATCAATGCGTAGCGTGTGCCAGATCCGGATTGCCGGTCTGACGGAAAGTAATCAGGGTGATCAGCAGCGCCAGCACTGCCAGTACGGCTGCCGCCAGCGGTACGCTGGTCAGGCCCAGACCGTGGGCGATGACGCTGCCACCGACCCAGGCGCCGAGTGCGTTGCCGACGTTGAAGGCGCCGATGTTCAAGGTTGAAACCAGGTTGGGTGCCGCCTTACCGAAGGTCACCACGTTGATCTGCAGCGCCGGGACGGCAGCGAAGGCCGCGACTGCCCAGAGGAACAGGGTGATTTCAGTCGGGATCAGCGCGGCGCTGGTCCAGCTGAGTACGGTGGAGATCACCGCCATCGAGACGAACACGCCAATCAGCGTGGATGACAGGCGGCGGTCGGCCATCTTGCCGCCGATCACGTTGCCGGCGGTCAGGCCCAGACCGATGAGCAGCAGGGTCCAGGTCACGCCGTTGGGCGATACACCGGTGACTTCGCCGAGCAGCGGGGCAATGTAAGTGAACAGGGTGAACATGGACGCCGAGAACAGCGCAGTCATGGTCAGCGACAGCCAGATGCCGGCACCGCGGAGAGCGCCCAGTTCAGCGCGCATATCGAGCTTTTCTTCATTGCGGTTGGTCGGCAGAAAGCGGATCAGGCCGATCAGCGCAATCACGCCGATGACCGTGACAGCCCAGAAGGTCGAGCGCCAGCCTGCGTATTGACCCAGCGCAGTGCCCAGCGGCACGCCCAGTACGTTGGCCAGGGTCAGGCCGGTGAACATCAAGGCCACCGCTGAGGCACGCCGGTTGGCGGGCACCAGACCTGCGGCAACCACCGAGCCGATGCCGAAGAACGCACCGTGGCACAGCGCAGTCACCACGCGGGCGAACATCAGGACGTTGTAGTCACTGGCCAGCGCACAGAGCAGATTGCCAATGATGAAAATCCCCATCAGCGTGACCAGCGCAGCCTTGCGCGGCAGTTTTGCCGTGGCCATGGCCATGAACGGCGCACCGACGGCGACACCCAGCGCATAGCCGGTCACCAGCCAGCCGGCACCGGGGATCGATACGCCAAGGTCAGCCGCCACATCAGGCAGCAGGCCCATGATGACGAATTCGGTGGTGCCGATGGCGAAGGCGCTCAGGGCCAGAATGAGTAGCGAAAGAGGCACGGGGCAGCTCCTGGTAAACGTTGGAAAATCAGGTCGGGTTGTTCAGTTCTTCAACCAGCGCCTGAACGAATGCCTGTATGACTTCTTCGTTGCGTCTGAAGAAATGCCATTGGCCGACCTTCTTGCTGCTGATCAGGCCAGCGCGTTGCAAAGTCGCCAGATGGGCCGAGACAGTGGATTGTGACAATCCCGCACGCTGATCGATCTGTCCGGCGCACACGCCGTGTTCGATCGAGTACTCCTGGGCGGGAAAGCTTGCACGCGGGTCTTTCAGCCAGGTCAGGATTTCTCGGCGGACCGGGTGGGCCAGGGCTTTTATTATGTCGTCGAGGTCGATAGGCATGTCGTTCTCACAGGCGGTGTAGCGTTATATCGCGATAGAGCGAACCTTATATCTGTATTTAGCGATATACAAATATGATTATGTGCTTAGGATGGGTCAAATCGCTATATCGGGTTATAACGATATATGGACAGCAGGCCCGAAAGCGGCCTAGGCTTGCAGCCATGAACTACTTGGCACATCTTCATCTTGGTGGGCATCGGCCCGCTCAATTGCTCGGCAGCCTGTATGGCGACTTCGTCAAAGGTCCGCTGCCGGGACGTTTTCCTGCGGAGCTGGAAGCGGCGATTCGTCTGCATCGCAGCATCGACGCCTTCACTGACAGTCATCCGCTGATCAAGGCCTCCATTGCGCGCTTTCCGCTGCAGAGACGGCGCTATGCCGGCATCATGCTCGACGTCTTTTTCGATCATTGCCTGGCGCGCGACTGGCATCGTTATGCCGATCTGCCGTTGGACGCATTCACCCGCAAGGTCTATGCCACGCTGGCTGCCGAGCCGCAGTTGCCCGAGCGGCTGGCGCTGATCGCACCGCGCATGGCGGCGCAGGACTGGTTGGGTTCGTACCGGGATTTCGGGGTGCTGGAGCAGGTGTTGAGCGGGATATCCCGACGCCTGTCACGACCCGAAGGGCTGGCCGGCGGCATGCAGGAACTGCAGGCGCTGTACCAGCCCTTGAGTGCGGATTTCGCCGAGTTCTATCCGCTGCTCGAGAATTTCGCTCAGGCCGCTCGGGCCGGACGCGAAACCACTTCGCTCGGCTGAGCCTGCGGCTCGCCAAACAACGCTACCTGAACGGCCTGCTGGGCCTTGAAGGCCAGTGCGGCGCGTTCCTGGTCAGCGGTCGGGATCGGTGTCAGCAAGTGAATATGCACGTCGCTCTGCTCGTTGGCGAACAGTCGGCGCAAATGCGACAGCAGGTCATCGTCGCCAATGAACGGGGCTATCGGGTCCGGTTTGCCGTCACGCGAGTAACCAATGGCCACCGGCTGAATCGGCACGCCAGCGTCGATGGCGCTGGACAGCAGACGACCGTGAAAGGTGCGCAGGCTTTTGCCGTCCGTGGTGGTGCCTTCGGGGAAGATCAGCAGTGCGTTGCCTTGTTGCAGGTGGTTGCACATCTGCTTCTGGATCAGACGGCTGTCGCCCGATCCGCGACGAATGAACAGCGTACCGGCCTTCAGCGCCAGCCAGCCCGCTACCGGCCAGGTGCGTACTTCGGCCTTCGACAGAAACGACAGCGGCGCGAGCATGCCGAGCAGGGCGATGTCGGTCCATGACACATGATTGCTGACCCACAGCATGGGCTGGGTCGGCAGTTGACCTGTCACGGTGACGCGAAACGGCAGGGCGTTGGTCAGGCGTGCCATGAACCAGCGGCTCCAGCGCTGTCTGCGCTCCATCGAACCTCCGATCCTGGTGCGTTCCAGGACCGCGAACGCGCTGGCAATCGTCAATCCGAGCGCTACGACCAGTAGCACCCGGACTACGCGGGCATAGCCGCGCAACCGGCTCATCACACGGCCGCCTTGAAGTGGCGGGCATAGCGCGGGCACAGGTCGTCGCGCTTGAGCAGGATGAACACGTCGGCCACCTGGAAGTCTTCGTCCCAGCACGGTTCGCCACAGATCTTGGCCCCCAGACGCATGTAGGCCTTGAGCAGCGGTGGCATCTCGCAGATCACATTGCTCGGGATGTCGAGGGTCGGCAGCGGATTCTTCGGTTCGGCGCGCAGGTGCTCGTTGCACAGGTAGCGTTCGCGCAGGCGTTGCATGATCGCATGGGCCTGAATACCGCCGTCCTGCATCGGGATGCTCGCGCAGCCCATCAGGTAGCTGTAGCCGCCTTCGTTGAGCACCTCGGCCAGTTCGCTCCACAACACCGCAATGGTGCCGCCGTTGCGGTAGGCCGGATCGACGCAGGTGCGACCCAGTTCGAGGATCGGCCCTTGCAGATTGACCAGCCCGTGCAGGCTGAACTCTTCTTCGCTGTAGAAGCGCCCCAGCGTGTTGGCGGCCTGGTGGTCGAGCAGCCGGGTCGTGGCAACCAGACGCCCGGTGTTCAGGTCGCGTACCCCGATGTGCGAGCAGTGAACATCGTAATCGTCGATGTCCAGGCCTTGTTCCGCGCCGTTGAGACGAGCGTTGAACTCTTCGCTGAACACACTGAAACGCAACGCCTGTGCTTCCTGCAAGGCGCGCGCTCCAATCAGGCGCTCGGCCTGAAGACGACGTTCAGAAGTGTTGTCACGAATGCGGGCGATCTGGGTCATACGAATCTCCATGAGCCAGCCTTGCAGATGCAGAAAGGGCTGGTTGACTGATTTGTCCAGGCGCTTTGCCGTAACTGCAGGCTAGGGAGATGGCGTGTCATGCCTGTGAAGCTTTGGTGATGGTTGTGTGACGGGAAACGCTGGGGCCATTTCTTCTGCGTTCGGTCTTGACCGTTGCAGGGCGGCGCAGATTTGTGACGCAGAGCGTCACGCGAGTGCATTCCCACGCGTGAGGAACGATCGGCCTAAGCAGAATCACTATCGCGCGTGCTCCGCCTGGACGTGCCGTTCCGGACGCTCTGCGTCCGTTCCCGGGGCGATGGCTAACTGTCACGAAACGCTGATACGGTGTGCGGATTACTCTTTAGAGGCCCTGTCATGCCGCGTAGATTTGTCCGCCTGTGTCTGGTTCTGATCCTGGGTTTCAGTGCCCAGGGCGTCGTTGCTCAAACATGGCCGACAGAGCAATGGCCTTCTCGGTCTGTGCCGCGATCTGCGGCCATCGAAGAGCTTGAGGCCTACGCTTTCCCGCCTCGCGACGACGCCACGCGCAAGGGCGTACGCACCGATGCGCTGCTGGTGATTCGTGATGGCGACGTTGTGTACGAGCGCTATGCCGGTGTGACCACCGCGCAAACGCCGCACCTGACCTGGTCGATCAGCAAAAGCATCATGGCGACGGTGCTGGGGGTGGCGTTCGCAGAAGGGCGCTTTCAACTGAATGACCCGGTAGCGAAGTTCTACACGCCGTTCAAGGCGCACCCCGATATCGCCATCAAAGACCTGATGCACTGGGCTTCGGGTCTGGATTGGCAGGAAGACTACGAATACGCTCCGCTCAACTCCTCGGTGGTTGCCATGCTCTACACCCGCGGGCGTGACGACATGGCGCGTTTCACTGCCGATCACAGCGCTGCCCAGCCCCCTGGCAAGACTTACCTTTATTCCAGCGGCGACAGCACCGTGCTGGCGGCGGCCTTGAAAAAGATGGTCGGCGATGAGGCTTATCCGGATTATCCATGGACCGCGCTGTTCGACCCGCTCGGCATCCTCAGTGCGGTCTGGGAAACCGATGGCGCGGGTACATTTGTAGGCTCTTCTTATGCCTACATGACCGCCCGCGATCTGGCCCGCATCGGCCTGCTGATGCAGCGCGGCGGACAATGGCAGGATCGGCAGTTGCTGAACAAGCAGTGGATGGACTTCGCGCTGACGCCGTTTGCCGGCGAAAGCGTGGATGCCAGCGTTGAAGTGCCCGCAGGTCAATGGTGGCTTAACCGCACTGGCGATGGCGGCAAAGGACCGTGGCCGGACGCTCCCCCCGACACCTTCGCGGCACTGGGGCATTGGGGGCAGGCGCTGTATGTGATTCCCGATCAGAAGCTGGTGATCGTGCGCTATGCCGATGACCGCGACAGTACCTACAACCACAATGAGATGCTCAAGCGCGTACAGGCCGCGTTCGGCAAGGAGGGCGGTCAATGAGCTCGCGTCGAATGTTCATCCTGCGCCGTCCCTTCAGCAGCCTGCTATTGCTGATCGTTGCCGCACTTGCCGTACTCGCCTGGCAGTACCGTGTGAACCTGCAGGCATTTCCGACCATCATCAGTGCCTACACCGCCAAGGAATACTGTTCGTGCAGGTACGTCATGAACAATTCCGAAGCGTATTGCCAGGGCTACATCAAGCAGTATCTGCCCAGCACCCTGGTTGACGACAGCAGTCAAAAACGGGTCATTGCCAGCGGCCTGGGACGCACCAGCAGTGCATCGTGGCAGGGTGAGCGACAGGGCTGTCGCCTGCTGCCATGAGGGCTTGATGGATTGCCGCCGAACGTAGGCGTTTGCCAGCGGTCAGACAGGCGGATAAGGTGGCCCTCAATTGCACGTCTGGAGTCTGCATGCTCACTATGAATCGCCTGCTGCTGGTCATGCTGGCCGCAGTGGCGTTACCTGCCCATGCGAACTGGTATCTGGATAACGAGTCATCGCGACTCTCGTTCACCTCGACCAAAAATGCCGATATTGCCGAGGTGCATCGCTTTCTCGTGCTGCACGGCAAAGTCGACGCCAAGGGGCTGGCTGAGGTAGAGGTTGAAACCGACTCGGTCAGCACCGGCATTCCTCTGCGCGACGAGCGCCTTCGAGAGCAGGTGTTTCAGGTGCGCAAGTTTCCGACTGCTCAGATCAATGCGCAGCTCGACATGCGCCCGATCAATAACCTGGCGCCCGGCGCACAGCTCGAACTGCGTTTACCGCTGACCGTCAGCCTGCGCGGCGAGACCCACAGTTATAACGCCGAGCTGCTGGCGACGCGTCTCGACGAGCGGCGCTTTCAGGTCGTGACGCTCGAGCCGCTGGTGATCCATGCCCAGGATTTCGATATGGCCCCGGATTTCAAGGCTTTGCGCAACGCCGCAGGATTGTCGGCGGTGAGCCTCTCGGTCCCGGTCGGGGCTGTCCTGATCTTCACGGCGCGCTGATATGAACGGTGCGATTTTCCCGTGGCGTGAAAACAACCGCTTTCAATTGCTGATCGACGGCCCTGCGTTCTTTCCGCGCATGATCGCAGCCATTGATCGCGCCGAGCAGCAGGTCGATCTGGAATTGTACCTGGTCGAAGCCGGGGCTTGCGCCGACGCCATCGTGCGCGCGCTGGTCGAGGCGGGCAGGCGTGGCGTGATCGTGCGCTGCCTGTTCGATGACTTCGGTTCAAAAGCCTTCGACGCCGGCCTGCGCAAGCAACTGACCGATGCCGGTGTGATTCTGCGTTTCTACAATCCGATCCACTGGCGGCGGGGCGTGCGTAACTTCTACCGCGACCATCGCAAACTGCTGGTGGTGGACAAGGCCTTGGCCGTGGTGGGGGGCACCGGCGTGACCGACGAGTTCTGGGAGCCGGACAAGGACGCCAGCCAGTGGCACGAAGTGATGGTCGAAATCACCGGGCCGCTGGTGATTGACTGGCAGGCGCTGTTCAACCGGCAGTTCCACGCCAACGCCCGGCGTTTCGCCTGGCGTCCGAAAGAAAACTTCGGCCTTGATCACCTGCCCAAGGCCCCGACAACCGGCGAGGGGCTGGGCCGCGTGGCGTATGCCGATTCCCGCCAGCACCGCGACATTCTGCAATCGCTGGTGCGTGCGCTGAACACCGGGCAAAAGCGGATCTGGCTGGCAACTCCTTACTTTCTGCCCACCTGGAAAGTTCGCCGCTCTTTGCGCAGGGCTGCGGCGCGTGGCGTTGATGTGCGTTTGCTGCTGACCGGACCGCGCACCGATCACCCGTCCGTACGCTATGCCGGTCAACGCTACTACCCGCGCCTGTTACGCGCCGGGGTCAAGGTGTTCGAATACCAGCCCTGCTTTCTGCACCTGAAAATGGTCCTGATCGACGACTGGGTGAGTCTCGGCTCGTGCAACTTCGATCACTGGAACCTGCGCTTCAACCTGGAAGCCAACCTCGAAGCTCTCGACCCCGGACTGACCCGCGACGTGGTCGCCAGCTTCGAAAAAGACTTCGCCCTGAGCGTCGAAACCACGTTGGCAGACTGGAAGGCCAGACCGCTGTGGCGACGGGTCAAGCAGCGCTTGTGGGGCTGGATCGACCGGCTGGTGGTGAACTTGCTGGATCAGCGTAACTGAGGTTTGCGCGGGGCCGAGCGCGGCCCCGGTTGTCATCTGCTCAAACGATGCATTCCAGTGAACGATCAACCATGGCTTTGGCCATCTCGGCCATGTGCAACACCGAAAACGCCAGGTCACGGCTGGTGCCCTGGGTGCTATCGCCGGACTCATAGGCCGTCGTAATGATGCAGCGCAGCAGATCCGAAGCGTAATTGAGCGCTTCCTCCTGGCTGACGGATGCGTTGACGGTGAACAGGGCGGTGGGCGGGTCGGGGACGATTTTATCGGGCATGTTTGCAACTCCAGCAGAACTTGTGGGAGCCGTCACTCATCGCTACCAAACGATAAGGTGGCGGCCGTGTGCAAGTTGGTAGACCGGCTGCTGGCACCCGGTGCATCCGAAGATGCCATGCGCACGGCCACCATGAAAACGGGACGAAAGAGATCGCCTCGCGGAGGTGGCACATTGCGCCAGCAAAAGCAGGTCTACCAAACCTGATCGCTGATTGGGCAGCGATCGATGAAGGCTAGAGACCTGAATAGCCAAGCGCAAGAGGCCGGGATTTTCTCGGAAATTTCCTTCAATTGGAAGGGAGGCGTCCTGCTGATAATTCCTACAAGAATTATCGAAATGGGCTTGCTGAGGATGTTCTCGTTGCCCTCTCGAAAACGTGGGTACACTCTTCTCTACAGCATAAAGACGTGTTCAGCGCTAAGGGCAGGAAATGGATAACACAGGGAGTGATGGGCAGCAGCCTGAAAGCCTAAATCTGAAATTCAACTATAAATTCTTCTTTTGGCTGCTGTTCTCGATAGTGGTTTTGAAGCTCACCCTGTTCGACTATCTGGACAGCCCTTCGGGCGCAGATGAAGTCGTGATGAAGCGCGAGCTACCGCAGGGGGACTGGCTTTACATCACCTGCTACTGGGCGCCCGCGACGGATCTGAACACCTTGCGGTTTTACATCAGCAAACGTCTGGCAGGTAGCGATTCGCAAGTGTTGAAGCAATTGAACGAAGCCAGCCTTTTCTTGCTGACGGACAGTGCTCTGAGTGATGTGAGAATTTCCGATACGCCCAACGGTGTAGGCGTGGAAGTGACAGGTGCTGTTTATCAGTATTTCAGCAAGCAGTACATCACCGAGGGCGAGACGTTAAGCAGCTATCGGATCACAGTGAAGCAGCATGATATGTCTCTGCCCTACAGATAATGTGCGGAGTAGGGTGCTTGTAATGAAAATAGCCTGTGCAGCTTTTGCCGGACAGGCTTGTTGCATGAAGGGAGTGGTTAAGGTTTTTTGATATTCTGCATGTAGGTCTGATTCGGGTGGGTCACGACCTTCTTCGTCAACGCGTCGAGCTCCTTGCTGTGATACATGTCCAGGCATTTCAGCAGGTCGAATTTTATACCTTTGATCTGGGATTCGGCCAACGGGTTTGTGTAGTCGCGCGCGAGGTATTTTTCAACCAGGGCCTTGACGGCAAGAGGACTTTTTTCCATGTCATAGTAGGTCCAGTCACGCAGCGCACTGACACTGCTGCCCGCGTCAATTCCGACGTTTACGTCATATTTATAAGCGGTGGTTATGCAGGTGGCGAGCGCCATGTCCTTGTAGTTTTTTTCAAAGGTTCTGTACATGCCTTCGGGCGATGAGGTGGGGGTGTAGGCAAAGCAGTTGGATGGTGCCAAGACTAGAGATGCTGTAAGGGCCGCAAGACGTGATTTCATTCTACGAACCTCCCTGTGAATATGGATTTTATTTGTAGTCTTGCATGTAGGTGTGTGTTGGATTTACGACAGTCTTTTTTGTCAAGTCATTCAGATCCTTACTGTGGTAAAGATCCAGGCACTTTAAAAGGTCAAATTTTACACCTTTTATCTCGGACTCGGTTAAGGGGTTTGTATAATCTCTGGTCAGATACTTCTTTACGAGTGCTCGTATTTCATCAGGTCCCACTTCCCAGTCGTAATTTGCCCAGTCCTCAATGGCGGTGACGCTACTTCCAGCGTCAATTCCGACCTTTACGTCATATGCGTAAGCGTTTGCTATACAGGTAGCGAGGACCAGGTCCTTGAAGTTTTTTTCATAGCTTCGGTGCATGCCCTCTGGTGATGAAGGTTTTGTATGTGCGAAGCTCTCGGTTGCCACGAGTGCGAGACAGACTGTGAAGGCTGTGAAGAGAAACTTCATGAGGTTAGGCTCCAAAAGTTTGCCGTATCCGTACGGTAGTTGACGTCGGGCTCGTTAAAGTAGCAATGGTCATAGCAAAGATTGCCGTCAAACAACGTTGCATGGCCTTTTGCGTCTGTCCAGCCCGATATTTCAAATAATATAATTCCTTTTTTTCTTGCAAGCGCTCCGCCGTCAGAAGGTGGGTATTTGACGACCTCAGGCTTGCCCCAGTGCGTTTCCAAAAAGCTTTTCAGGTTCGATACACGGAAAAAGTACTGGTGCTGATCTGCGCCGGAGACTGTCTGTTTAGATACTTTAGGTATTTTCAGTCCTGAGTAGTTCAGGATGTAACTTAATCGAACAGCACAGGTGTTCCTCCATTTTGTAGAAGGATCAGGGTTGTTTATGTTCTTCGCGACGAACCCCCCAATCACCTCTGCCACTCGTTTTTCCGGTGCCACCGGATCATAAATATGTTGCGAAGCCGCCCAGGCAGCAGTAAAAAATGGCCGTGCCATAGTCCTTCCTTGATCATGTCGTGACGTTTTATGCGTGAGCGTTCAAGACGTCAGGAATAGACCTTGTTGTTGATACGGTTCCAGCCACCCGAGACATTCCCTCCACCGGCACCGTCAGATCTTTTCTGCTGGGTGTAGGTGGTTTTTATTTTTCCGTAGTTGAGGCTGATGGTCTCGCTGGGGATGCCATCGTTGGCATGCTGGGTGTAGTTGGAAATGATGACTTCTTCCAGCAGCACTTCAAAGTATTTGACCTTGTCTCCGCCTGCACGATGCAGTGACAAGACGACTTCCTTCAGGTGCTTGCCCGCGCACAAACTTTCCATGAGCTTGCAGCTCGACTTGTCCAGTGATTTGGTGAACGTGAAATCACTCAAGGACGTCCGACCCGACGAGGCGCCTCCTGAAGAACTCGCCGTGGCGGAGGTACTTTGGTGCATGCCGAAACCATACCCGGTGATCTCGATACAGTCCTTGTAGCGATCATCCAGCGCTTCGCCTGGAATGCCTTCGATTTTGATATATGCGTCAAATGCCATGTTTAAAACTCCACGTTCGATCGGTATTACGTTGCATACAGGTATCCATATGTTTCAGCAGCGTAATCTTTATTTTTATCGAACATGGTGATCAGCAACCTTTGGTGTTGACTGAAACATCTCTACTTTTTGTCAGAATGGTCGTACAGACTTTTTCGACCTCTGTGCATTGTCAGGGGGCTGTCTTATAAATGAGAGCGGGCTTGCTTTGAGTTGCGGTTGCAAGTACCGAGCGTAAAATGGCTGATCGGATCCAGTACAGGATCTGTTTGGCGCTGCACCCACAATGCCTCCATTTGAAACTCGGTCAGTGGTATGGGCATGCATAGCTTCGTTCATGTCTAGACGTCCTTTTACCAACCTGGTATTGACCAAGAGAAACTTTCCATGCGGCGTCTTCGGCGTCGGTCATCTGCTTCATCAGGCGTCTCGGCGATTGAGATCAGACGTTCTACCAAATTTGGAAGTCTTCCCCATCGTTTCCCTAGTAAAAGCCAGTCTGGCTATATGATTGCTGTTTAGGGCGTACAGCAACAATAAAGTCAGCGAAGGGGAATTCTGAGTCCCCCTGCCGATCAACCCATAAAGCCTCCATGCCAAAGTCGTCAAGTACTCGTTGAGTTCGCTTGCCGTTGGGCGTTTCCTGAAGAAAAGTCTGTAGCATTTCCGGAGTTTTGTTTTCTATTGTCAAAGTTTTCGTCAACGTCTCATTATTCACGACGAAGCTATTTTTTATAACCGAAGGTAAAACGCCATGGGTATTTGTTTTTTGGGCGATGGTTCTATACTGGTATCGGACTACGTCATTGGCATGGTAGTCATTGCTTCCGCTTCTTTTGTAATTTGAACGAAAGGTCCATTCGTTGGGCGCGTATTCGTTGAGGAAGTCGTCCTCTTTTTGAAGATGCTTTGATTCTACGACGTAGGGGCCGTATGCCAAGCTGCTGTTATGGTCAAACATCGTCGCTACGATAGCGGTCGCCTCGCCGGAACGTTTATCAACTGCGGCCAATCTTTTTTCCAATCCGGAAACAAGATATCTGTCTGGTAATGTGTAAGCAGGTCCGAGGAATGGCTCCTGATCGCCCCACAAAACACCGGGTCTCGCATCTTGATTTTCAAGGGCATAGCTATTTGAGGTTATCGGTTTTCGACGAGCGGGTGATGGCGGCGACTCAAGCGCGTGCTTCCCCATGTATCCCAACCTGTCGTAATAGGTGATTGGACTGTTTTTTACGTACCCGTACAGATTCAACCCATCCACATCCCCCGCCGGATCCGGACTGATCCACCGCTGCAACCACGGCGCGTAATACCTGAACCCGTAGTAATAAAGCCCGCTGGCGTCGCGCTCCTTGCCCGAATAACGCACGGTCTTGTACTTCGCTTCCACTGCGCTGCGCGCCGCCCACCAGGCCGTGCCGCCGAAAGGGTAATAGCTTTCCTGGCTGATCAGGCCGCCTTGCTGATCCAGTTCCAGCGTGCTCGAGCCCAGATGATCACCCAGGCTGTAACGCACCTGATCGTTCGCAATAGCGCCTGGCTTTCCGGCTTCCCAGTGCAACACTCGCACACTATTGCGACCCGCCTGAGCGGTGATGACATGGAGGATTTCGCCATCGGCCGTGGTGCGGATTTCCAGCCCCGGCAGGTAGCGCACTTCGTTGATCAGCGTGCGACTTGATGCCTGAGCAGTACTGATCTTGCGACAACGTTGACCCTGGCCGTCATAGACATAGCGTTCGTCATCGTTCGACCCGTCTTCACGTTGCACAGTGGTGATGTGCTGCAACTGGTTACGCACATCCCAGCCCATAACCTGACCACGTACAAGTTGCAGCAGATTGCCGTTGGCATCAAAACTCGTAGCGAAATCCACATCGCCGTCATCGTCGGGCAGGCTGCGATTGCTGTCCGGTGCAACGTGCATGTTGCGGGTGAAGTTGTGCGCGCCTTCGTGGCGCATTTGCAGCAGGTTACCCGCAGCGTCGTAGCTGTAACTCTGCGTGTAGTTGCTGACCTGGCAAGGATCGATGGTTGGCAGAGATTGCAGCCCGGGCAACGCGGGGCCATGGCTGGCACCGTTTCGGACTTCACGGCCGCTGGCTTCGATCAGTTGATACAGCGTGTCGTAAGCAAAGCGACTGATGGGTTCGATAAGCTGGTTGTCGCAATACCTGTCCGGTTGAGACGTATCGTTGACGAGCAGGATATTGCCCACCGGGTCATAGCTGTAATTGAGTTGCTGCAGCAGCGTGCCGTCAGCAGATATCGCGCTCAGCCCGGTCAGTCGGCCGTCCTGTTGATCATAGGAATAAAGGCTGACCACGCCATTGCCCGCTGTTTCCTGCTCGACCTGATTGAAGGCGTTGTAATGAATTTCATTGACCAGTGTCTGCGGCTGTGAGGCACTGGCCAATGTCAGTTCAGCCGCTTTCAACTGCCCGGCGACAGTCATGCCAAATGCCTGGGTATTGCCCATGGCATCGGTCTGCGCAAGCGCGTCGCCCAGCGCATTGAACCGCCAGCAGGTTTGCAGCACGACAGGCTCAAGCAAGGCATCGCGCTCGGCTTCGGTCAGCGGCCAGTCCGGGCTTTCAGGGGTTTTCAGGAACTGTCGTTCTTCACAAAGCGCTACGCCGAGCAGCCCGTAATCCGCCAGCAAGCGCGAGCCCGCCGTATCGTCATGACGAACCAGTTGATTGCATTGGTTGTGTGCCGCTGCATCTGCCTGGCCATAGGTGAACCGCTCCGCACACCGATTCTGTTCGATGATCCTTGTCGGGCGCAGGTGCAGGTCGTACTCGAGCTGCTTCTCGGTGCCGCGACCATCCCAGTCGCGCAAGACCTGGCCCGCCTCGCCGAATAACACCCGTTGCCAGCCGGCATCGACACTCTCAGTGGCCAACGCGTTGCCGCCAAGGCTGTAGACAGTGCTCCGGTTGGCGTTGGCCAGACGTGGATCAGTGGCGGCGATCATTCTGCCTGCCGGGTCGAAACGCTGTCGGGTAACCCGCATTGCGGCCGCTTCCGTGGCTTCGGTTCGATGTAAAAGGACCTGGCGCACAACCAGGCCACGACCCTCGCAAACGATCAACTCCGGCGTATGGGCATGTACCGCGCTACTGACCATGCTCGGCTGCCTTCCTCGCTGCCAGCACTTCCTCGGCCGTGTCGTTTTCATCCTCACTGATGGTGTACCAGACCCGATAGGTCTGCCGGCGCATCCAGCCTTTGGCGGTAATGGTGATGGTCGGACGCCCCAGCGGGTCGTAGAACTGTTTGTCGACGATGTTTTGTGAGCGTATCGAGGCGTCGTTCACATACAGATGGCTGTTGGCGAAATACGGCCGGTAAACGCGCACCGCCAAGCCTTTATTGTTGTATTCCACCCGTTCACTGACCCGCCAGCGTGGCGATGCATGGACAATTTTCGGTTGACCGCCGACCAGCTCGAGATTGCCCCCTTCATCGACGGAATAGGCGTCGCCGTCCTCCACCTTTTGACGGGTTTGCAGCGTGCGGCCGAAGCCGCCTATCGACGCCATGCTGATGCGGATCTGCCTGTCCGGGTCTTCGGGATAGCGGTCTGCAACCAGGACAGCGGTTGCCAGCGGGATGTGGACCCGCCCCAAAGCCGTATTGCCATCGTAATAGGCCGCGCTGGCCTGCCTGCCCAGCGCATAGTCGGGTTGCAGTACGACATCGCTGGCAGAAGCCCAGTAATGTCCGGCGCGATTGAGTGGCGGAAAACCGGCTGCCTCACCCAGTTCCGTGCCGTAAAAGCTGGTTGCCCATACCCTGCCGAAGGCGTCGTAATCCGCTTCCTGACTGTTCTGATTGGGGTCGATGATTCGTCTTGGCTGCAGCACACGATAATCGTATTCAGCCGTGGTGACGCAGCCTGCCGGGTCGGTAATGCGAGTCGTGAACAGATCGTAGGCGTCGTACTCGACGAGACTCCAGCCATGACTGCGTGTGGGCCTGAATGTGGTGGGGTGAAAGAAATGCTCCGGACCGGCATAAGTGGCGAAGCCGCGTTTTACCGACCACAGGTTCAGGCTGTCTGCTGGCAGAAAGCTTGGCATCTGCTGATAGCCGATCTCGACGAGTTTTTCGGCCAGAGTGACGCTGTCCATGACCCGCTCATAGGCGCTCAGTGCATGATCATCCAGTTCAGCCGTTTCAACGGCGTCAGCCAGCGCCTGAAAGGTCGCCTCGCCATCGCCACAACCGATGTAGCGTTGCACCGACAGACTGGTGAGCGTGCGTGGCAAGGTGGCGAATGGCCCGTCCGGATCGGCGAACTGTTCGTAGCTGATCTGCGCAGGCGTCAAGGCGCTTGCCGGAATGAGCATGGCATCGCTGCGTGTGCGGTAAGGCAGCCCCAGACGCCAGCTCTGCGGGCTGTCCAGATGAATGGCTTCGGCGCGCATTTCATTCGCGTAGAACTGTTGTTGAGCTTCGTCGTGCGACGCTTCCCACCATTGTTGCTGGTAAGGGTCCGCGAAGGGGGGCGCGTCGCCCGGTTTCTTGCGCCGCGCATAGTTGACGCTGGCTGAGTGGAGCACCGAGCCGTAGCGGTCCCACGCCAGGTTCAGGCTGTGTTCGCACATCGGATCCTCCAGTTCCTCGGCCTCGTAACGATAGGTGATGACTTCCAGGCTCAGCGGCAGCATCGATGCGTAGGGTCGATGTGCGCTCAATGCTTGCAGTTGGCGAACCAGATAGCGGCAGGACTGGGTCGAATACAGCACTGTGGGACGTTGACTGGCGTCGAGTCCAAAGACTTCGCCGCGCAGTACCGAGCCGCTCAGCGCTCGTGCCATTTCCTGCAAGGTCGCATCATCCGCGTCCGTTATCGGCAGCTCTGTCTGGGTTGCGGCGTCGAGTCGGGACAGCACATGCTCGCCGGGCAAGCGTGCCAGGAGGTCGCTGCGGTCATAGTCAGTGCAAGGTCTGGCGGGGTAGCGTCCGGTGTGGAACCAGGTCTTGTTCAATACCGGAGCGGTAAAGTCCTCCTGATTCTGCGACGACGTTTCGGTGTCGGTCTGCAGGAGCAGGCCGAAGCCGCGAAACTCCCGTTCGCGAGGGTCATAGAAACCCTGTCGATAGCGGAACAACTGGGTCAGCGTATTGCCAGTGGCCTTGTCCTGCAGGGTTTGCCTGACGACCACATGAACCGGGAACGGCAATTCCGAGACAGCAACGCTGCCTGCGCCCCGCAGCTCGTTCTTTTCGTCCAGCCATTCCTGCGCCGAACTGCGATAGCTGACTTCTCCGGCAGCACCGAGATTGTTGTCCGAGGCCTTCAGCAAATACGGTTTGTGCACCGAGCCTGTCCGGTCGGCTGCGTAGTAAAGGCTCCAGTGCCGGGGCGCCATGTGTGGCACGGTCAGCACCAGGCTGGAAAAGCCGAGGCCCAGCAGATCGACCGCACTGAACTGGCAGAATCGGTCATAACGCACGCCCTCTGGCCAGGGCTGATCGAAGGCCGCGGCCAGACCGTTGCCGCCCTGATTCATGAAGACCTGGAAGCCATCGGCTTGCAGATAAAGCACGTCACTGGCACCTGAGCCATCCAGGTCCGCCAGCCGCACCCGGCTCGAATCGAAAGCTTCATAGGTGTAGGGCAGCGTGGCAAACAACTGGCCCTTGCCGAACCGGCCTCGGCCCAGGTTCGGCCAGACGCGGATTTCGTTGTGCCGTATCCGGATCAGGTGTTGTTGCCCGGTACCCAGCAGGTCGCTGAACGCCACCAGTTCAGTGGAACTGTCGCTGAGCAATGGCAGGCGATCCTCGTCGTGAGGAATGTCCACCGCTGCGGCGAATCCATCGGCTCGACGGTTGGCATACAGACGAACGCTACGTGGGCCGATCAAGGCCAGATCCGACAGCCCGTCGCCGACCAGATCCGCCATTTGGCCTTGCGGGTGGAAAAACTCTGCAGGAAAAGCCGAGAACGTGGCGTATTTCGACCAGCTTCGATCAGGGTTGAGGGTAAAGAATCCGGCCATTCCCGGTTGGGCGACAACCCAGTCCAGCCGCCCGTCGCCGGTCAGATCTGTCAGGGTCTGACGTACCGGTGCGGCTGAATCAGCCGTGGGAATGCGGGGTAACGGTTGACAGGTTCCGTAGGCAACGGCATCCGCTGTGCCAGCGGTATCACGGATCGGTTCGCGATAAAGCCAGGCCTTGTCGTCGCGATACAGAATGCCGGGCAAGCCGTCGCCATACAGATCGACCAACTGGTATTGCTGGCCGTCATTCAGGCCGGCCATGGGCTCCAGCGGCGTGTAAATGCCCGACTCAAGACTGAAATCGGTGTATTGAAATTGCACAGGGGGTTGTCGATCGACGCGCCGCCAGTCAGTGCCATCCCATGCTTCTGAATGCGCCGCGCTCAGCATGTTGTAGCCGAGGGTTGTCTGATAATGCTCCAGCAGCAGTCGCCGGGTCAGCAGCGGGGATGCTCCGAGTTCATTCGGGAAGTGATGGAACATCAGAACCTGCCGGCACAGGCGCAGATTACCCAGCTCAAAACCGTAGGCGAAACTTGAATGCGGATCACTGCGCACCGGCCAGGTAAATTGCTCGTCATATGCGGGCGGCGGATCACTGCGGGTGTCGCGCTGGCCATAGTCGAATAACAGGTCGAAGTGCCACAGCAAATCGTCCAGCGAATCTTCCTCCCACAGGTAAAGCAAAGGGTGCGCCTTGGCATTGCCGTAGCGAACCCGGCTCAGGTAACGTTGGGCGCGGAAGTTTCTCGGGTGATCCTCCGGCAGGCCCTGATGGTCTTCGGGCTTGTATTCGTAGAGGATGTGTTCGCCGACGGCATTCATGCTTTCATCCAGCAACCATTCGGCAACCCGGTTCATGTCTGCCGGGTCGGCAATACGCGACGAGATCTTCCTGCCATAGAGGTTCAGGCTGCCGTCGGCGCCGTGAATCAGCCAGAAGCCGGGATCTGTGTTGTTTACGCGCCAATGCTCGATGCGCGCAAAGGCCCCCTCGACTCTGCTGAAGTAACGCACTACCTGATAAGTCGCATCCAGATCATCACCGTTGTAGCGGCTGACCTGACTCGAAACCAGCGCGCCGCTGTCGTCGCGTTCTGGCAGGCAGACATCGCCTCCGGGGCCGAAAATAAGATCATCGTCGGTGTAGCTCGGTACGCCCTTGCTGGCACGACGCGCCACTTTGCTGGTGTTCAGATTCCAGCCAAGCCCGAACACACCGTTGCCGGAGGTGCTTTGATAACTCAGCGACAGGGCGGGCGCGTAACCGCGGCCCGGGCTGATCGGCAGGGCGATCTCCAGTGATGCCGCGCCGCTGGTGCCAACCGATCCCCAGCCCTTGCCGATGCTTTGAATCGCGCCACCGCCTTTGGGTAATGACGGGGTGGCAACAGCCGGCTGGAGAGACTGCGGCGATTGATTCTGCGATTGCGATTGAGCTTCCATGACGCTTGCTCCCTGTCGGTTAACGACTTTTCGCCGTGTAGCGCATGTGCACGATGATGTCGGTGATCGAGTCGATCATGTCGCGCTGCGATGCCGGGTTGGAAAAGCTCAGGGTCCAGCGAGAGATCGCACCGGTGCCCTCAAACGGCAGATAACGCTCATCGTCGAAGTTGAAAACGAACAGGCCGTCATCGTCCACGCCGGTAGACAAGGCGATCTGCTGGCTGGCGCGCATGTTTTCCTTGAGCGGCGCGTTAGGCTGTGCGTCCATCTGCACCGCGCTGTACGACTGGGTCAGGGTGGCGCGGATGTCCTGATAAGGCCCGACCGTGACGGGCAACGACACACTGATGCGTCTGATACGACGCAGATAGTGGCCCGGGTAATCGTCGTCAAGCATGGCTCGGGTGATTTCGAACTCGGCAATCCCGTCTTGCGCCAGGCGCTCGACCACTGCATCCCAGCCGTGATTGATCCCGGCAGCATCTCCCTCGGTTATTGGCAGCTGGCGCACCGAAACCGTCTTGACGATCTCCATTTTGCGTTCGTTGCGGGCCATGTAGGCTGCATCCATGCGCAGCAAATTCAGTTTCAGGGCCTCGCCAGCAGCCAGGCCGCGCCACGCGTCTTTCCAGGCCGCGGGCTGGATGAAGGAGGCCGAGTAGTCGGCAATTTCATACTGCCAGCAGGCTTGCGTCGCCAGGCACAGTGAGAATGTTGCGTCATAGGCCTGGTAGTAGAAGGTCGAGAACTGCCCATTGAGCCATTGATAGAGCTGGCTGTTGGTGAAGCGCTTGTTGAGAAATGCGTAGACGGTCTCGGCCTGTTTTTTGGCTTCCTGAGCCTGACGAAGTTGCAAGGCGGTAACGCGGGTCTGGGCGTCGTGGACAGCCAGTTGCAAGGTGATCTGTTCAGATTCAAGCAAGGCCTGATCGCGCGCGTGTTCCCATTCCTGGAGGCGCCGACGGAACATTTCCGTGCGCTCCAGTGCATCACTGACAGCCGCAGATCGCGCGGCGAACGCATGAGCGCCAGTTGCAACCATTTCCGGTACGCCTTCCAGCCTGAAGCCGCCTACTGCACCTCCGGCTGCGGCACCAACGGCCATACCGCCGGTTGCACCGGCATGAATACCGGCGTGATTAGGGGCTACTTTCATGGCTGAAGCCACGATGCTGGCCGCACTGGCAGCGCTTTCGGCAATCCGTGAAACAAGTTTGGCGGCACCCGCTGCGATCTCCACTGCACTGACATTTTCAGCCGCCAGTTGGCCGTAAAAACCGGCTCGGGCATCAATCACGGCCTTGCTGGCCTCCAATGCCTTGCGTGCCTGAACTTCGACTTTTTGCGCCTCAAGTTGCAGGTCAATGGCGTACTGCGCGAACTCCCAAACCTGCTGCTGTTGCAGCTCCATCAACTGCCCTTGCTCTTTGCGCTCGATGATCGACAGCAGGGTGAAGCCAAACTGGATCAGGGTTTCCACCGCCGCGCTGGCTTTGGCGAACATGACCGGGTAGCGATAGTGCGGTGTTTCCTGAGCCAGCAGGCTGCCAGCACCACCATCGGTCGCGCCATTGGCGTAGGCCGCGAGCAGTGCCCTTGGGTCCAGCGGTGCAGCGAACAGCGGCAGGGAGAGTGGCTTGCCGTCCAGCGTCATGTTGTGGCGCAGGTTGTACAGGCGCGACTCAAGCATGTCCCAATATTTGACCAGCTCCGAATTCATCGGGAGGATGAAGTGATCGCTGTCTTCCTCGTTCAATGTCGGGTCGTTGCCGAAGGTGCTCAGGCGCAGGGACGGTTGGCTGAAACTGACAGTGGCTTTGCCGTCGTTGACGGCGGCGCTGGTACGTACCTGTTGCTCCTGCTCGACAAGCTGCTGCTCGAAAGCCCGCAGCCCCGGACTGCTGGACGTTGCCAGATCGCCCAACGTCACAGGCGTCCATTGGCTGATCAGTTTCACATCCGGGCGCGGCCCGAGCAGATCGAGAATACGCACATACCAGAGCTTGGCTTCGCCCAGACTGTCGGGCGTCAGTTGCCGATAGGCCATGTCGCCCCGGTCGATCAGGTTCTTGATGTAATGGAAATACACCGCTTTCTGATAGCGCACCGGGTCACTTGCCGCGATGCCGTCCGGGTCGATCGGGGCGCGCAGAAAGTAATCCGGATCAGGTACTTCAACCAGAGGTCGAACGTTCCAGTAAGCCGGTGCGTCGCTGGTTTTTTTACGGCCCGGGTCGAAGATGAACCCGAGCCAGCGTTCGGCATCGGTGAAGCGTTGTTCCAGGTTGAGGCGATGGGAGATCATGAAAGGCAGATGCAGAAACAGCTCCCAGAAGTAAAGGCCGTTGGCGCCTTTGAAGTCCATCAGGTCAGCGATGGCGTCATCACCGATGGGCGGTTCCTGTAGCTGCTGGGTGTCCCAGGACAACAAGGCTTCGAGCGCAATGTTGGCCTTGTTGATCAGCTCGCGGGCAAACAGCGTGTTCATGCGAATGGGGTCGCGGGTGTCGGTGGTCGAGTTGTCGCTGAACCGAATGCTGGAGGCGGAGAAATCGATGTATTCGGCGATGCCCAGAATGGCGCTTATGCGTTTGCTGATTTTGGGCGCGATAGGGTCGCCCCCATCAGCGGTTGCCCACTCCAGTTCTATTTCTGTGGATTTGAGGGCGTTGCCGACCCAGACCGGGGGATTAACCGAGTTGACGCCGATGCCGTGAGTGATATAAAACTTTTTCGAGCCGCTGATGAATTGGGTTTGCGGAAGATTTGGCAGAAGCGTGGATTTATCGAAGGTAATGGTTGTTTCGTAATGGCTCGGTGCCGTAATACTGCTGGTCGGAGGTCGTGCGGTCAGGTGCTTTTGCGAGTTGTTGTGGGGGACGTTCATATCCAATGGGTAACTGAACCATTGAGCGAAAGAAAGCGCCTCAGTGTAGTGAGGCCCTACGTGTACAGAGGGATACAGGTTATATGAAGTTTCGCCTTGTATAAGTGCTATGAGTACCGAGGATACGACCTCCGGGTCGGTTGCTGCCAACGACATTAGCTCGAAAGCGCCCACCTTCAGTTTGCCGTCTATAAGGTTCCAATTGGTGGTATATCGTTCTATGCGGTAATAACTATTGTGTTGGTTGCGAAGGAACGCGGTGCTTGAGGGAAGGGCGTCTACGGCGCTATACAGGTTCAGCGACAGATCGCCCCAATAGCCTCCGGTTGATTCGATTTTTAAGTTTGATCCGTTCTGTAATATAAAGCTGTTCTGGTCGAGGTCGAGATCGTGGGGTGTCGTTATGAACTCAAACGTCCACTGGCTGGCGGGCTCAGTCAATACGAGTGTGGTTTTAGTCGTACCCTTAATGAGGATGTCCTTGGTTATTGCAGTGCTTAATTTTATTGTGGCGTTTTCAAGGTCCAGGCGGGGTGCATAGGTACCGGTCATTTGGGCTATTGCTTCCTGATGGTCTTGGTAGTCCCACCAGGTATCGCCAGTGTTTGGAGATGTTGTCAGGGATGGTTTTAGCCTGATATACAAGCTCCACGTAAACTGAAAATTCCCCTTGTTCTTTAAAGCAAATGCCCAACAGGTCTTGCGCACGCGGGGCTGCTCCGGACCCAGGTCTGCCTTGTCGGAAACGGCGTCTACGTAGTTCGCAACTGGAAAAGCTGGCGTTTTGTTGAAATTCTTGTCGATAAAGGCCGTGTGCAGAAAAGCATAGGTCGATGTTGAGCCATCGGTGTCACCAGGCGCTAGCGTTTCACCCGCATACATCGCGATAAACAGCGATTCCGGGGATGCCGATACATCGAAGATCGCAATACTGTTCAGGTCGTTTTCAAGGTTGACTGCCTTGCCTGCCCGGGTGACGACATTGGGTGTGGTCACGTCCATGTAGATGTGTGGCGCACTCCAGGAGTCGTCGTATTTTTTATAGGAAATATTGAATACCAGACGCACATTGGGTGTGACCACCGTCAAGGGCGCGATGTCAGCCGGTGGGGTGATGGGGATACTGCCATCGGCAGCTGGCTTGACTGTACCTTCGGGCAGCGTGACCGCTACCTGTTCTGTCACGTGAACCAGGTCCACCCACGCCACAAACAACCGATTGTTGAAATACACCGGGCGAATGGTTCTTTCCAGCGTATTGGCATTGATGCCGATCTCGGCGCGCTTCCAGTCGGACCAGGCACCGGGTGTCGGATTATCGAACTTCGGCCCTTCAGTGCCTTCCTGGTAGGCACGCTCATTCATGTCCACCGTGCGCCAGTAATAAATATTCTCGGCGCGCGACGTGCCGATAAAGTAGTACTTGCCTTGCGCAAATCGATCACTGTCGATGTAGCCGTTGATGATGGTCAGGTTGGCGACTTCTTCAAAGCTGGCCAGGTAGGCTTTTACCGCATCTTGCGCCGTGTCGATATTGATCCTGTTCTGATTGATGTCGTTTTCCAGTTGCGTGAAGTAGCCGGACTTCTTCAAGCGCAATGCCGGAGAAATATAGATTTCCGGATACAGTGCCAATTGCATATTGGCCGCCCAGATCGGGTATTGACTGCTGCGTTCACGCCACTCGACAAAGCGCGCTTCGGTCGGCAGCAGTGTTTCATAGCCGGGCTCCATGCCCAGTAACGTGCCATTGATGAGCTGTTGCAGGCTGCTCATTGCCGATGCGACATAGCTGGTCTGGACTTCATTGCCGACCTGATTGTCGAGCAGAAAAAACTCGTACAGGTCGTTGGCTGTTTTCAAGCGCTGGTCCAGGCCCAGGCGCTTCAGCATAGGGTCGTTGGGTACGACCTCACCCAGATAGTACGCCACCAGCGCATCGCGAAAGGATTCGTTGAGCCGGCTTTCAAGGGTATCGGACATGATCAGGCCTCCATGGCATTGAACAGGTTAATGCTCACGACTTAACGGTTGGCGGCTATCACGGCTTCGCCTGCTGACTTCCAGTGCGAGGCAGTGCTGGTCGCTGTCAGGTCAGTAGCCGACAGTAATTGTCTTGCCGAAAGGCCGGTGACATCACTGGCGCTGTGCATCCGGCTCAACCAGTCCACCTCGTGCATGCTGGAAGCGATACGATCTGACCCGGTCAGCAATGCGTTTGCGGCCAGCACTTCAGATGACGTCCAGCCTGTCAGTGATGCCAGCCGCGCAGCACATTGGGTATTGTCTCGATGCGTGTCATTGGCTTGCTTGAAATAATCGAGCAGCGTTTCTTCCGGGTAACCGCAGTTGTCGCGCCAGTTGCGGTAACGGTCGAGCAAATACAGACTGTTCATTGAAAGGGGAAGCAGGAAGCCAAAGTCTGCATGCAGCCAGCGTGGACTGATTAAAAATGTGCGTAATGCCCGGGCGCTCAGCCCCAGTTGCTGGCTGACTTCTGAATAGCGAATCAGCGTCGAGACCTTCTGAATGGCGCCATCATCCCAAAGTAACGCACCGAGAAACTTGCCTGCATCGCTGCCTGCCCAGCGTATCACCGGCTCGCAACGGTCCGGCGGCAAACCGGTGAGGGTCAGCAACAGCCCTTCCACCAGCCGATGTTGACTCCGGTAGCCGTTCAATACGAACGTTTCAAGTCTGGCTTCGACTTCGCTTGCAAGGGGTTCCGCGATGGCTATGGAGGACAAGCGTTCACGCAGGGTGCGGCGGATGCTGACCGCGGGTTCCTCGTGCAGCGGCTGAGTCGTGACCAGCCCTAATCCGTCGATCAGGTCGTAATCGAGGATAGTCCACCAATTGATGGTGTTGTTTTGGTCATCCTTGCTTGGCAAGTCAAGGGATGCCAGCTGGTCTCTCTTCAGTACAGCCTGGCGCGCATCGTTGGTTAATTGCTCAAGTTGAACAGTCAGTTCCTGCGTGACTATTGTTTCGGTGATGCCCCAGCCTAGCTGACGTCGCAGTGCAGCGATGTCTCGGTCAGACGCTTTGAGCCACGTGACTGCCCAGTCCAGTTGCATCAGGATATCGAGCACGTCCGGTTCGGTGTCGTCGAGTTGACCTGAGACCACCTTTTTCCGAAAAGACAGAGTGCCCAGCAGGTCGATCAATGCCCGGCATTCTGCTGCGGTCAGACGGAACATCGAAGCAATGCGGGCTTGGCGGTACAGCGAAGAAATCATGCTCAAATTGAGTCTGAAGTCAGTGGGCGCGTTGCCAATCAGTTCGCGAACATCGACGGCCAGCTGCCTCAAGCCTTCATGAGTGCTGGATAACTGCAGGGCTCGGCTCAACTGAGCGCGAGTCTTGACGTGCTGGCTACTGTCCTGATCGAGGTCGAGAATCGACCCCTCCAGCACCAGCGGAGTATCGAACAATGCCGGGTTGTTGAATACCCGGTCGAACATCGGCAAGCGTCCGTCGTTTGCCTCGCCGGGCATCAGGTGAACAAAGGCTGCAAACTCATCAGGCGCGAGGCCGTAACGTTTGTTCAGATACCGATAGGTTCCCAGTGCGCGTAGCGTATTTACCGTCAGCACCATCTGCAGGTTCACGGCGCCTTCGGAGCGAATGACCGCCATGACCAACGTGTCCAGCGCTGTAAACGGAATGCCCGTCCAGCGCTGCAGACGGATCATGCGTTGCAGACGGTCGAAGCGGTCCACGCTGGTGTTTACCAGCCGCTCAGTGCCGTACGCATCCTTGTTCAGAGCCATTGCCGGCTGAGTGGTCGGGCCATTGACGTAGCCAGCTCCGAATCGGGCCTTGATTGCTGTCAGGCTCGCATCGAGTGGGGAGTCTTCATCTGCGGTGTTTCCCGCTGCACGGATGTTGGGAGAGGCATAGGCCGTGTGGCTGCCTATGGCAAGCAGGGCTTCGACTCCGTCACTGTCCAGACCCGTCTTCTCCAGGAAGACGTTCAGATTATTCAAAGGATTGCTGGCGTCGTCGACGTAATCGACGTTGTATTTCGTTTTGAAGAACTGACGGGTCAGGTCTGCTGACGTGTCTGCGTTTGCCAGACTGGATAAGGCAGGTTCAATCACGATTGCCTGTTGCTCTGGGCCTGCTCCGCTCATCAGCACCTGTGCGATGGCACTGGAGTGCTGCACTTTTCCATAGTCACTGCCGTACCTGGAAGTGGTTGGAAGTTCAAGGCTGACGCAGTAATTCAGCTCGCCTAACATTGGCTTCTTCCCGGCAAGCCCGAGGCTGATCTGTTGAAAGTGGAAGTTGTAAGGAAACTGAAACGGGTGTTGTTTCTCGGCCACCAATTGGTAAATAGACTTGCCCTTGTCCTCAGGCACTGTGTCCACGTAGGCATTGATGGCTTTACTTAACACCTGATTGACGATGTGCAGCGTAGGCACTGGCGTGAAGGTGCTTTGTTGGTCGATCAACAGACCTTTGAGATCAGGCCGTCGGTCATGGAGTTTGATTCGGCTGTCCTCCGCGACGCTGCCTTCCAGCTGTTCCAGAGCAAACCGGTACAAGGACGTCAGGTACGCCACGGGCGAATCTTTTGCTTCTATCGCACCCACCTTGCAAAACAGATCCCAGTTTTCCTTGAAAAGATTGGGGAAGCTGGGCCCGATGTCTACCAGTGAACGCACGCCGGTGCGCCGTGTCACTGGCTGGGGCCGGCCTGAAGACAGCAGTTGATTGCGATACAGGCGCACGATCTGGGTGGCGTAACAGCGAGCGTTTTCATAGGCGAGCGCTGCATCAGCATCACTGATACGTGAGAGTTCGTGAACAAAAGCGCTTTTGGAGCGCCGTACGATATCGAACACTGAATGGATGTTCAGTTTTTCCATCGCGTTGATGAACGGTAACGTGTCATCGCCATGTTCGTGCGTGTCGTTCCCGGTTCGGGCCAGGTTGCGTAGAAGGGAGAAGGGTTGCTCGGTCATGTCCGGCGCTCCAGTGGTCATGACACAGCCTTGTTTACCATGGCGCTCGCGTCTAGCTGACAAAAGTGTCAGTCAACCATCAGCAACACCAAGCATTTCCTATAAAAACAAAGCATTAGCGCCCGCCGCTGAAGGTATATTCATTGGCGATTGACCACCCAAAGTTTATGCCTATTGGTTCTTGACCAAGCCGCGTGCTTCCGTTTGTCTGCTGTTATGGTTGAAGGGCGTCACTAACGGCGGATAGAGGTTTCAAGGATGAACTCGATCATGCACACCAATACGCCGCAATTGGCGGTCAGCGATTCACGGGCCCTGCCGGTACGCAGTGTGCAGTTCTATCGTGGCGCTGATGATCAGCCTGTTGAAGCCAGGGTGACGCAGCAATATTTCGACAAGGCCGGGCGACTGATCGCCAGTCGCGATCCACGTTTTGCCAGTCGTTTGAAATACGGTGTCTGTGCGCCTGTGAACCTGATGCAAATCGTCAGTTTGTCCGGGGCTTTGCTGCTATCGAAAAGTGTCGACTCAGGTTGGCGGGTGAGCCTCAATGGCGAAGCGGGGCAGTTAGTCGACAGCTGGGACGGACGTGACAACCCGCGCCAGATCGAATACGACGCGCAATTGCGCCCTTTGGCGATCAACGAATCAGGCCGAATGACCGAGCGCTTCACTTATGGCGGGCCCGCCACTGCTGAGCGTAACCAGTGCAATCAACTGATTCGCCATGACGATACGGCAGGCTCGCGCTTGCTGCCGGACTATGGACTGTCGGGTGGGGTTCTGAGTGAGGAACGGTATTTCCTGCAGTCGCCTGACCGCCCGGACTGGCCACTTGCCGAACCTGATCGTGATGCACTGCTGGAGCCCGTCGGCCTGCAGACACGCCGGGCTTTCAACGCGCAGGGCGAAGCGCTGGCGCAGACTGACGCCAACGGTAACGTCCAGCGTTTCAGTTACGGTGCGGCGGGGCAACTGCACGCTGTTGAACTGACCCTGACCAATACGGAACAGCCGCAAACGCTGGTCAGTGCAATTGACTATGACGCATTCAACCAGGTCGAGCAGGAGACGGCAGGAAATGGCGTGGTCAGCCGCTATGTGTATGATCGACAAGACGGTCGGCTGATTGAACTCAGTGCGCTATCTGCTGACGGCTCAGTGCTGCAAAAACTGAATTACAGCTATGACCCGGCAGGTAACGTTCTACTCATCAACGATGCCTCGCAACCAGACCGGTATTGCGGCAATCAGCGTATCGAGCCGATAAACCGCTACTGTTACGACACGTTGTATCAGTTGATCGAAGCCACGGGTCGTGAGGTCAGAAACGGTGCCAGTCATGGTCCGGCGCTGCCCGGTCTGCAACCTGTCCCGACGCTCGATCCTTGCCAGGTCAGCAACTACAGACAGCATTACAGCTACGACCCTGCGGGTAACCTGCTGCAAATGCGCCACGAAGGCGCACACAACTTCACCCGCAACATGCACGTTGCACCGGACAGCAATCGCAGCCTGCCCGACGATGACGAGGATGTGGATTTCGCCACGAGTTTTGATGCCAACGGCAACCTGCTGCAACTGGTGCGTGGTCAGGTTATGGGTTGGGATGTGCGTAACCAGTTGCAGCACATCACCACTGTGCAACGTGAAGACGGGGCGAACGATGACGAACGCTATGTCTATGACGGCCAGGGTCAGCGTTGCCGCAAGATCAGCACCGCGCAGGCATCAGGTCGCACGCTGAGCAACGAAGTGCGCTACCTGCCGGGGCTGGAAATCCGGACCACGGCGAGTGGAGAAATTCTCCACGTCGTTATCGCTCAGGCGGATCGCAACAACGTGCGGGTGCTGCACTGGGAAGCGGGAAAACCAGATGCCATTGCGAACGACCAGGTGCGCTACAGCCTGGGTGATCATCTGGGCTCAAGCACGCTGGAGCTTGATCAGCAAGGCGGCCTGATCAGCCAGGAAAGTTATTATCCGTTCGGCGGTACGGCCTGGTGGGCGGCGCGCAGTGCAGTGGACGCCAAGTACAAAACAGTTCGGTACTCGGGTAAAGAGCGCGATGCCAGTGGGCTTTATTACTACGGTTTCAGGTATTACGCGCCGTGGTTGCAGCGGTGGATCAATCCGGACCCGGCGGGGGCTGTGGATGGGTTGAATCTTTATGCAATGGTTCGGAATAATCCGGCAGCTTGCGTGGACCCCTCTGGGCTCGCCGGCGACTATCGTGGACGGCGAGACAGTGTCGAGCGTGACGTATTGCTTGATACCAGCATCCTTGCACGTGGTAGAAGCGAAATATCAAGGCTTCCAGACACTGAAAGTAATTATCTGGACAAGGCTTTCGAGCTCGGTCACCTTGCCTGGGATGAAAGCTCGACAATTCTCGCCGCTCCGGCGTTGGCGGGCATGCCTGAAATGCTGGTGAGTTATGTGTTGGGGGACAGCGCCAAGGAGAGGCTTGGCGAGGTGGTTGAAACATACACTGCAACGGCGGCCATGCTGAAAGAATATGATGAAGGAGGGGAGCAGTACAATCAGATTGCTGTGATGAAAAACTATCCAGGGACGGATGCATTTATTGACCTCGAAGATCAGCATAAACGCATATTTATAGTAGAAGACTTTTTAACGCGTCATGTGGCGGGTACATCAATCACACTGGGGCATGAAGTGTCCCACATCGTCCGCAACAACGAAATTCTTGATTTCGGGTACCTGGCTCCCGGCTTACGGGATGAAAACGCAGCCGCTATAAGTGAGGAGCGCTACCTGACGCACCTTGAGGGCGGGCTTCAGTCGGCGATAGAATATTCTTATGGTTACAAAAATCCGCACATGTTTCAAAGCGTCGAGCGCATGATGCAAAAGAATGTGCTAGGTGCCGAGAGAGCCATGGGACTTTTCAAGGTCAAGAGCATGCAGGACCTGAAAGTCGAGCGTTTGAGCGATCCTGAAGTACGCACCAATCTATTGATGAACAATGCAGACAGCTTGGCAATGTTAAGTTTCATGCTTGCGGAGTCGGCTGTGAAAGGCCGTCTGAGAAGCTGGGGTGCATTGATATAATGCTGGCAGTGGGCTTTCCATGCCAACTGCACATCCGGCATGGGCAAGGCTGACAGTTTTATTGCGGCACTCCCATCGCCGGGAATAAGGTCATATCAAACTTTCATGGATGAAGGTAATGAGCTCGATTGTGCACAGCAATACGCCGCTACTGGTGGTCATTGATCCGCGTGCGCTGGTTGTGCGTAGCGTGCAGTTCTGTCGAACTGTGGCCGGGCAGCCTCTTGCCGCGCGGGTGACCCATCAGCGCTATGACCGGGCAGGGCGTCCGGTTGTCGGTCGTGATCCGCGTCTGTTCAGTCGCTCGGAAACCGAAACGCAGACCCCGGCAAACCGGGTGGTCAGGTTCAGTCTGTCCGGAGCAGCTTTGCTGAGTGAAAGCGTCGACTCGGGTTGGCGACTGAACCTGATGGGCGAGGCCGGGCAGTTGCTTGAAAGCCGGGACGGGCGAGGCACGCAGCGCTTGATGGAATACGACAGTTCGCTGCGCCCGGTCTCTGTGACAGAGCAGGGGCTTGTCTTGGAACGTCTGGCCTACGGTGGCGCCGACGCCGCTGAGCATAACCAATGCAATCAACTGATTCGCCATGACGATACGGCAGGCTCGCGTTTGCTGCATGATTACGGCCTGCCTGGCGCTGCGCTGGGTGAGGAACGGCATTTTTTGCAAGCGCCTGAAAGTCCGGACTGGCCGCTGGGCGAAGCAGAGCGCGATGCATTGCTTGAGCCTGTCGGGCTGCAAACCCGCTGTGGGGTCAATGCGCTGGGCGAAGCGATCTGGCAGACCGATGCCATGGGCAATACACAGGCCTTTGGCCTGACCGTCGCTGGGCAGTTGAAAGCGGCTGAACTGACATTGGCCGGTGCCTCACCACCGCAAACGCTGGTCGGTGAAATTCATTACAACGCGCTTGACCAGGTCGAGCAGGAAACGGCCGGCAATGGTGTTGTCAGTCACTTCCAATATGATCCGCAGGACAGCCGGCTCGCTGCACTCAGCGCGATGGCGGCGGATGGCGCGCTATTGCAAAAGCTGATTTACAGCTATGACCCGGTCGGTAATGTTCTGGTGGTCAACGATGCGTCCCAACCAGACCGTTATTGCAACAACCAGCTCGCCGAGCCGATCAGTTGCTTCGAGTACGACACGCTGTATCAGCTGATCGAAGCCAGCGGCCGTGAAGTCCGAAACGGTGCCAGCCATGGCCCGGCGTTGCCGGGCCTGCAATCTCTGCCGACGGATGATCCTTGTCAGGTCAGCAACTACACACAGCGTTACCGCTACGACGCTGCGGGTAATCTGCTGCAAATGCGCCACGAGGGCGCGCACAACTTCACCCGCAACATGCACGTTGATGCCGACAGCAATCGCAGCTTGCCCGACGACGAAGGCGATGTGGATTTCGCTGCCGGTTTTGACGCAAACGGCAACCTGCTGCAGCTAGTGCGTGGCCAGGTCATGGGCTGGGATGCGCGTAATCAGTTGCAGCACATCACCACCGTGCAACGTGAAGACCAGCCGAACGATGAAGAGCGTTATATCTACGATGGGCAGGGTCAGCGTTGTCGCAAGATCAGCACTGCTCAGGCATCAGGTCGCACGTTGATCAACGAAGTGCGCTACCTGCCGGGGCTGGAAATTCGCACCACGGCCGATGGCGAAACCCTTCACGTCGTTACCACTCAGGCGGGTCGCAACAGTGTGCGGGTGTTGCACTGGGAAGCCGGAAAACCAGGCGCCATTGCGAACGATCAGGTGCGTTACAGCCTGGGTGATCATCTGGGCTCGAGCACGCTGGAGCTTGATCAGCAAGGCGGCCTGATCAGCCAGGAAAGTTATTATCCGTTTGGCGGCACCGCCTGGTGGGCGGCGCGCAGTGCAGTGGAGGCCAGGTACAAAACAGTTCGTTACTCGGGTAAAGAACGCGATGCCAGCGGGCTTTATTATTACGGGTTCAGGTATTACGCGCCGTGGTTGCAAAGGTGGATCAATCCGGACCCGGCGGGGGATGTGGATGGGTTGAATCTGTACAGGATGGTCAGAAACAATCCGCTTGTTTACGTTGATGCGAAGGGCCAGCAACCTGAGCCTGTTCCAAAGACTATTCACCAGATCTGGATAGGTGAAAACAAGGATGCCTTGAGAGCTCAGGTCAGCAATATCAACAGAACCGTTGAAATGGCGTGGGGGTATAAAGTGAAGTTGCATCTGGAAACGAGGACGCCGGAAGCTTATTCGGAAATCGAAAAGGATCTGAGATCTGAAGTGGTTCTGCTTCCTGATTCCCAGGTTTTTCAAAACTTCAAGGAGAAGCCGCTTTATGCGGCCTATGAAGATTTCCGAAGAAACAAGCAGAATTACGCATTCGCGGTAGACGTTTTACGTATGCATACCGTTCATGAGTTGGGTGGGATTTATTCAGATGTCGATGACGTTTATGCAGGTGCGGAGACTGGCGGAATGACGCCGTTGGGGGATAATCCGCTGTTTGCAGAACCTGATGAGGTTTCGACGCTGGATCCTGTTCATGTCCCTTGGGAGCCGCAGAATTCTGTTGAAAGTTTTATGGTCAATAACAGCTCATTTGCCGCTCATTCAGGTGCAGGCGTCTTGTTTGACATGATGGGGGAAGGAGCGAAACGATATGATGAAGCCGTTGAGGGTGGAAGTTATCCGGATCCGACGGGCATGAACGGTATAGGTCTAAGTCTGCTTTGGAATCCTAACCCGGCAGTAAGAGTTCGAACGTTATCGAATGTAGTAGGCCCCGGCTTGTTTACAGACACACTGCGCGCTTCGGACACAGCGTACGGTGAGCTTTTTACTAATCTGAAAGGCGTCGTCTTTCAAGGACAGCCGTTCACGTTTGCCGACCAAATGGCCAGGAAGATGCCGCTGCATCGGTATATAAAAAGCGGCGCGGCGCAAACCTGGCGCTGACCATAAACGATAAAACCCGCCTCAATGAGACGGGTTTTATCCGGTGCTTACTGCACTTCCACCGCCAGACTGTCGCTGATCTTCTTCTGCCAGATCTGCGGGCCGGTGATGTGTACGGACTCACCGTTGCTGTCTACGGCCACGGTCACCGGCATGTCCTGGACCTCGAACTCGTAGATCGCTTCCATGCCCAGCTCGGCGAAGGCCACGACGCGGGATTTCTTGATCGCCTGAGCCACCAGATAGGCAGCACCACCAACGGCCATCAGGTACACGGCCTTGTGGTCACGGATCGCTTCGATGGCGGTCGGGCCGCGTTCGGATTTGCCGATCATGCCCAGCAGGCCGGTCTGGTCGAGGATCTGCCGGGTGAACTTGTCCATCCGGGTGGCCGTGGTCGGGCCGGCCGGGCCGACGACTTCTTCGCGTACCGGATCAACCGGGCCGACGTAGTAGATGAAGCGACCCTTGAGGTCCACCGGCAGGGTTTCGCCCCGGTTGAGCATTTCGACCATGCGCTTGTGCGCCGCGTCGCGGCCGGTGAGCATCTTGCCATTGAGCAAAACGGTTTCGCCCGGTTTCCAGCTTTGTACTTCTTCCGGGGTCAGGGTATCGAGGTTGACGCGGCGGGCCGATGGGCCGGCTTCCCAGACGATTTCCGGGTAGGCGTCCAGCGATGGCGCCTCCAGCGAAGCAGGGCCGCTGCCGTCGAGCACGAAGTGCGCGTGGCGGGTGGCGGCGCAGTTGGGGATCATGCACACCGGCAGCGACGCGGCGTGGGTCGGGTAATCCATGATCTTCACGTCGAGCACGGTGGTCAGGCCGCCAAGGCCCTGAGCGCCAATGCCCAGCTGGTTGACCTTCTCGAACAGCTCCAGACGCATCTCTTCGATACGATTCTGCGGGCCGCGGGCCTTCAGTTCATGAATGTCGATGGACTCCATCAACACTTCCTTGGCCATGACCGCGGCTTTTTCTGCGGTGCCGCCGATACCGATGCCGAGCATGCCTGGCGGGCACCAGCCTGCGCCCATGGTCGGAACGGTTTTCAGAACCCAGTCGACGATCGAGTCGGAAGGATTGAGCATCGCCATCTTCGATTTGTTTTCCGAACCGCCGCCTTTTGCCGCGACGTCCACTTCCACGGTGTTACCCGGGACGATGGAGTAGTGAATGACGGCCGGGGTGTTGTCCTTGGTGTTTTTGCGAGCGCCTGCCGGATCGGCAAGGATCGAGGCACGCAGCACGTTTTCAGGCAGGTTGTACGCGCGACGCACGCCTTCGTTGATCATGTCGTCCAGGCCCATGGTGGCGCCGTCCCAGCGAACATCCATCCCCACGCGCACGAAAACCGTGACGATGCCGGTGTCCTGGCAGATCGGGCGATGACCGGTCGCGCACATGCGCGAGTTGATCAGGATCTGGGCGATGGAGTCACGAGCGGCAGGCGACTCTTCACGCAGATACGCCTCGTGCATGGCCTGGATGAAGTCCACGGGGTGGTAATAGGAAATGAACTGCAGTGCGTCTGCAACGCTCTGAATCAGGTCGTCTTGCTTGATCACGGTCATGCGGCGCGCTCCTCTGTAAGGACGGGAACATTCAATTACGCTATCGGCGGCAGTCTGGAACTGCGGCTTGAACCAGAGCTGTCAGGGTGGCGATAGCGGGCGCAAAAAGGCGCGGCAGTATAACCCGCCCGACAGGCCAGTCTGTACAATCGCCGTTATTTTCTGCGCAGGCCGTTTTGATGCCTCAATTGCATGTGGGTGAGCTTAGCTGGTCGGTGACATCGGCCAGCAATCTGCTCGACGCCCTGAACCATGCCGGTATTCCGGTCCCTTATAGCTGTCGTGCCGGCAGTTGCCATGCGTGCCTGGTGCGCGTCGTAAAGGGCGAGCCTGAAGACGCGTTGCCCGACGCGTTGCCTGCCGAAAAGCGCCAGCAGGGTTGGCGGCTTGCCTGTCAGTGCCGAGTGGCGGGGGATCTGGCTGTCGAGGTGTTCGACCCCCAGCGGGATGGTCTGCCTGCCACAGTGGCAGGCTGCGACTGGCTCTCTGCGTCGGTGCTGCGTTTGCGTCTGGAGCCTGCGCGGCCTTTGCGCTACAGCGCAGGGCAGCACCAGGTGTTGTGGACTGACAGCGGTGTTGCACGGCCTTACTCGCTGGCGAGCCTTCCCGGTGAGGATGCGTTTCTGGAGTTTCATGTCGATTGCCAGCAGCCCGGGGCCTTCCGTGACGTTGCCCGCCAGTTGCAGGTCGGTGATGCCCTGAGGCTCGGCGAGTTGCGCGGTGGTGCGCTGCGTTACGACCCGGACTGGCAGGAGAAGCCCTTGTTGCTGCTGGCCGCCGGCACCGGGCTCGGTCCCTTGTGGGGCGTCCTGCGCGAGGCTCTGCGTCAGGACCATCAAGGCGCGATACGCGTGATTCACCTGGCCCGCGACAGCCAGGAGCACTATCTGGCCGATGAACTGCACGCCCTGGCTGAACGTTGCCCCCAGCTGCATGTTCAGCTGGTTACTCCGCAGACGTTACAGGCAACCCTGGCCGAACTGCGCCTGTTGTCGCGGCACGCGATGGCGCTGGTGTGTGGCAGTGCCGACAGCGTGGAGATGTTCGCCAAGCGCCTTTATCTGGCGGGGCTGCCGCGTAATCAGTTGCTGGCTGATGTGTTTGTGGCGCGGGAATAAGAGGCACGCCAGTTACAGTTCTCGTTCTTCGACACGATAATCACAAAATTCGCAAGGCTGACCCAACGCAAAAGGCCCCGGCTCTTGCGAGACGGGGCCTTGGCTTGCAGTGTGCTGCGATCAGACCAACGGGTCGCCGACGTGCAGAATCTTCATGCCGTTGGTGCCGCCGATGGTGTGGTAGCTGTCGCCCTTGGTGAGGATGACCCAGTCACCTTGCTCGACCAGACCACGCTTGAGCAGTTCGTCGACTGCGGCCTGGCTGACCTGACCTGGCGGCAGCGCTGCCGGGTCGAATGGCACGGTGTAGACGCCACGGAACATCGCAGCACGCGCCTGAGTACCACGGTGCGGAGAGAACGCGTAGATCGGCACCGAGGAGCGGATGCGCGACATGATCAGCGGGGTGTAGCCGCTTTCGGTCAGTGCGATGATTGCCTTCACACCCGGGAAGTGGTTGGCGGTGTACATGGCCGCCAGCGCGATGCTTTCGTCACAACGGGTGAAGGAGTGACCGATGCGGTGGCTGGAAGTCTTGCCGGTCGGGTGCTTTTCAGCACCGATGCAGATACGGGCCATGGCCTGAACCGCTTCGATCGGGTAGGAGCCTGCAGCACTTTCAGCCGACAGCATCACAGCGTCGGTGTAATCGAGCACGGCGTTGGCCACGTCGGACACTTCGGCACGCGTCGGCATCGGGCTGGAGATCATCGACTCCATCATCTGTGTGGCGACGATCACTGCCTTGTTGTGGCGACGGGCGTGCAGGATGATGCGTTTCTGTACGCCGACCAGTTCGGCATCACCGATTTCGACGCCCAGGTCACCACGAGCGACCATGACCGCGTCACTGGCGCGGATCAGTTCATCGAGCACTTCGTCGTTGGCAACGGCTTCGGCACGTTCGATCTTGGCCACCAGCCAGGCCGTACCACCGGATTCGTCGCGCAACTGGCGGGCGTATTCCATGTCGGCGGCGTCGCGCGGGAAGGAAACGGCCAGGTAGTCCAGGTCCATCTCGGCAGCGAGCTTGATGTCCTGCTTGTCTTTTTCGGTCAGTGCTGGCGCCGTCAGGCCACCACCACGACGGTTGATGCCTTTGTGGTCGGACAGCGGACCACCGATCAGCACGGTGCAGTGCAGTTCGTCAGCGGTCTGGGTATCGACGCGCATGACCACGCGACCATCGTCGAGCAGCAACTCGTCGCCTACGCCGCAATCCTTGACCAGATCCGGGTAATCGATACCCACGATCTGCTGGTTGCCACTGGTCAGCGGATGAGCAGTGGAGAAGGTGAACTTGTCACCGACCTTCAGCTCTATTCGCTTGTCGGTGAACTTTGCGATACGGATCTTCGGACCCTGCAGGTCGCCCAGCAGAGCGACGAAGCGCCCGTGTCTGGCGGCGATTTCGCGGATCAGCCTGGCGCGAGCCTTGTGCTCGTCCGGAGTACCGTGAGAGAAGTTCAGACGAGCAACGTCCAGACCCGAAAGGATCAGTTGTTCGATGACTTCCGGCGAGTTGCTGGCAGGGCCAAGTGTGGCGACGATTTTGGTGCGGCGAACGGTCATGCACAAACTCCTTAATTGAAGCGCAGCGAGAGGCTACTCCTGTCTGGGTCTTTAGTCATTGTTCCTTTGCACTACCGTGTCAGGGTCAGGGAGGGCAATCGGCTGACAACCGGCGCTCTATTGGCCTGAAGAAACAGGCCGTGACGCCGATACAGGGCAGAGAACAGGAGAGTCCCATGCGTATTGTAACGATTGTTGTATTACTGACTGCGCTCAGCGGTTGCACCCGCTGGGCGATGAATTCCAACCTCGATCACGCCTACCGTGCCTATCAGGAAGGTGACTGTGATCGGGTGATGCTCGATCTCTCCAAGGTCGAACGCCAGAGCCGCTCGCGCCGTTATGTCCAGCCGGAAGTGTCGATGTTGCGCGGCCAGTGCCTGGAGCGACAGAAATTGTATGTCGATGCGGCACAGACCTATCAATTCCTGATGGCGCAGTATCCGGAAAGTGAATACGCCTTCCGCGCACGCGCCAGACTCGACACGCTGGCACAAACAGGCCTTTACCCCAGGGCTCAACCTGCCAGACCCATACCTGTACCTGTTCGAAACGCTCCCGTATCGAAATAATTACCCTCGTTTGAATGGAAGGTGCTGTGTTCGGGTGGATTTCGACTAATTGTGAGCTAGTCTGAGGTCATTAAGCGGACGAGCTGCAGGGCTCCGGGTCGAGACTGTTTCCTGGATAGCCTCTGTCGTGCAGCGTATTCGACATCCGCAACGAACACACAGTGTTGCGTGGTCGCAGCACCGGTCCCGGAAGGCAGCCTGCCATGTATAAAGAGCGGAAAATCGAACGCCATCAACTGCAGGATTATCTGCAGGTTTTCAATCGTCATACCGGCAAGCTGGTGGGGTGTCTGGGGAATGTCTCCGGTGAGGGGCTGATGCTTATCAGCAGCCTGCCGATCCTGGTGGGGGCGAGGTTCGATCTGTGTCTGAAACTGCCGAATGGCAATATCGGACAGCCCATCGATGTGAGCGCCAAGTGCCTCTGGTGTCACGAAGACGAGACACCTGGCAGTTATGACTCCGGTTTTCAATTGTGTCAGGTTTCTGCAGAGTATCTGGAGTTTGTGCAGCTGTTGCGACAGTACTTCTGTTTTTACCCCTCCTACGAAGCCTCTGCCTGAGGCTGCTGCCTGAAGGGCAGGGCGTCGTTCATAACGTCCCTGCCTTTTTCCAGCTCATGTAACGGTTGACCAACTGTGGCCCCAGTTCTCCTGGCCGCGCATCCATGATCACGATGCCTTGCGCACTCAAGCGATCATGCAGCGAAGCCCGGGCGTTGAGAAAGTCGATCGTTCCGCAATAACTCAGCGCTTCATCGTACGTGTGCACCGGTGAGTGGCGCAGGCCGTCGAGTACTTCCTCTCGCAGGCTGGCAATCAGTACCCGATGCTGTTTACCGAGCTGCCTGGCGGCGGCCAGCAGCTCCTCATCGTCTTCATCGCGCAAGTTGGTCATCAACACCACCAGTGAGCGTCTTTTATGACGAACCATCAGTTGGCGCACGGCGGCGCTGTAGTCAGCGGGGCGCCGGGTGGTCTGCAGGTCATAGACCGAATTGAGCACCCGATTCAGCTGTCCAGGCCCCTTCAACGGCGCCAGATAACGATCCTGCTCGCCGGCAAAGGTCGCAATACCGACAGAATCACCCTGACGCAGCGCGACATAGCTCAACAGCAGGCAAGCGTTGAGGGCGTGATCGAAGTGAGACAGGTCGCCGTCCTGACTGCGCATCCGACGTCCGCAATCGAGCATGAAAACGATCTGCTGATCCCGCTCGTCCTGGTATTCCCGTGCGATGGGCGCTCGCTGGCGGGCGGTGGCTTTCCAGTCGATCTGGCGCAGGCTGTCGCCCTCGCGAAACTCACGCAACTGGTTGAATTCCATGCCCAGCCCGCGACGTTGCAACTGGCGCACGCCCAGTTGGCTCAGCCAGTTATCCACCGCCATCAATTGACCGCCGCAGAGGCGGGCGAAATCCGGATAGACCCGCGTGGTGCCGGGCACTGCCAGGTAGCGTCGTGCCGTCCACAGGCGCAAAGGCCCCGGCAGGCTGATTTCGCAACGCTCAAAGGTGAAATGCCCCCGGCTTGACGGGCGCAGACGATAGCCAATGCTGCCTTTACCGCGTGCGGCCAGGGTGAGGGATTGCGGCAGGTTTTCGTGTTCCAGCCCGTGCGGCACATGATCGAAGATCCGCACGGTCACGGGGCTGCCACCGTCGTGCTGCACATCAAGTCGGGCTTCGTTCCAGCGATCCAGCGTCAGACTGCCCGCCAGCTCACGCTGCACACGTGGCGAGGGGCTTCTGAGCAGCCAGATTGCATCAAGCACGCTCACGACGACGAGGGCCAGCAATGCCCCCCAGTAAAGGTCGTCGATTTTTGCCGGATACTCGATGCCCAGCGCATGAAACGTTCCGAGCAGCAAGGCCACGCCCATCAGTCCGCCGAGCCAGCGCAGCAGCGTTATCGACGGCTTGAGGACCTGTTTCACAGGCGTGGTGCCGAGACCTGGTCGAGGATCTGCCTGAGCACCTGATCCACCGACAGCCCTTCGATGTCCAGCTCAGGTGACAGCCTGACCCGGTGCCGCAACACCGCCAGTGCACAGCCCTTGATGTCGTCCGGGGTCACGAACTCGCCGCCACGCAACACAGCTCGGGCCCGCCCGCCACGCACCAGCGCAATCGAAGCGCGCGGGCCTGCGCCCTGACTCAGACCCGGCCAGGTGCGCGTGCTGCGTGCCAGCCGCACGGCGTAGTCCAGCACCTGCTCATCGATGGGCAGCTCGCTGGCAATGCGTTGCAGCGCCTGAACCTCGCGGGCCTGCATGATGACCCTGAGCGGTCGCACATCCAGCATGTCAGCCCGGGATGAGCGGGTGACCTGACGCACCATGTTCAGCTCTTCCTGGGCCTCGGGATAATCCATGCGCAGTTTGAGCATGAAACGATCCAGTTCAGCTTCAGGCAATGGATACGTGCCTTCCTGTTCGATGGGGTTCTGGGTCGCCAGCACCATGAACGGCTGCGGGATCGGCAGGGCGCGCCCTTCAAGGGTGACTTGCCGCTCCTGCATCGCTTCGAGCAATGCCGCCTGGGTCTTGGCCGGTGCCCTGTTGATTTCGTCTGCCAGCAGCAGGTTGGTGAACAGCGGCCCCTTGCGCAGCTTGAACTGCTCGGTCTGCAGGTCGTATACCGCATGACCGGTGACATCGCTGGGCATCAGGTCCGGCGTAAACTGGATGCGGGCGAATTCGCAGCCGATGCAACTGGCCAGCGCCCGAACCAGCAGCGTCTTGCCAAGCCCCGGAACACCTTCCAGCAACACATGTCCGCCACCGATCAGCGCGGTCAGCACGTCGTCGATAACCGCATTTTGTCCGATCACGGCCTTTTGCAGCTCATTGCGCAACGCCTGGGCCAACTGGCTGGCGCGCTGACGCTGCTGCAACTGGTTGGTGGATTCGGCTGCGGGCTCGGCAAGTGACTCGGTGCTGCTGCCTGATGGGGCGGGTGTTTGATCACTCATAGGGCATTCCTGATTGTTTGCAGGTGGGCTACCTGGCGGGTGAATTCACTGTGTGACAGGCGTTGCGGCGGGCGAGGGCGCAGCGCGTCGCTGATGGCGCTGGTGGGCTGACGGGTCAGGCGAGCAAGCACTTGCCATTGTTCGGCAATGACCAGCCGTTCGAAACCGGGATGCAGTTGGCGGGCGCGACGCAGGATGTCCTGTTGCAGGCGTTTGATCAGCGTCTGCTGCCCGGCATGTTTGCGCAGGAAATCGGCACTGGCGCGCAGGTGCTCGGTCAGTTGGCGGCGTGCGAGTGGCGCGGGCCGCCGCAGCGGGCCCTCGCGCAGACCGATGTGCCACAGACCCAGAGCAATCAGCAGTGCCAGCGTCAGCAGTGCCTGAGGATAGTTGCGCAGTAACAGGCTCAGCAGGTTGTCGTGTTCGGTTTGCAGCACCAAAGTCACTTGGCTGTCCTGCGTCAGATACCAGAGCAGCCAGGCATTGTCATAGTGGCCAATCGAGCGGGTTTTCCACAGGTTGGCGTCCGTGACAACGGTGATCAGCCCATTGCCCCGGCTTATCTGCAGCAGGTGTGTGGCATCGGCGCTGTTGGCCCAGGATTGAGCGTGATCCTCCGGGTCTTCGAGGTGAAACGCCGGATCGAAACTCATGTAGGCCGGGGCGCTCTCGTTTTCCAGGTACAGGCGGGTCAGCTCCGGCCAGGGCATCTTCTTGTGTTTGGGTGCGGGCGTCATCAAAGGGATGGGCAGAGGCGGCTGAGCGTCGGTCAGTTGCTGTTCCTTGGCATTGATGTCTTTGGTGAGGTACTGGTGAATCTGCAGACTGTCCAGCAGCAAGTCACCGCTGCGGCCTTTTTGTTCGTCCCAGAGTTGTTCGGCGACAAACAGCAGGTGCCCGCCTGCTTCGGCCCAGTTCAGCAGTGTTTGGGTTTGCGTCGGCGTCATGTCTTCCCGGTCATCGAGCAGCAGCAGGGTCTGGGTGCCCTGACTCGGGTCGGGAAGCTGGGCCAGCGTATCGACGGTATTCACTGTGAGGGAGCGGCCACGCAGAAAGTGTTCGGCCGCCAGCCAGGGGTTGGCCTTGGCCTGTGGCGAGGGGCCCTGATCGACCGTTTTCTCGTAGCGCTCGAGCTGAGTGCTCAGAAACAGCGCGCCGCCTGCCAGTAATGACAGGACCAGCAGCCCGATCAGCAGTCCGGTGCGGCGGCTCATGGCTGCGCTGCCTGGTTGAACAGACGACGCCAGCCATCGCAGAGTTCCTGCCGGGCGTGGGCCGGTGGCAGGCGATGCCCGTAGGCGAGGTTTTGCCAGTGTGCGGTCAGCGTGCGGCTGAACTCACTCAGCAGCGGCTGGTTGAGCGCGGCGATGCGTTCGAGTACCTGACTTTCGGTATCGGCATTTTTCAATGGCAATCGATAGTCGCTCAGCAAGCGGCTGAGCAGGGCGCGGTATAGCAGACCCAGCGCTTCACGAGGCTGGTTGTTCCAGAGCTGCTCGGCCCGGCCGGCAACATCGTCGGGCAGGCTTTCGGCATTGACTTGCAGACCAAAGAGCTGCTCGGGTGCCGGGCGGGTGGTTTTTGCCTTGCCGGTCTTCCGGCTAACGAAGGTCCTGAACCAGTCCCGGTAACGAAAGATCACCAGCCCTACAAGCCCGATGACCACGCCCCACAGCAGTACTTCAATCAGGCTGGCCAAGGCGCTCGCTGCGCGCAGAAACCGATTGAGCCAGGTCATCAGCCAGCTCTGATCGCGCGCGTCCCGGGCTGCAGACGGGCCTTTCTGTTTTTCAGGAAAGCGCCAGCCAGTTTCGGTCCTCGGGTTGCGGAAGGGTGGCTGTTGCAGAACGCTCTGGATCTCGCTGCGCGCCGCTTCGCTGGTCAGGGGCTGGCGGGTCAGACGCGGCGTGTCGGGCGCCGCCACGGACGGAACGGATTGCGCGGGGGCGGATTCCGGCAGCGGGCAGCTGTAGCTTTGCTGATCGGCCCAGACCGGTGCGGGTGCTGTCGAAAGTAACAGCCCGACGCCCATCAACACGGCATAGGCAGTGCCGATCAGGCGCTGGCGCAGGCGTCGGAAGACCAGTTCTATGTCCCAGGCTTCAAGAACCGTGCGGCGATTCAAATACAGCGTGAAGCCGCAGGCGACATATACAGGTTCCCAAAGTATCAGCGCCAGGGCATAGAAGAGGTTGGTCAGGTGGTCGATCCACAGCCATTGGTTTTCGACGTCGAGCAGACTCATCCAGTGCCAGTCGATCTGTATCTGCTGCGGTATCAGGGCGTAGAGCAGGACCAGCAGGCCTATCCACAGTGCGTATTCCAGGTGTGCGCCAACGATGGTGAGCAGCTGTGCGGCACGCAGGTCTTTCTGGCTGAGCAGGCTGATGCGCAGGGCGCGCTCGGTGCCTGCCAGATGCTCCAGTTGCTGCACCGGCAGTTGGAAACTGCGACTCAGGGAAAGACGTCGCCACAACAGGCTGGGCAGCAGTTGCGCCTTCAGGGTCGCCGGCCAGGCCTTGAGGGCCTGGCGCAGTGTCGGCGTGGCACCGAACAGTGACTGCGAAAGGATCAGCAGCGGCAACCGATCAAACGCAGGTTTGAGCCACCAGAACAGCAGAATGGCAGCTGTTGGGTAATCCCAGAGCAACGCACTGAGGACGCAGAAAAAGGGCAGGGTGACGATTGCCCAACTGCTCATCAAAACGCCGCGGTGCCGCCCGGCGAGCAGTACGCCCAGGTCGATGGCCTCCCAGGGCGAGCGAGGGCGTATGGCAACAGTCGACTCAGTCAGGCGCATGAGGTGTACGTCCTGCCAGAGTCAGATACGCGGCCACCAGCAACCACAGGACGGCACCTGTCAGGTACTTGAGAAGCGGCCCGGGCCAGGTCATCGATGACCAGTACGCCTCGATGAAGGCTGCGATCAGAAGAAACAGGATCACCCCGCCGACCAGTTGCATGCTGGCCCGCGCGGCGATGCGCAGGGCGGCGCTGCGCGTCAGCCGTCCGGGGGCCAGCAAGGCCCAGCCCAGCTTGAGGCCCGCAGCCCCGGCAAGAGCGATGGCCGTCAGCTCGAAGGCGCCGTGACCGATGACGAAGGGCCAGAAGGTCTGTCCGTAACCGATGTCTGTCAGGTGCCCGGCGATTGCGCCGGTCATCAAGCCGTTGAAGAGCAGGAAAAACAGACTGCCCAGCCCGAACAGCAAGCCGCTGGCATAGGTCTGGAAGGCGATGCCGATGTTGTTCATGATGTAGTAGCCGAACATCATCCAGTCCGTATCGGAACCCCGTTCGACGGGCTGTCCGACACGACTGGCCGACGGGTCATACATACTCTGCATGTCTGCCAGTTGTTCGGGGCTGACGACGCTGTAGATCAGTTGTGGAAAACCATAGACCAGCAACGCCATGCCGATCAGGCTACCGAACAGCAGCAGGCTGGCAACCAGCACAAAGCGCCACTCGGCCCGCACGCGTCGCGGAAAGTCTGCCAGAACGAAGCTCAGCAGTCGCACTCCGGCAGTGCTGCGATGGCGGTAAAGTTGCTGATGACCGCGCATGGCCAACTGATGCAGGGGGTCGACCAGATGGCTGCTGTAGCCGCGTTCCTGTGCCAGCGCCAGATGGTGGCAGAGGCGTCGATAATCGCCGGGAAAGGTCGCGCCGCCGCTGACATCGGCCTTGCCTTGTTCAAGGGCCGTCAGGCGCTGCTCGAAGCGTTGCCACTCCTGCTGATGGCGGGTTTCAAACAGGCTCTGCTTCATGTAGGCCCCAGCAGGTTGCGGGCGATGCCGTTTACATGAGCGACCGCCGTGTCGGCGGAGACACGCAAGGGTTCGGCAAGGATGGCCGCGAGTTCCTGGGTTCGCGCGCTGGACAGTTCAGCCTGCCGTTCCGCCAGGCCGAGCACCGCCCGCTGTTCATCCAGATGCAGGGCAAAAGGCACGATGACCGGATCGGCCTGCGGCAGGGTAGGGCGCGCTACCGGCCGGTCGCTGTAAATCACCAGCGTTCCCGCTGCAAGATCGCCCAGCCGTTTGAAGAACGGGTGGTTCAGACAAGTAATCGCCCCCAGCCCGTAGCCCAGCGGGAGCATGTCGACGAAGCGCAGCAGGTTACGGATCAGCGACGAAGACCAGTCGATGGGCGTGCCGTCGTCGTGCACCACCCGCAGCCCGAGCAGGCGCTTTCCGGGTGTGCGTCCCTGGTTGAGCACTTCAAACAGCACCATGTACCACCAGTTCACCAGAAAGAACACCAGAGCGGCCAGACCCATGCCGAGCTTGTCGAGTAACTGCAGAAGCACAAAGAACAGGCCGACGAGGGCTGCGCGAATGGCGAAGTCGATGCCGAACGCCAGTGCGCGGGAAACCAGCCCGGCAGGGCGCAGAAGCATATCGATGCCTTCTGGCGTCTCGATTTCAATGCGCGTGTCCAACGGCGTGGGCAGCGCTGCATTCCTTGGCGAAGCGGGACGGGATGACATTGTCGAAGGACGCGCCTGAAAACGAAAACTGATGCTAGCTAGCGCAGCGGAGCTAAGCAACCGACCATTCAATACGCGGGCTGTAAGAAAACATTTCCCGGTGCGCCGGATACGACCCGATTAGCCAATGACACCTGTCACGCCCTACACTTCGCGGGTCTTTTGTTCAGGATCAGCCCGTGACCTCCAGCATCTTCTGGTACGACTACGAAACCACCGGTATCAACCCGCGCAATGACCGTGCGCTGCAGATGGCCGGAATTCGCACGGATACCGACCTCAATGAAATCGCGCCGCCGGTCAATCTGCACTGCCAGCTCAGCGATGACATCCTGCCTCATCCTGTCGCCTGCATGATTACCGGAATCACTCCGGCCACGCTGGCAGAAAAAGGCTTGTGCGAGGCCGATTTCATGACGCGCGTACATGCCGAGCTGTCTGCGCCGGGTACCTGTGGCGCGGGTTACAACACCTTGCGTTTCGATGACGAAGTCACGCGCTACAGTTTTTATCGCAACTTCTTCGACCCCTATGCACGCGAATGGCAGGGGGGCAACAGTCGCTGGGATCTGATCGATGTCGTGCGGGCCGCCTATGCATTGCGCCCCGATGGCATTGTATGGCCGGAACAGGACGGCCGGGTCACGCTGAAACTGGAGCGGCTGACGGCTGCCAACGGTATTGATCATGGACAGGCGCACGATGCGTTATCCGATGTCCGTGCAACGATTGCTCTGGCACGTTTGATTCGTGAAAAGCAGCCGAAGCTTTATGACTATCTGTTCGCCTTGCGCAGTAAGCAGAAAGTCCAGGAACAGGTTCGCCTGATGCAGCCTCTGGTGCATATTTCGGGACGCTTTTCTGCGGCGCGCAATTACCTGGGTGTGGTGCTGCCGTTGGCCTGGCACCCGCATAATCGCAATGCGCTGATCGTGTGTGATCTGCACCTGGATCATGCACCGTTGTTGCACGAGGACGCTGAAATACTCAAGCGCCGTTTATATACGCGGCACGATGCGCTGAGCGACGGCGAATTGCCCGTGCCGCTCAAACTGTTGCATATAAACCGTTGCCCGGTGATCGCCCCGCTGGGGGTGCTGCGCAGCGAAGATCAGCAGCGGCTGCAACTGGACATGGCCGGCTATCAGGCACGCGCAACGCAATTGAGTGAAAACCGCGAAGTTTGGCACGGTAAACTGGCTGCCATTTACGGCAAGGACGATTTCGCCGCAAGTGAAGATCCCGAACAGCAGTTATATGACGGTTTTATCGGGGACCGTGATCGTCGACTGTGTGAGCAAGTTCGACAGGCCGAGCCAGAACAACTGGCGCGTGATGCGTGGCCGTTTGATGATGCCCGATTGCCTGAATTGTTATTCAGGTATCGCGCTCGTAACTTCCCTGACACCTTGAGTGGCGAAGAGCAAACACGCTGGCGGGATTTCTGTCAGCAGCGCTTGCGCAACCCGGAATGGGGCGCTCCCAACACCCTGCATGACTTTACGGCCGCATGGGTAGAATGCTCCCTTAGTGCCGGGCCAGAGCAGCTGGAGGTGTTACGGCAGTGGCAGGATTACGCACACAGGCTGAGTAACCGTCTGGGCGTATAAAAAATACCGGGCAATAAAAAACGCCAGCAGGCTGGCGTTTTTTCAATCGCAATGAACCGCGACCTGGTGAAGCTTAGCCCAGCAAAGTGGCCCAGCTTTCAACGTCGTCGCTGCCCCACTTGGCTTTCCACTCTTTCAGCGTCTTGTGGTTGCCGCCTTTGGTTTCGATGACTTCACCGTTGTGCGGGTTCTTGTATTGCTTGACCTTACGGGCGCGCTTGGTGCCGGCAGGTTTAACAGCGCCGCCACGAGGGGCCTTGTTTACCTTGGCATCCGGATCCAGCAGGGCAATGATGTCACGCAGCGACTTTTGGTATTCGCCCATCAGCGTGCGCAGTTTGCCTTCGAATTCCAGCTCGGTTTGCAGTTTGTCGTCTTGCGACAGGTTCTTCAAACGGGCTTGCAGTTCTTTGATGGCTTCTTCTGTAGCGCGGTATTCGTTGATCAGGGACATGAGGAGACCTTATGTTGTGAGGGTTGCAGGGATACAGTGCGGCAATAATAGTCACTGTAAATGAGCAAGTAAACATTAAATAAAAGTTTTATTTGAATTATTTAGCAATATACACACGTCCTACAGACGCCTGAACTAGGGACGCGTCACGCTTCCTTCAAAAGATCGCCGCTATAAAGCCCTTCTTATTACAGGTTTTGTTTAGCGGTGCGCACCCGGAAAACGCATACTGGCACGGTGCAATCTTTGGCCTTGGCGGTGTGCTTTTTCGGCCTCTGCATTCAGGCAACAGAGATACTGCAGTTTTGCTGCGCAGCCGCTAGAATAGCGGCTTTGCGAAGTTCTGGAGTTTCCCCCAATGCGCACTTTTCGTCTGGTGATTGCTTGCCCGGACCGTGTAGGCATCGTTGCCAAAGTCAGTAACTTTCTGGCGTCCCATAACGGCTGGATCACCGAAGCGAGTCATCACTCGGACAATCTCAGCGGCTGGTTTTTCATGCGTCACGAGATCCGTGCCGACACCCTGCCTTTTGACCTGGACGGGTTCCGTGAAGCCTTCACGCCGATTGCCGAAGAATTTTCGATGGACTGGCGCATTACCGACTCGGCGCAGAAGAAGCGCGTCGTGCTCATGGCCAGTCGCGAATCACACTGTCTGGCCGACCTGCTGCACCGCTGGCACAGTGACGAACTCGACTGCGACATCGCCTGTGTGATTTCAAACCACCAGGACCTGCGCAGCATGGTCGAGTGGCATGACATCCCTTACTACCATGTTCCGGTTGACCCGAAAGACAAGGAGCCGGCATTCGCCGAGGTGTCGCGTCTGGTCGGTCATCATCAGGCCGACGTCGTGGTTCTGGCGCGCTACATGCAGATTCTGCCGCCACAGTTGTGCCGTGAATATGCCCATCAGGTCATCAATATCCACCACAGCTTCCTGCCATCGTTCGTGGGTGCCAAGCCGTACCATCAGGCCTCGTTGCGCGGCGTCAAGCTGATCGGCGCGACCTGTCACTATGTGACCGAAGAGCTCGATGCCGGTCCGATCATCGAGCAGGACGTCGTGCGCGTCAGCCACCGTGACAGCATCGAAAACATGGTGCGTTTCGGCCGCGACGTGGAGAAGATGGTGTTGGCCCGCGGCTTGCGCGCTCATCTGGAAGACCGTGTGCTGGTTCACGACAACAAGACAGTCGTCTTCGGCTGATCTATCTTTTCGGGAGCGCGTCTGTCGCGCTTCCGACTCAGCTGTCGGCAATGGTGTAACGCGCAAGGTGACAGCCAATGACCGATCCTCTCGACAAAGCCACTTCCACCGCTCCGGCAACGCTTGGCGAGGGCTGCCTGAGCCGCTATGGCCCTGCGGAACTGACTGCGGAAAATGGCACTGAGTTCGACGGTGCCGCAGCACTGTGGCGCGAGCTGCAGCAAGCGCAAGCGCCTGGTGAAGGGCTTGAGGAGGAGGGGGAGCAAGAGGATAAGTGAGTCAAACCCTTGAGCGGTGCAAGGCATGCACCGCCCGAAGGGTTTTAGGCTCTTTACGAAAAGTGGCTGCGCTCGGTGATGCTTCGTTAAAAACAGGCTCGGATGCGAGTCCAATCGGAATGCTCATTTACAACACGTAGAGTCGATCGCGACCCCGGCCGTTCCTCGCCTGTTTTTGCCTCGCCTGACCTTCGCTCGCCGACTTTTCGTACAGAGCCTAGATCAGGCCAGGGCCTTGGAAGCCAGCCAGAACAGCGCTGCGGACAAGGCGACCGTTGCCGGCAGGGTCAGCACCCAGGCCAGCAGGATGGTGCGCACGGTTCCGCCCTGAAGGCCGCTCTTGTTGGCGACCATGGTGCCGGCCACACCCGACGACAGAATGTGCGTGGTGGACACCGGAAGGCTGAACACGTTGGCCAGACCGATTGCGCAGGCGGTAGTGATTTGCGCGGACATGCCTTGTGCGTAAGTCATGCCCTGCTTGCCGATCTTCTCGCCGATCGTCAGGACTACACGCTTCCAGCCGACCATGGTGCCGATACCCAGCGCCAGTGCGACCGCCAGAATCACCCAGAACGGTGCGTACTCGGTGGTGGTGGTCAGGTCCTTGCGAAGCTTCTCCAGGTCGGATTTTTCACGCGCTGACAGGTCTGGAAGTTTGCCGACCTTGCGGGCGGTGTCGTCCAGGCACAACAGATAGCGACGCACTTCGATGCGGCTTTCAGGGGCCAGCGCGTGGTAGTCGGACACGCCCTTCAGGCGGTCGAGCAGCGCGTCGATGGTAGGTTCGGTCTGCTTCGGATTACACGCGGAGCTGGACGGCAGGTCGCCTTTTTCGGCTTTGCCCATGGCCAGATATTCGCCCAGCGTGCTGCTGTTGCGCTGATAGAACTGGCTCAGGTGCTGGGTCGCATCGCGGGTACGTTCGATCTGATAGGTCGTGCTGGTCAGGTCAAGTACGAACTGGCTGGGCACGATGCCGATCAGTACCAGCATGATCAGGCCAATGCCTTTCTGGCCGTCATTCGAACCGTGTACGAAGCTGACTGCCATGGCGGAAATGACCAGTACCAGACGGTTCCAGAACGGAGGGTGCTTCTTGTCGTCCAGCTTGCGGCGCTGGTCAGGGGTCTTGTGCATCTTCGACAGCGGGCGCCACCATTTCAGGGCAACCAGCACCAGACCCGCAACGATAAAGCCGGCCAGCGGCGAGAACACCAGCGAAGCGCCGATATCGATCGCTTTCTGCCAGTTCACGCCATCGGCCAACGGGATATCGTTGAGCAGGGCATTGGCCAGACCCACACCGAGTATCGAGCCGATCAGCGTGTGCGAACTGGAGGCCGGAATACCGAAGTACCAGGTCCCGAGGTTCCAGGTGATGGCCGCCGCCAGCAGCGAGAACACCATGGCCAGGCCATGTCCGGTGTTGACGTTGATGAGCAGTTCGACCGGCAGCAGATGGACGATGGCATAGGCAACGCCCACGCCGCCCAGCAACACGCCGAGAAAGTTGAATACACCGGAGAAGAACACGGCCAGATGAGGCGGCATTGCTTTGGTGTAAATGACTGTCGCCACCGCGTTGGCGGTGTCATGAAAGCCGTTGATGAACTCGAAGGTGAGGACGAAAGCCAGGGCGAGCAACAGGCTCACAAGCACCCAGGCATCAAGCCCGCTGAATAAATCGATCATGTAGGTTTTCTGACCGGGTCTGAAGGGGGCGCGATTATGACAGAAAAAATACCGAACGACTTGTCGTCACCGCGAGGTGTCGCCTCAAACCAAAAAAAAGACGCATGAGCGCCGCCCCGTTGAATGCTCAATGAGGCCGTGAGGCGTGTAATTCCGGGTGCTGGAAGTCGAAGACGTAATCGGGCAGGGATCATCGGACCCGTGCTGTTACGGCTCTTCTTTCAGGCCTTCTTCCATCTTTTGCAGTTCTTGCTTGAACGCCTGGTCCAGCAGGCTGGCTCTCTTGCGCCAGGGCTTGCGTTCCGGTTCCGGTTGCGCGGCGTAGGTGGTGATTTCACCGCCGTAGACATCCTTGTAGCGTTGTTCCTGGCGCTCAAGTTCCGCGCGCAGTTCATCTTTAGTCACTTTAGTACCTGATCGAGTCGAATGGGCTCTGGCGATGACGCAAAACAGTGCAAGTATGTTCACTCCAGTCTGGCTGTATACCCAATACAGTCAGCGACCTGTTCGGGCGATTGCGCGAAAGGGTTACTGGACATGCCTGTTGTTGTCTGCGGCTACGTGCACCAGAGAGAAATACCTGTCGTAGCGACACACGTTTGATTTCAAGCACAGGGCTTGCGCTGGCAGGCTTGCTGATGGTCTCGCGGCGATGGTGCACCGTGACAACGCTTCGACAGGACAGTCGAGGCAGAAATCGGGTGAATGGATCAATCGTTGCGAGGGTATTGCCAACCAACTGACCGATACTATCTCCAAGAACTTCTGCTACGTCAACAACAGAGGTTGAATGAGTTCACAGGTCTGGTTTTTTTGTACGATTGTTCCGAAGTTTCAGTGAGCCGTTTATATGACATAAGTTTTATAAAACAGTTTTCATTTTCGACGACAAAATGTTGGCGAAGAAATTCACCGTTTTTTATATGCAGGATGTGTGGAGTTGCGCGGCGGGCGCTGATCGAGAGCGGGAGGGGGAGGGTGTCGCGAGCATCGGGCACACAGCAAGCGCCTGAGTAATGAAAACGGCCTTGCTTGGTGAGCAAGGCCGCTGCCTTGGACTTCTCAGTGGGTACCTGACCAGTATTTCCAAGAAGTCACTTCATGGCAGAGGTAAAGGTATAAGTATATTTACATGGGGTCAATTGCGATTATCGGCCACCTGTTCGATAATCGCACAACCGGGGGTTGGCTTCGCTCCCCTGCAAAGAGCTGAAACCTGCGGTTTACAGGGCCTGAAAGGCAGTTACATAAGGTGTGTCAATGAACGACGAACTGCGTAAATCTTTTGCCTCATTGGCACCGCCCATCGTGGCGTCGCCCGCAAAGCGCATTCAGGCGCTGACCGGTGATCCGGATTTCATGACCTCGCTGGCGCGTGGGCTGGCCGTGATTCATGCCTTTCAGGAGCGCAAGCGGCACCTGACCATTGCGCAGATCAGCCATCGCACGGAGATCCCCCGTGCGGCAGTGCGTCGTTGTCTGCACACCCTGATCAAGCTCGGTTATGCGACCACTGACGGCCGTACCTACTCGCTACTGCCCAAGGTGTTGACGCTGGGCCACGCCTATTTGTCATCGACGCCACTGGCAACCTCGTCGCAGCCTTATCTGGACCGTATGAGCGACCAGCTGCACGAGGCGTGCAACATGGCCACGCTGGAAGGCGACGACATTCTTTATATCGCGCGCTCTGCCACCACGCAGCGGCTGATCTCGGTCGACCTTTCCGTGGGCGGTCGTCTTCCCGCGTACTGCACGTCCATGGGCCGCATTCTGCTGGCCGCACTGGATGACGTGTCGTTGCATGAATACCTTGACCATGTCGATCTGCAGCCCAAGACCAGCCGCACCATTCGCACCCCGGAAGCCTTGCTCGAATGTCTGCAACTGGTTCGGCAACAGGGCTGGTGCATTGTCGATCAGGAACTGGAACAGGGGCTGCGTTCAATTGCGGTACCGGTCTATGATGCGTCGGGCCAGGTGCTGGCGGCGCTGAATGTCAGCACCAGCGCCGGACGTGTGGCACGCAGCGAGCTGGAACAGCGCTTTCTGCCGATCATGCTCGATGCCAGTCGCGACTTGAGTACGCAGCTGTTTACCTGAAGTGGCCGTGTTTTGGCTGATTGAATTTGTTCGATTACCGAACGTTTAGTCGATTATCGGATTGTTTGCCCTCTTGCTCAGGCATAACCTCATTTTCATTCCGGCGCAGGTCTTCGCGCTGATCATTGAACGTGATGTTGGGTTCGGAGCACCTCATGGCAGACATTCTTTCTCTACGCGATGCGGTGAAGCAACTGGTCAACGATGGCGACACCGTTGCGCTGGAAGGCTTCACTCATCTGATCCCCACGGCCGCTGGCCATGAAATCATCCGTCAGGGTAAAAAGGACCTGACCCTGGTGCGCATGACTCCCGACCTGATCTACGACCAGTTGATCGGCGCCGGTTGTGCGAAGCGGCTGATTTTTTCGTGGGGCGGCAACCCTGGCGTTGGCTCCTTGCACCGTTTGCGCGATGCCGTTGAAAAACAATGGCCGCGCGCGATGGAAATTGAAGAGCACAGCCATGCCGACCTCGCCAACGCCTATGTAGCCGGTGCGTCCGGTCTGCCGTTCGCTGTGCTGCGCGCTTACGCCGGCTCTGACCTGCCCAAGGTCAACCCGCTGATCAAGACCGTCACCTGCCCGTTCACCGGTGAGGTGCTGGCAGCGGTGCCTTCGGTGCGCCCGGACGTGACCGTGATTCATGCACAGAAAGCCGACCGCAAGGGCAACGTGCTGTTGTGGGGCATTCTCGGTGCGCAGAAAGAAGCCGCGCTGGCTGCACAGCGCTGCATTGTGACGGTGGAAGAAATTGTCGATGACCTGAACGCCCCGATGAACTCCTGCGTGCTGCCGACCTGGGCGCTGAGCGCTGTGTGTCTGGTGCCAGGCGGTGCTCACCCGTCTTATGCGCACGGTTACTACGAACGTGACAACCCCTTCTATCAGGCCTGGGACCCGATCGCCAGAGACCGGGAGACCTTCACCGCGTGGATCGATGAATACATCCACGGCACCGCAGATTTCAGTGAATTCCAGAGCAAGCTGGCTCGCGCTTCGGAGGCCAAACAATGACTTACTCCACCAGTGAAATGATGACCGTCGCCGCAGCCCGTCGCTTGCGCAATGGTTCTGTGTGCTTCGTCGGCATCGGCCTGCCTTCGAAGGCGGCGAATCTGGCACGTCTTACCTCTGCGCCTGACGTGGTACTGATCTACGAGTCCGGTCCGATTGGTGCCAAACCCACGGTGTTGCCGCTGTCTATCGGTGATGGCGAGCTGGCTGAAACCGCAGACACAGTGGTATCCACCAGCGAAATCTTTCGTTACTGGCTGCAGGGCGGTCGCGTCGATGTCGGCTTTCTTGGCGCAGCGCAGGTCGACCGCTTCGGCAACATCAACACCACCGTGGTCGGTGATTACCACCATCCCAAAGTGCGTCTGCCGGGCGCCGGTGGTGCGCCGGAGATCGCCGGGTCGGCCAAGTCAGTGCTGATCATCCTCAAGCAGTCGGCGCGTTCGTTCGTCGACAAGCTGGATTTCATCACCTCGGTCGGCCATGGCGAAGGCGGCGATTCGCGCAAGCGTCTGGGCCTGCCCGGTGCCGGCCCGGTGGGCATCATCACCGACCTGTGCATCATGGAGCCGGAAGCCGGCACCCACGAGTTCGTCGTGACTACGCTGCATCCTGGCGTGACCCGTGAGCAGGTTATCGCTGCAACCGGTTGGGCGATCCGCTTTGCCGACACCGTTGTTGTGTCCGAAGAGCCTACCGAGGTCGAGCTGACGGCGCTGCGTGATCTGGAAGCACGGACTGCCGCGGCTCACGGTCAGGTTGCAGGAGAAGCGTGATGCGTGAAGTGTTTATTTGCGATGCGATTCGTACGCCCATCGGTCGCTTTGGTGGCGGGCTGTCTTCGGTGCGTGCAGACGACCTGGCGGCGGTGCCGATCAAGGCGCTGATGGAGCGCAACCCGTCGGTCAACTGGGAGGAAATCGACGAAGTGTTCTTCGGCTGTGCCAATCAGGCCGGTGAGGACAACCGCAACGTTGCGCGCATGGCCGCACTGTTGGCCGGGCTGCCACAAAGCGTACCGGGGGTCACCCTCAATCGCCTGTGTGCGTCCGGGATGGACGCCATCGGCACCGCTTTCCGGGCCATCGCTTCAGGTGAAATCGAGCTGGCGATCGCCGGAGGCGTCGAGTCGATGTCCCGCGCGCCCTTCGTGATGGGCAAGGCCGATGCCGCGTTTTCGCGCAACATGAAGCTGGAAGACACCACCATCGGCTGGCGCTTTATCAATCCGGCGATGAAAGCGCAGTACGGCGTGGACTCGATGCCCGAGACGGGCGACAACGTTGCAACCGACTTCAGGATTTCTCGAGCCGATCAGGACGCCTTCGCCCTGCGCAGCCAGCAACGCACTGCCGTTGCCCAGGCTGCGGGCTTTTTCGAGGAAGAGATCGTGCCGGTGCGAGTCGCGCACAAAAAGGGCGAGACCCTTGTCGACAAGGATGAGCATCCGCGTGGCGATACCAGTCTGGAAACCCTGAGCAAACTCAAGCCGGTCAACGGCCCGGACCGCACGGTGACTGCCGGTAACGCGTCCGGGGTCAACGACGGTGCTGCTGCGCTGATTCTGGCGTCGGCCGAAGCGGTGAAAAAGCATGGCCTGACGCCGCGTGCCCGTGTGCTCGGCATGGCCAGTGCGGCGGTTGCACCTCGGGTGATGGGCATTGGTCCGGTGCCAGCGGTGCGTAAGCTGGTCGAGCGGCTGGGCCTGGCGGTGACCGATTTCGATGTCATCGAGCTCAATGAAGCATTTGCCAGCCAGGGGCTTGCGGTCTTGCGCGAACTGGGTCTGGCCGACGATGCACCGCAGGTCAATCCCAACGGAGGGGCGATTGCCCTCGGCCACCCGCTGGGCATGAGCGGCGCGCGGCTGGTGCTGACGGCGCTGCATCATCTGGAGAAAACCGGCGGGCGCAGAGGCCTGGCAACCATGTGCGTCGGCGTCGGGCAGGGGCTCGCACTGGCCATCGAGCGGTAAACCCTCCTGCTTCAACCTGTTGTCCAGCAACCCGGATCGTTTGTCTGCCTCCACGAAAAGGCGGGCCGATGATCCGGGTTGTTGTTCGTCCGGGCGCGGAATGTTCAACGATACCGCTATTCCTGTCGGCTGAATTGGCCTGATTGATTGTGCTCGATTAAAGACGGTGTTACAGATTGTTTCTTATGGACAGTTCTGCTTGGGGAAAATAATGACTACAACATCAGAAGCACCGCATTACACCGGCGAGGAGCGAAGCAAAAGAATTTTCGCGATTGTCGGCGCCTCATCCGGCAACCTGGTCGAATGGTTCGACTTCTATATCTACGCCTTCTGCGCGATTTATTTCGCACCGGCTTTCTTCCCTTCCGATGATCCGACCGTTCAGTTGCTCAACACCGCGGGTGTGTTTGCCGCTGGCTTTCTGATGCGTCCGATTGGCGGCTGGCTGTTTGGTCGTGTCGCGGACAAACATGGGCGCAAGAACTCCATGCTGATTTCGGTCACCATGATGTGTGCCGGATCACTGATCATCGCCTGCCTGCCGACCTATGCATCGATTGGTGCCTGGGCGCCGGCCTTGCTGCTGATGGCGCGCCTGCTGCAAGGTCTGTCGGTAGGTGGCGAGTACGGCACCACGGCCACCTACATGAGTGAAGTGGCGCTACGTGGCCAGCGCGGCTTTTATGCTTCGTTCCAGTACGTCACCCTGATCGGCGGGCAATTGCTGGCCGTGTTGACGGTGGTCATTCTCCAGCAATTCCTGACCACCGAAGAGCTGCGTGACTACGGCTGGCGCATCCCCTTCGTGATCGGTGCTGGCGCTGCGGTTATCGCCTTGCTGCTGCGTCGCACCCTCAATGAAACCACCACGGCCGAAAGCCGGCAGGATAAGGACGCGGGCAGTATTGCGGCACTGTTCAAGCATCACGCTGCGGCCTTCATCACCGTGCTGGGCTACACCGCCGGTGGCTCGCTGATTTTCTACACCTTCACGACCTACATGCAGAAATACCTGGTCAACACCGGGGGCATGGAAGCCAAGACCGCCAGCTACATCATGACCGGCGCGCTGTTTCTGTACATGTGCATGCAGCCGTTCTTCGGCATGCTCGCAGACCGCATCGGCCGTCGCAATTCGATGCTCCTGTTCGGCGCGCTGGGTACGCTGTGTACAGTGCCAATCCTGATGACGCTCAAGACCACCACCAACCCGTTCATTGCCTTCGTGCTGATTACCCTGGCGCTGGCGATCGTCAGCTTCTACACCTCGATCAGCGGGCTGGTCAAAGCCGAAATGTTTCCGCCACAGGTTCGTGCGCTGGGCGTAGGGCTGGCGTATGCGGTGGCCAACGCGGTGTTCGGCGGCTCGGCTGAGTGGGTTGCCCTGAAGCTCAAGAGTGCCGGAATGGAAAACAGCTTTTACTGGTACGTGACGGCGATGATGGCGGTAGCGTTCCTGTTCAGTCTGCGTTTGCCCAAAGAGCCCAAGTACCTGCATCAGGATCACTGATCGCAGGTGTGTTTCGGCCATAAAAAAACCCACCTGATCAGGTGGGTTTTTTATGCACTGCAATCAGAACAACTGAACCGAAGGCTTCTCCTTGGAGATGGTTTCGGTCTGCCCGGTTCTTTCATACCAGCCGCCGCCGAGGGCCTTGTACAGGTTGACCTCGCTGGTCAGCTGCGACAGGCGGTCGGTGATCAGCGTTTGTTGCGCACTGAACAGCGAGCGCTGGGCGTCGAGGAAGGTCAGGTTGCTGTCGATGCCGATCCGGTAGCGACGCTCGGCCAGACGGTAGTAATCCTGGTTGGCCGCGACGAAGTCACGTTGCGCCTGGAGCTGCTCGTCATAGGTCTTGCGCGAAGCCAGACCGTCGGACACTTCCTGGAAGGCGGTCTGAATCGCCTTCTCGTAGTTGGCGACGCTGATTTCCTTCTGGATTTTCGAGTAGTCCAGGCTTGCGCGCAGGTTGCCGGCGTTGAAGATCGGGATGTTGATGCTTGGCTGGAACAGCCAGGCGCCCGATCCGCCCTTGAACAGGCCGGACAGCTCGCTGCTGCTGGTCCCGGCACTGGCCGTCAGGCTGATGCTCGGGAAGAACGCTGCACGTGCCGCGCCGATGTTGGCGTTGGCCGCCTTGAGCGAGTGCTCGGCCTCGAGAATGTCCGGACGACGCTGCAGCAGGTCGGACGGCAGGCCTGCCGGCATTTCGGTCAGCATGTCGGAATCGAGCAAGTGGCTGGCCGGCAGGTTGTCGGGCAGGCTGGTGCCAAGCAGCAGCACCAGGCTGTTCTGATCCTGGGCAACCAGGCGCTGGTACTGGGCCAGTTTGGCGCGCGCGCTTTCGACGGCGGTGCGCGACTGGCTCAGGTCCAGTGCCGAAGAAACGCCGACTTCGCTGGCGCGCGAGGTCAGACGGAAGCTTTCTTCGTAGGTCTTCAGGGTGTCCTGCGTCAGCTTGAGCAGTTCCTTGTCGGCCTGCCAGGTCATGTAGGCATTGGCGACGCTGGCCACCAGACTGATCTGGGTACTGCGACGCGCTTCCTCGCTGGCGAAGTAGGTCTCCAGCGCCTGCTCGCTGAGGCTGCGGACCCGGCCGAAGAGGTCCAGCTCGTACGAGCTGACACCCAGGGTGGCCGAGTAGCTGCTGGTGATGCCTGGCTGACCGGTCTGCGACTGATCACCCGGCACGCGCTGACGTGAGCCGCTACCGGTGGCCGAAACAGCAGGGAACAGGTCCGAGCGCTGGATACGGTACTGGGCGCGGTAGGCGTCGATGTTCAGCGCCGCAACCCGCAGGTCACGGTTGTTGAGCAGTGCAGTCTGAATCAGCTGTTGCAGCGCCGGGTCATTGAAGAAGTGCCGCCAGCCTTGCTCCGCGGCGGCCATTTTGGCGCCTTCGACCGGCGAGTACGCCGGCCCTTGCGGATATTGTGCCGCGACCGGTGCTTGCGGCTGCTTGTAATCGGGGATCAAAGAGCAGCCGCCGAGAATGAACGCGGTAACTGCAAGTGAGATCAATGACTTGCTCATTGGCCAGCCTCATCGTGTGAAATATGTTTCTGCTTGCTCTTGAAGAGCCCTGAAACCGTTACGAAGAACAGGGGCACCCAGAAGATCGCCAGAATAACTGCGGTGATCATACCGCCAATTACGCCAGTACCGATCGAATGCTGACTACCCGAACCTGCGCCCGAGGAAATCGCCAGCGGCACAACGCCAAGGATGAAGGCCATGGAGGTCATGATGATCGGGCGCAGACGCATGCGGCAGGCCTCGATCGCCGCGTCGACCAGGCTCTTGCCCTGTTCGTGAAGCTCTTTGGCGAACTCGACGATCAGAATGGCGTTTTTCGCCGCCAGACCCACCGTCACCAGCAACCCGACCTGGAAGAACACGTCGTTGGACAGACCGCGCAGGCTGGTTGCCATCAGTGCACCGATAACCCCCAGTGGCACCACGAGGATGACCGCGATCGGAATCGACCAGCTTTCATACAATGCCGCCAGACAGAGGAACACGACCAGCAGCGACAGGGCATACAGGGCAGGGGCCTGTGAACCGGACAGGCGTTCCTCGTAGGACAGACCGGTCCACGAGATGCCGATACCTTGCGGCAGCTTCTTGGCCAGCGCCTCGACTTCGTTCATCGCGTCGCCGCTGCTGTAGCCAGGGGCTGGAGTACCGAGTACTTCCTCTGCCGCCACGCCGTTGTAGCGTGACAGTTTCGGCGAGCCGTAGGACCATTTGCCGCTGGCGAAGGCCGAGAACGGCACCATCTCGCCCGCGCTGTTGCGTACGTACCATTTCTTCAGGTCTTCAGGCGTCATACGCGCACCTGCATCGCCCTGGATGTACACCTTCTTCACACGGCCACGGTCGATGAAGTCGTTGACGTAGCTACCACCCAACGCGATGGACAGGGTGTTGTTGATGTCCGACAGGGTGATGCCCAATGCACTGGCGCGCTCGTCGTCGATGATCAACTGGTATTGCGGTTCGTCGTTCAGACCGTTCGGACGCACGCCCGCCAGAATCTTGCTCTGTGCAGCCATGCCGAGGAACTGGTTACGCGCTTCCATTAGCTTGTCGTGACCCACGCCGCCCTGATCCTGCAGGTAGACGTCGAAGCCTGTGGCGTTACCCAGTTCGAGTACCGAAGGCGGGACGACCGCAAACACCATCGCGTCGCGCAGGCTGAAGAAATAGCCTTGAGCCCGCTTGGCCAGTTCGAAAACGCTGTTGTTGGAATCACGCTCTTCCCACGGCTTGAGCATCACGAACGCAATCGCCGAGCTTTGACCGCGGCCCGCGAAGTTGAAGCCGTTTACCGAGAACACCGACTTCACCGCGCCGCTTTCCTTAGTCAGCAGGTACTCACGCATCTGATCGATGACTTCCTGCGTGCGCTCGGTCGAGGAGCCGGCCGGTGTCTGGATCTGGGCGAAGATAACGCCCTGGTCTTCTTCCGGCAGGAACGCAGCCGGAATACGCATGAACATGAACACCATGCCCGCGCAGATCAGTATGTAACCCAGATACGCAGGCCACTTGTGCTTGAGCATGTTGCCGACGCCGCGCTCGTAACTCAGAACGCTGCGGTCGAAGGTGCGGTTGAACCAGCCGAAGAAACCCCGTTTCGGTTGCCCGTGCTTCTCGTGATCGATGGGCTTGAGCATGGTGGCGCACAGCGCCGGGGTGAAGATCAGCGCAACCACGACCGACAGGGCCATGGCCGAGACGATGGTGATCGAGAACTGCTTGTAGATCACCCCGGTGGAGCCGCCGAAGAACGCCATCGGCAACAGAACCGCCGACAGCACCAGGGCAATACCGACCAGTGCGCCCTGAATCTGTGTCATGGATTTGATCGTGGCGTCGCGCGGGGAGAGCTTTTCCTCCTCCATGACCCGCTCGACGTTTTCCACCACCACAATCGCATCGTCCACCAGCAAGCCGATGGCCAGCACCATACCGAACATGGTCAGGGTGTTGATGGTGAAACCGAAGGCCGCGAGGATGCCGAACGTACCCAGCAAGACCACCGGAACCGTCATCGTGGTGATGATGGTTGCGCGGAAGTTCTGCAGGAACAGGTACATCACCAGGAACACCAGCACGATCGCTTCGATCAGGGTGTGCACCACACCGTTGATCGATTCGCTGACCACCGGTGTCGTGTCATACGGATACACGACTTTCATGCCAGGCGGAAAGAACGGCTCCAGCGAGGAAACGGTCGCGCGGATGGCCTTGGCGGTGTCCAGCGCGTTGGCGCCGGTTGCGAGCTTGATCGCCAGACCGGAAGCCGGTTTGCCGTCGAACTGCGAGTCGGTGCTGTAGTTTTCTGCGCCCAGGCCGACCGTGGCGACGTCTTTCAGGCGAACCTGCGAGCCGTCGGTGTTGACCTTGAGGAAGATGTTGCCGAACTGCTCGGCGGTCTGCAGACGGGTCTTGCCGATGATCGTAGCGTTCAACTGCTGGCCGCTGATCGATGGCAGGCCGCCCAACTGGCCGGACGACACCTGAACGTTTTGCGCGGTGATCGCGTCTTTCACGTCCACCGGGGTCAGCTGGAAGTTGTTCAGCTTGGCCGGGTCCAGCCAGATACGCATGGCGTACTGCGAACCGAACACCTGGAAGTCACCCACACCGGAGGTCCGCGAGATCGGATCCTGCATGTTCGACACGATGTAGTTGGCCAGGTCTTCCTTGCCCATGCTGCCGTCTTCCGACACCAGACCGATCACCATCAGGAAGTTCTTCACTGCCTTGGTGACGCGGATACCCTGTTGCTGCACTTCCTGTGGCAGCAGCGGGGTCGCGAGGTTGAGCTTGTTCTGCACCTGAACCTGCGCCGTATCCGGGTTGGTGCCCTGATTGAACGTCGCAGTGATGGTCATGCTGCCGTCGGAGTTACTTTCCGAGCTGACATAACGCAGGTTGTCGATACCGTTGAGCTGTTGCTCGATCACCTGAACCACAGTGTCCTGCACCGTCTGGGCAGACGCGCCCGGATAGGTGACCTGGATACCGATGGCGGGCGGTGCGATGCTCGGGTACTGGTTGATCGGCAGGCTGGAAATCGACAGCGCACCGACCAGCATGATCACGAGGGCAATAACCCAGGCAAAAATGGGTCGATCAATAAAAAATTTCGACATGGGTTACTCCCCTTTGCTGCCTGCGGCTTTATCAGTGGCCGGGGCAGGTGCCGGGTTTGCTCCTTTGACGTTGGTCGCTTCGGCGACTTTCACTTCGGCGCCTGGTTTGACGTACTGCAGGCCTTCGGTAATGACGCGATCACCTTCTTTCAGGCCGTCTTCGATCAGCCAGTCGCTGCCCACGGTGCGATTGGCCACCAGCGTACGCATTTCAACCTTGTTGTCCTGATTGACGACCATGGCGGTCGGCGTGCCTTTCAGGTCGCGGGTTACGCCTTGCTGCGGTGCCAGGATGGCTTTCGAATTGACGCCAGCCTGCAACTGCGCATGAACGAACATGCCCGGCAGCAGACGGTGTTCAGGGTTCGGGAACACGGCGCGCAGGGTCACGGAGCCGGTGGTCTGGTCAACCGATACTTCGGCGAATTCCAGTTTGCCTTCCTGGGCGTAGACGCTGTTGTCTTCCAGGGTCAGCTTGACCTTGGCCGCGTTGTCGCCGGCTTTCTGCAGCTTGCCGCTGTCCAGGTCGCTGCGCAGCTTGAGCATGTCGGCAGAGGACTGCACCACGTCGACATAGATCGGGTCGAGTTGCTGGATGGTTGCCATCGCGTCGGTCTGCGCGCTGCTCACCAGTGCGCCTTCAGTCACCGCAGAGCGACCGATACGACCGGAAATAGGAGCCAGCACCTTGGTGTAGCGCAGGTTGATCTGGGCGGTCTGCAGGGCTGCCTGCGCTTCCTGGGTGGATGCCAGCGCCGTGTCGTACTCCTGACGGCTCACTGCCTGCTCGCTGACCAGTTGCTTGTAGCGATCGGACATCGACTTGGCGGACTGCAGGGTGGCCTTGGCGCTGTTGGCGTTGGCTTCATAGACAGCCGGGTCGATCTGGTAGAGCTGCTGACCGGCCTTGACATCGCCACCTTCGGTAAACAGGCGCTTGAGAATGATGCCGTTGACCTGAGGGCGAACCTCGGCGACGCGGAAGGCGGTGGTCCGGCCTGGCAGCTCGGTGGTCAGGGTATAGGGCTGTGCTTTGATGGTAACGACGCCTACCTGAGGGGTTTGCGCAGGCGGGGCGGCCTGTTCCTTCTTGCTACAGCCACTGAGCAGGGTTGCCAGGGCGATGGCAGTGACCAGAACGGTAACAGCTGGCTTGAATTGCATGAAGATCCTCGGGGCAGGAGCCTGTTTTCTCAACAGTACGTTGAAGTGTTAAAAAATATTTCGGCTAGATAAGTAGCATGCTAAGGAATATACTTACATTCGCGGCTGTTTGTAAACACCCGCTGTGCGCATTCGGCCACTATTCAGGAAGCCGGCAGCCAATTCGGGACAAGGCGAGACAAATGCCGCCCGGCCATATCTCGAGGCATGACGCAAGACGCGTGCCTGAGGTGAATTTTTTGAGGTCTTATTGCCATGGTTCGTCGCACCAAAGAGGAAGCTCAGATCACTCGCAGCCAGATTCTGGAGGCTGCCGAGCAGGCTTTTTATGAGCGAGGCGTCGCCCGCACCACGCTGGCCGACATTGCAACCCTTGCCGGTGTGACGCGAGGCGCCATCTATTGGCACTTTAACAATAAGGCCGATCTGGTGCAGGCCATGCTCGACAGTCTTCAGGAACCCCTCGACGAAATGGCGCAGGCCAGTCAGAGCGAGGAAGAGGAAGACCCGCTGGGCTGCATGAGAAATCTGTTGATTCACCTGTTTCATGAGCTCGCACTGGACCCGAAAACCCGTCGCATCAATGAAATCCTGTTTCACAAGTGCGAGTTTACCGACGAGATGTGTGATTTTCGTCGTCAGCGCCAGGACAACGCCATACAGTGCCACGATCGGATCACCCTGGGGCTGAATAATGCCGTACGCCAGGGGCAGCTACCCAAAAGGCTGGACACCGCGCGCGCTGCAGTGGCCCTGTTTGCTTACGTCAACGGCATCATCTATCAATGGCTGCTGGTTCCGGACAGCTTCTCGCTGCCTGCAGAGGCCGAGCAACTGGTCGACGTGTGCCTGGACATGTTGCGTTTCAGCCCGACGTTGCTGATCGATAATAACCGCTCGACAGTGGGTGCCTGACTGAACATGACCGGCGGCGGCACCCGCCGGTTCCGCCTGCCAGCGACGCTGTGCAGAGCCTGACTCCGATTCGTGCCTCTTATAGAGTGTGTTTACCGATCGTTTGCCGATATTCATTGATTGCGCCCACCGTGCAGGTATCAGCGAGCGTTGATCTGACAAGATATTGTAGGAAGCAGGTAGGACATTTCCTGATACATGTAGCTGATTTCCCAAAGTAAATTCCGAGTATTGCCCCGCAGGAAAACTCCCTTCACTCTTCGCCTCCTGAAAGAATCAGAAGAGAGGAAGGTTGCATGTTTTTGCCGAATCTTGCGCCTATGTGCCTTGAAATCATCGCCAGTTACGCTGATGTCCACTCGCGCTGGCAGGGCCATGGCTACCCAATGAGTGGGGACATTTCCGGCGTGACCGAAACCTGCGAAGGGCATGCAGGTACGCGCAAAAACCTGACCCCCGCGACTGATGGGAGGGCGGGGCATGTCGGACACTGCAACTGACGCTGTGAGGTTATTGGCCAGGATCACGCAACAATCCGAACGTGTGTCCATGGATTCCGTGTTGGGCACGCCGGTCATACGATTGGGATTGATCACCACGCTGTATTTTCGCAATGGCCACACCGTGGAGATGAAGCGTCGCGTCGAAGCCTGCTTTTTGCGCTTTTACGATGCGTTCAAAACCAGACTCAAATGGCAACTCTTCAAACGCATGCGCCGCTTGAGCGGCTCCGGATTCGCCTCGACCCGGCGTCAGATTGTCGAGAGCCCGCCAGACGAGCAGTTCATCTGGTCTATCGCCAGCGCCACTCAGGCTGAAGTCGCCACCTACAGCCTGTTCGTGATGAACACCTCAGAGGGGCAGGCCGACAACGATCGATCGTGTCTGAAAATGGTTCTGCCCTGGTCATACCTGACCGAGCCCGACGGCTTGAAACATTACGAGGAGTGGATCAGGTACCTCAGCAGCGAACTGCAGGCCGAGCACGGCTTTGGTGGTCTTGCTTGTGTGTTGCCTTGCGATGGCCATCAGTATTTGCCGTGGGAATTCCGGCTTGCTCAGGATTTTAGCGGGTTGATGGTCGACCCCGGCCCGCACATTGAAAGCCTGCGTCTGCTGGACCGCATCAAGGGCGTCAGCTGGTACACCGTGCTCGGTGATGCGTTCGTCAGGCAGTTGGGGGGCAGCGACAAAATGCGCGGCGAGATGAGTGCGCACAGTGAGATCGTTTTCCACACCTATCGCAACGGCCTGATCATTCGCGCCGGCGAGGTGCCTGAGCTGGGCGGGCGAGGGCTGCCGCCGCCAAAGCCTTATGTGACGGTCAACAGGATGATCAAGCCGATTCGCCTGCAGGACACCGGCAATCTTCATCCCTACCTGGCTCCCGGAATCGGTTTTACCGATGAGACCACTGCGCAGTGGTATGCGCGATTCGATGAAAAGCCGCTGCCGCCGGTCGATGCCGGGCAAGCATGCCCTCGCTCAGGCAGCTGGTTCAGCAGCGCACAGTCCGGTTCGCGTCGGCACTTCGACGAGGGTGAACTGATGCCTGCGTTTGCCCATATAAAGAGCAAGAAAACGCAATGGTTCTGGGCCGGGATGCCTTCCTGAACCAGAAAGGCCGATCAGTCCCGTCCTCGCAGCAACGTATTGGGCATCACCGCGGCTGCCGCAAGACCGAGCAGCGAAATGGCCGCGCTGGTGATCAGCAGGTTTCTGAAGGTCACTGCCAGTTCGGCGCGCAGGGTTTCCAGCGCGGGGCCGGTTGCCGCGTTCAGACTGTCGAGCAGGACGTTGCCGGAGCTGCCTTCGCCACCCAGTGCTCCTGCGCCGAGTTGGCCGACCCCGGTGTGCTGCAACATGGCCAACAGCAGCGCCGACATCAGTGCCACGCCCACTGCACCACCCAGCGAGCGGAACAGATTGGTCGTGCTGGTCGCCACGCCCATATCCCGGGGCTGAACCGAATTCTGAGTGCCGACCAATGACGTGGGGAACTGCATGCCGGTCGCAACACCTGTGAGGACCATGAACAGGCTCATGACTATCAGCGACTGCGGCGGCGTGAAGGCCATGCCCAGAATCGCAACCGGCATCAACAGCGCACCGGTCAGGATCAGCGGCTTGTAGCGCCCGGTATGCGCTGTGCGTCGCCCGGCAAAATAGGCGCCCATCGGCATGCCAATCGCCAGTGGAAGCAAGTGCAGGGCGGCGCTGTCTGCGCCGCCCCCGGTAACGGTCTGGTAACGCAGCGGCATCAGGACAATCAGGGAGATGGCCTGAAAACTGGTGAAGAACACGGTGCACCAGCACAGCACGGCGCTCTTGTTGGTGAACAGATGCATGGGCAGCAACGGTTCGGCAGTGCGACGTTCGTACCAGACGAAAATGGCCAGCGTCAGCAGGGCCGTGCCCAGTAACAACTGAACCTCGGCATCGCCCAGGCCATGCCCCTGGCCAATTTCGGTAATCCCCAACAGCAGCGCTGTCAGGCCGATGATCATCAGCACGGTACCCAGGTAATCGATGATCGGCTTGCGCTGCGGCACCGGCAGGCCGACCAGGGTCCGATACGCGACGATCAGCGCAGCGGCCCCCAATGGCAGATTGATCAGGAACACCCAGCGCCAGGACAGGTATTCAGTCATCAGGCCGCCGAGCACCGGCCCGGCGACGCTGGCCACGGCGTACATGCTGCTGAAATAACCCTGATAGCGGCCACGTTCGCGAGGTGGAACGATGTCGGCGATGATCGCCTGGCTGACCGAAACCATCCCGCCTGCGCCGATGCCTTGCAGGACGCGCGCCAGCACCAGTTGTTCCATGCTCTGCGCCAGGCCACAGAACAGCGACGCCAGGGTAAAAATCCCCAGCCCGAACAGCATCAGTTTACGGCGCCCGTAAAGATCGCCGAGCTTGCCGTAGATCGGCACGGCCACGGTCAACGACACCATGTAGGCGGATATGACCCAGGCCAGTAGATCGATGTCTCTGAACTGGGCAGAGATGGCGGGCATCGAGACCGCGACGATGGTTTGGTCCAGCGCGCTGAGCAGGACTGCCATCATCAACGCAAACAGGATGCTGCGGATGGCCGGAGGCGTTTGATTAAGACTGGTCAAGGCAAAACCTGATGGCAGTGTTGACCCGCCGCAAGTGTGGCGGGAGAGTCTGGCCAGTCTAATCCGATAGCTTGCTAATCGATAGCTGCCTTTGCGCAATGGCGATGCAATTCACGCTGTGCGCGCCTCATCGCAAGGCGCTGAAGGTTGCATCGGTTGGCACGCAATGGCCAAACGTACAGCTGGAGACATAGGGGGCCTGGCGCGCCAGTTCGTTACGATAGGCACCGGCGCCGTATACAGCCAATACCGCCAGAGCACCTGCGACAACCATGCACTTTCTTGTTATTGCTTTCATGACGCACTCCTTACCTCGGCTACAGAGCAGTTTGAAAGGACTGATTAGAGTGTAGGACAAGGTTGGGTTTTGCGTCGGCTGCCTTATCGCTGCATGCCGCGTGTCGGACGAGCCGAAAGACGCGCTAGAATTCGCGCTTTGACGTATTGGCAGGGTTGAGAGACATGGCACGCAAGGAATACAACGGGTTTGAAGTGGTCTCGGCAGTGATGCCGTCCGAGCAGGGTTATAACGCGGCGATTGCCGTGAAGGCGCTGGGCGCCGGCGGCGCACCGCGTTTTCATGCGCTGCTGCCGGACCAGAAATTCAAGACCGCCGATGATGCCGACCTGGCCGCTGTGCAAGAGCTGCAGCGGCTGGTCGATATCGATGCAGAGGGCGAACCGGTCTGGGCTGACGCCTGATCAGGCGCCGGGGCGGAACATCTTGAACAGCGCTTCCGGGCCGAGCTGGAAGTAATCCGCCGGGCCGCCGCCGCGCAGAATCGGCTCGGCGGCGGCGGTGTCGTAAACGCCGTCCTTGAGCAGCGACTTGTCGATGTGCACCGCCACCACCTCGCCGAGAATCAACCAGCTGGGCACCAGTTCCTTGTCGGCGCGTTGCAATTGAATGATCTGCGTGACCTTGCACTCGAACGACACTGGCGTTTCGAGTACACGCGGCACCGAGACGATCTGCGAGGCCAGTGGTGTCAGGTTTGCCAGTTCGAATTCGCTGACGTCCGGCGCGACTGGCGCGCAGCTCTGGTTCATGGCTTCGGCCAGCGAGCGGGTCGCCAGGTTCCAGACGAACTCGCCGGTCTGCTCGATATTATTGAGGCTGTCTTTGCGACCTACGCTGCAGAACCCGATGATCGGCGGCACGTAGTTGAACGCATTGAAGAAGCTGTAAGGTGCCAGGTTGAGTTTGCCGTTGGCATCCTGCGACGAAATCCAGCCAATCGGGCGTGGGCCTACAATCGCGTTGAACGGGTCGTGCGGCAGGCCGTGACCCTTGGATGGCTCGTAGGAGTGAATAGCGTCTGACATGCTCGGTTCCTGATGGGCTCAATAGTGGATGTCAGCATAGTGCTGCGCATTTGCAGAGGATGCCAGAGGGGCGTGTGTGTTTCATCCTGAGCCAGACATGAAGAAGCCCGACATCGGCCGGGCTTTGGGGGTGTTGCGTGAGCGATCAGCCCAGACGATTGGCGCCTACTCGATCTGCACCGTCTGCAGCAAGACGATTGGCACCGACGTGGTCTGCACCATCGGCAGCCTGACGGTTGGCACCGACGCGGTCTTCGCCATCAGCGGCGAGACGGTTGGCACCGACGTGATCTGCGCCGTCAGCCGACACGCGGATCGAGCCGACGTTAGTGTGTTTGGTACCGCCTTCAGCAACGAGGGTGGCGCTGGACAGGTCGCTTTGAACGTGGGTGGCTGGAAGTGCAAATGCGCTGGAAGCCAGAACGGAGATAGCCAGGCCAAAGATCAGTGTGTTGGTTTTCATGATGATGTCTCCAATGGGTGTCGGGTGAGTTGTCATCCCGGTATGGAGGCAATGCTACGCGCCAGCGGATTATTAAGAAGTTAATAGGATTGCTAGCGATCATCGCTGAAAATGATAGTTGTCTGTAATGCTCTGGTTTCGGGCCTTGCAGGCGGTGTTGCATTATTGTGGTGCAATTTCTGAAAAGTCTTGTAATAAAGGCTCTTGACAAATTAAAAGCGCAGTTTATTCAAGCGGTTATTACTGAAATTCGGCTAAATAACGCACCGCCCTGTAACACTCTGTTGCAGGTGCTGGATGTAATTGATTGTTTTGGAGCGGCTGATGTATCAATGCGGGCGATGATATTGATCGTTGTAAGTGAGCCTGAATGACTCTTCTGCCTGCGCGGAGTCCTCAGCGTTATACACACGTCTCGATAAGCCCGAAAAATGGAGTGAACGGGGCGGCGATCCCCATTGCTCATGAAGAGTCAGTCATAACGCTCTATTTCTGGAGGCTGTACCGGCCTCTTCGCGAGCAAGCTCGCTCCCACGAGATTTGTATATAACGATGAGAGCGGAGCTTGGGCACGAGAATCGTCGCAATCCGATCAGTCAGTTTCGATACGCGAGTGCTTACGCGTGTCTTTCATGAACACATACACCAGCAGCGAGCAGGCAATACAGGCAGTGACGTACCAGTAGTAACCGGTTTCCATCCCGATGCTCTTGAACCACAGCGCGATGTATTCCGCAGTGCCGCCGAAGATCGATACCGTCAGGGCGTAAGGCAGACCGACGCCCAGCGCACGGATCTCGGTCGGGAACAGCTCGGCCTTCACCACTGCGTTGATCGAGGTATAGCCGCTGACAATGATCAGTGCCGCCATGATCAGGAAGAACGCACCCCACCATGTCTGAATGGTATGCAACGTGGTCAGGATCGGTACGGTACACAGCGTTCCCAACACGCCGAACGCGATCAGGATCGGACGCCGCCCGACCTTGTCGGACAGCGCGCCGATGACCGGCTGCAACAGCATAAACAGAAACAGTGTCGCCGCTGATATCGACGTCGAGTCGGTGATGCTCATGCCGACGGTGTTGACCAGATACTTCTGCATGTAAGTGGTGTAAGTGTAGAAAGCCAGCGTCCCGCCCATGGTAAGACCCACGACGGTCATCAGTTCCTTGGGATGGCGCATCAGCGTACGCATCAGGCTCTCCTTGGGCTTTTCCTTCTTCTTGCGCGTGAACGACTCGGTTTCTTCCATGCCGCGACGTAGGAACAGCGCGACGATTGCGCACAGGGCGCCGATGACGAACGGGATGCGCCAGCCCCAGGCATACAGCTGCTCGGTGGTCAGCGTCTGCTGCAGAACGATCAGCACGCCCAGCGCGATGAGCTGGCCGGAAATCAGCGTGACGTACTGAAAACTGGAGAAGAAGCCACGACGTTCCTTGGTGGCCATTTCGCTGAGGTAGGTGGCGGACGTGCCGTATTCACCGCCGACAGACAGGCCCTGCAGCAAGCGGGCGAACACCAGCAGAATCGGGGCACCGACGCCGATGCTTTCATAGCCCGGTGTCAGGGCAATGATCAGCGAGCCGAAGCACATCAGCAGCACCGATGCCATCAGCGCGGCCTTGCGCCCTTTATAGTCGGCGTACAGCCCCATCAGCCAGCCACCGATGGGCCGCATCAGAAAGCCGACGGCAAAGATCGCGGCGGTGTTGAGCAACTGTGCGGTGGTGTCGCCCTTGGGAAAGAAGGCTTTGGCGAAGTACAGCGAGAAGGCGGCGTAGACGTACCAGTCGTACCACTCGACCATGTTGCCGACCGAGCCACTGAAAATCGATTTGAGACGGCTGGAGGTGGTTTTCTGGCCAGCGGCAGTAGCAGCCGACCCATGGGAGGCGGGATTGGAAGTTTCCATGGTGTTCCTTGTTTTCATTATTTTTGGAAGGAGGCATTCGATGCCCTGCCCGTTACATAGCAGGAGCTGTGCCAGACCATGAAGGCTTGTTCTAGAGCGGTAGGACGACTTTGATGAGCAAGAATCCGCTTATCTGCCCGATTGGGATAAGCGGATTCTTGCCGATGGGAGCGCTCGCAGCAGGGTGTTCTGGTCGATTGCCGACAGAAGACCGCTCAAGCGCTCAGTTTAGAGGAGATCAACAGCGCTGCCATGACGATGCTGACAGTGCCGATGATCACCATGATCGTGTGCCTTGCATAAAACTGCCGAATCTTCTGCCGGGCAGGCGCCGTCTGAAACAGGTAGCGATAAGGCGACAGGGCGACCCACAGCACCGCCAGCAGCAGATAAGCCAGCAGCGTGCGCGGGCCGTCAAGCACCTGGACAAGGCCCAGAAACAAAAAGGGCAGGCCATGCCGCAAGACCAGCGCCTGGGCACCGGGCCAGCTCAGCACCTTGGGCAGTAACTTGCTGCTCAGCCAGGCATCGGCAGGCTCTGCGAGAACCATCAGCGGACGCCATACACAGATAAAGATGAAGAAGCCGACGGTTGTCCAGAGCGGTGTCAGGAACAGCACGAGGACCCGCGTTCCCGGATTGTATTCCGTGCCTTCAGGCGCTAGCGGGGGTGCCAGCAACGCCAGCAGAAACGCGCCGATGTAGACCCAGATGAGCGGCGTGAAGTCGCTCTGCTCACGCATGAGTTTCCAGGCGTTCAGGTCTGCTTCGGGGTAGCGCTTGAGGATATCGGGGTAGTGGACGGTCAACTGCTCCTGAATATGCGCGCAGGCGTTCCACACCGAGGCGTCTTGCTTGACCGCGGTACGGATCCGCGCGGCCAGACGTGGCGGCTTGAACATCAAGTGCGCGGCCTTGCCTCCGGCAGTGCTCGGTTTGGCATCGAGCAGGCGTTGCAGATGCTCGGCGTACTCCACTTCTTCGTATCGCTGGCGCAGCGTCTGCCAGAGGTCTTCCGGGCCGGGGTGGAGGTTTTGCTGCAGGTTCCAGCCAAATACCGCGCGCGTCTGTTCCAGCAGGTCAGAGGTCACATGCTGGCTGGCAATCAGCAAGACCATGCACCTGCATTGCAAATGCTCGCGACGCTCCAGCTCTGTCAGCCAGGGCTGTTGCTCCAGCGTCTGAAGTTCTTCAATGAAGCGTGCATGCTGCCCGCTCTCGATGAGTGCGCTGAACGCTTCGAACGCCTCGCGCAATATCGCCTCGGCCAAGGCGTGCTGCTGGTAGCTGCTGATATGAATGCTTTGCCATACCGTCAGCCAGCGCAGATGCTGAAATGCAGCTTTGATCAACTCGACACGACGCGCCGAGTCGTTCAGGCACTCCAGCAGCAACAGTTGTTGAAAGCGCTCCGCCTGTCCATGCTCCATGGCGAGCTGCTGTTGCTCGGGCAGGTTCTGTGCAGTGGTTTGCCTGACCTGTTGAAGCCAGTCCAGGCCACCGGGCTGCTCGATAACGGTCGTTGTCAGAAGCGTGGCAGGCGAGGGCTCAGGCAAGGGCTGGCGCAGCATGACAGGCTGGTCGTCCTCATCCGCGCGCGATCGTGCCAGCTGCAGCGCCTCCTCATAGGCATCACGCAGATTCTGGAAGGCAGCCGGGTCTTCATCAGGACGGTTGACCTTCAGTAACCGGGCATATTGGCGTTTGATGCTGCGCTCGTCGGCATCGTTATTCAGCTCAAGTACTGACCAACAGTCGATCATCTTGCGCCCTGCTCGAACGTGTCGACTTCCTGTTTGAGTTGCTTGCGAATTTCGCTGATCTGCCGCTCGTCCTGTGTTTCCAGCACATGCTGAAACTGGGTGGTCCAGTGATCGATAAGTTCTCGATCGCTGCCCAGGCATTCCTGATACAGGCGTTCGAGTCTGGCGATCAGATGAGTGTTGACCTGTTGTTCGCGCGGATGGACTTTGAGCGCTTCGAGTACCTGAAGGCGTTCCTGTATTTCATCAGGTGTCATCACGCCAGGGTTGTTTTCGATGACCAGCTTGTGACGTTCCCCGGTCAGCTGTGTCATCACGTCGGCCTCCAGCAGGCCGTTATTGTCATAGGTAAAACGCACATCCAGCGCCACTTCGCCGGCCTTCGCCCTGGGGATCGGGATAATGAGCTCGCCCAGGGCGATGTTGTCCTTGACCATACGGCTTTCGCCTTGAAAGATCCGCACCATAACGTGCTCTTGATCATCACTGACGGTCTGCACTGTTTTTACCCGGCTGACCGGTACGACGCTATTGCGTTCGATAATGGGCAGGTAGTGACCGCTTTCATAGCGATTGCCAACTTGCGTGATGGTCTCGATCCCCAGCGTGTAAGGGCACACATCGGTGAGGACGATCTCTTCCAGCGCTGCGTCCCGGTGCTTGAGTGCCGCCTGCACCGCTGCGCCCTGAGCGACGATTTCATCGGGATTGAGTGCAATGGAAGGGAAGCGCCCGAACAGGCTCGCGGCAAGCTTGCGGATCAGTGGCATGCGCGTCGTGCCGCCCACCAGCAGAATCTCATCCAGATCGGCGACGCGTATCCGCGCGTCTCGAAGCGCACGCTCGGCCGGCGCGCGAAGGCGGTTGAGCAGGGGCGCATAAAAGTCGCTCATCTGCTCTTGAGTAATGGTCTTTCGCCATTCCCTGTCGGCGTGACGCAATACGAAGTCGGCACTCCCTTCCTGACCCAGTGCCTTGCGCACGCGCTCGGCTTCGCGCCGCAAGGCCGGGGCAATCAGCTCCGTTGACGGGAAGTCCGGCTCATCGCGGTGCAGGTTCACAAAGTGCTCGACCATGACCTGATCGAAATCTTCACCCCCCAGAAAGTTGTCGCCCGCGCTGGCACGCACTTCCATCACGCCGTCGAAAAGTTCGAGGATCGAGATGTCGAAGGTACCGCCGCCCAGGTCGAAGACCAGAAACGAGGTTTCGCCTTCCTTCTGGTGAAGGCCATAGGCCAGCGCCGCCGCTGTCGGCTCGTTGATGAGCTTCTCGACCTTGAGGCCCGCCAGCTCTCCGGCAATACGCGTGGCTTTACGCTGAGCGTCGCTGAAATAGGCCGGAACGCTGATCACCGCTTCGGTAACAGGCTCGCCAAACGCGCGCTCGACGTCAGCCTTCAGGCTTTTGAGCACCAGCGAGGACAGCTCTTCGGGGCGGTAAGTAGCAGAGCCGAGGCGAATTTCCTGGGCGCTGCCCATGTAGCGCTTGAACAGGGCGGCGGTTTTTTCCGGGTGGGTCTGCAGGCGTTCGCGGGCTGCCTTGCCGACCAGAATCTGCCCGTCGTCGTCCAGCCCGACAACGCTGGGGGTAAGTGTTTCTCCCAATGCGTTGGTCACCAGCTCGCTGCTGCCGTCGCGCCATACAGCCACCAGGCTGTTGGTGGTGCCCAGATCAATACCGACGATCATCTCGAAAATGCTCCCTGCTCTAAGAGTGTTGCGATGTTTTGCGTGATTCTGAATCAAGGCAACCGGTGTTGTCTTGGTTTCATGCGTCAAGAGTGCCGGGGTTCACTCATGCGTATCAGGCATCAGTGAATCCGCTGGCGTGATGAATTGATGCGAATCCATCCCCTCAGTGCTCGCCGCTACGGCTCACGGCCTTGTGCAGAATCGCCGCCAGATCGTCTCTGGAGTAGGGTTTCTGCAACAGGTCGAAGCGCTGTGTTTCGTCCTGAGCGATCGTCGCGAACTCAGTGCTGTACCCGGTGGTGAGAACCACCGGCATCCACGGATAGCGCGCTTCGATTTCGGCGTACAGTTCCAGGCCGCTCATGCCCGGCATGGCGATATCCGAGAACACCACATGAAAGTTTTCCGGGTTGCCGGAAAGCTCTTTCAGTGCTTCGGCGGCACTGCTTACCCAGAGCACCTGAAAGCCCATTTGCTCAAGCATGGGGCGGGTATAGGTGCCGATGTCCTGATTGTCCTCGACCATCAGCACGCACAGCCCGGGCAACGGGGTGAGGGTGTGGCGATGGTCTTCCTGGACGACTTCGTGATTCTGTGCGCTGGGCAGGCACAGCGTGAAGCGGCTGCCTTTGCCCAGCTCGCTTTCAACCAGCACTTCACCACCCGACTGTTTGGCAAACCCGAATACCTGTGACAAACCCAGCCCCGTGCCCTGGCCGACACTCTTGGTGGTATAGAACGGTTCGAAGATCAGGCCCAGTTTCTCCTTGGCAATACCGGCGCCGGTATCGGTCAGCGATACCCTTACATAGTCACCCTCTATATAGTCACCCTCGCCGAGTGAAGCGGGTTGATCGTCGGCAGGACAGGCAGCGCATTCAACCTTGATGACCAGCCGCCCCGCGCCGGACATCGCATCGCGGGCGTTGACCACCATGTTGACCAGCGCAGTATCGAACTGGCTGCCATCGGCGAAGATGAAGCACGGCTCGGCAGGCAGGTCGATGCTGACCTGAATCCGCGCGCCGGTCAGCGTGTCCATCATCTCGCCAATGCGCGCCACGCTTTTGCACACATCGAACACTTCCGGCTGCAAGGCCTGACGGCGGGCAAACGCCAACAACTGTCCGGTCAAGCGCGCGGCCCGGTCCACCGTGCTGGAAATGGCTTCGACGTATTTGACGCGACGGTGCTCTTCCAGGTTTGGCGACTTCAGCAGGTCGCTGCAGGAGCGGATCACCGTCAACAGATTATTGAAGTCATGCGCTACGCCGCCGGTAAGTTGGCCAATGGCTTCCAGCTTCTGCGCCTGATGCAGGGCGTCCTGTGAAAGCCGCAGCGCTTCATTGGCCTCTTCCTCGGCCTGAATGTCACGGCCGACGGCATGGATGAATTGCTTGTCCGGCACGGCCGTCCAGGAGATGGTCCGGTACGAGCCGTCCTGATGGCGATAGCGATTCTTGAAGTGCGGGATGGTGCGGCCGTTCTCCAGCCCGCTCATGGCGGCCAGCGTACTGTCCACGTCTTCAGGGTGCACCAGTGCCAGAAACTGGCTGTCGAGCAGTTGTTCTTCCGACCAGCCGAGGGCTTGCGTCCATGCCGGATTGACTGCCGAGATGATCCCGTCGAACTGCGCCACCAGCATCAGGTCGGTCGATAGCCTCCAGATGCGATCACGGTCCTGGGTGCGTTCGACCACGCGCTGCTCGAGCGTCTCGTTGAGCGACAGCAGGGCTTCTTCAGCGTCTCTGAGCTGGGTCATGTCCCTGGACACACAGAGGATCTTCTCCGGTTTGCCATCCTTGCCGAAAATCGGGCTGACCTGCACGTGCCACCACTTGGTGGTGCCGGCCAGGGTTCGCGCCGAGCCCGTAAAACTGGCGTTCTGACCCGCTCTGGCCGCTTCGACTGCCGCGATGGCGTCCAGATTGCCCTGTTCCTGCCAGAAGTCAGGCCAGGGGCAGCCGCGAATCGCGTTGAAATCGCTGACCTCCATGATCCGCTGACCGCCCTCACTCATGAAGGTCAGGCGCGAGTCCAGGTCCAGCACCTTGATGCAGTCGTTGATGCTCGACAGCACACGGTCCGTGAACGCTTCGTTTTCCGACTGACGTGCTTCAGCCATGACCTGCAAGGTGGTCTCGTTGACACGGCAGAACACGCCCTCGATCAGGCCGCTATCGCCATACAGCGGCGAGTAGGACAGCGACCACCAGGTCTGCTCGGGCTTGCCATTGCGCACGATGGTGCGCTGAATATCGTCGGAGCGGCGGTTTTGTCCGGCCAGCGCCTGCTCGGCGAGCGGCCGCACGGCTTCCCAGGCATCGCCCCAGACCGAGGCAATGGGCTGCCCCTGCGCCTGTGCTGCCGCGATGGGCAGGACCTGAGCGTAAGCGTCATTGAAAAACAGGGTGTAGTCCGGGCCCCAGAGCAGGTACATGCTGTCAGGGCAACTGAGCATCAGATTCATTGAAGACAGTAGCGCTGCGGGCCATGCTTGCTTAGGTCCCAGCGCGGACGTCGACCAGTCCGTCTCTCGGATAAACCGACCCATTTCGCCGCCTCCCAATGGGAGGTCGAGGGGAGTATTCACGGTAGAAAATGCCCCATCTTTCGGACTGTCAAAGTGAGCTGAATAGCCATGCGGGCATGATGTCATTATGCCTTATAAGTATCCAGCCATCACGACCCTCATATAGCCGTGAACAGTATGCAGACCCGGCGCTGCAGGAAATGTTCGGTTATCGCCGGAACAAGCTGTACGGAATCTGCGCAGCCCTCATTCGAGGAACGTTTCGCGTACCAGAGCATGGCGCTGCATCTTCTCGTTCAGCGTCCTTCGAGGCAGTTGCAGCTCATTGAGCACCGCCTTGATGTCGCCTTTATGACGGGCCAGCGAAGCGCGCAGGCATTGTGCTTCGAAGGCTTCCTGACGCGCCGCCAATGAATGCCCCGGCCATTGAGTATCAGGTTGCGGCAGGGCCTGCTCCAGACCCAGCGCCTGCCGCTCGGCGGCATTGGCCAGCTCGCGCACGTTGCCAGGCCAGTCATGGCCGAGCAAATGGCTCAGGCGCGCTGCATCCAGCGCGGGCGCCTCCCTGCCCACGCGTTCGGCGGCGGCGCGGGCGAAGTGGCTGAACAGTTGCGCGATGTCTTCAAGACGCTCGCGCAGCGGCGGCAGGCGCAGTTCGGCAACATTGAGGCGGTAGGCCAGATCTTCGCGGAAGCGCCCGGCACGCGCTTCTTCGAGAAGATCAGGCTTGGTCGCGGCAATGATTCGCAGGTCGACGTCGATGCTCTGATTCGAGCCCAGCCGCTCAAGGCGCTTGTCCTGCAGAACGCGCAGCAGCTTGACCTGCTGTGCCATCGGCATGCTCTCGATTTCATCAAGGAACACCGTGCCGCCGTCGGCATACTCCAGACGACCGATGCGCTTGCCCTGTGCACCGGTGAAGGCGCCGCTCTCGTGGCCGAACAGCTCGGCTTCGAACAGGTGCTCCGGGATGGCCGCGCAGTTGAGTGCAACAAAAGGTCTGGCGGCGCGCGGTCCGAAATCATGCAGGCAGCGAGCCACCAGTTCCTTGCCGCTGCCGGTTTCCCCGCGAATGATCACATTGACCGGCAGTTGCGCCAGTTCCAGCACCTGGCGGCGCAGTGTCTGCATGCCGGGCGATACGCCGAGCAGCGTGGCGTCCAGGCGGGTTCTGGCATCGGCCTGCTCATGCAGGCGGCGGTTTTCCAGCACCAGTTGGCGTTTCTCGAGGGCACGCCGCAGGTTGCTGATCAGGGTTTCCGGGCTGAAGGGTTTTTCCAGAAAGTCATAGGCCCCTTCGCGCATCGCTTCCACAGCCATCGGCACATCGCCATGACCGGTCAGGAGGATGACCGGCAGGTCGCGGTCTGCGCCTTGCAACCGGGTCAGTAGCTCCAGACCGCTCATGCCTGGCATGCGCACATCGGTCAGCACGACGCCGGGGAAGTGTTCCGGTAGGTGCGCCAGGCACTCTTCGGCGCGGGCGAAGACTTGCACCTCGAACCCCGACAGCGTCAGCCATTGTTCGACGGCTTGCCGAATGGGCGCCTCGTCGTCTACCACGATGACCGAATTCAACATGCCGGGTCAGGCCTCCAGGAAGTCGTTGGGCAGGCTGAACCAGAATTCGGCGCCGTCCGCATGGTTTTGCGCCGTCAGTTGTCCGCCCAGTTCATGAATGATGGCGTACGACACCGCCAGGCCAAGGCCCAGACCATCGCCTACCGGTTTGGTGGTGAAGAACGGATCGAAAATGCTGGGCAGATTTTCCGCAGCGATCCCGCTTCCGTTGTCCCTGACACTGAGCCGCCACTGATTGTCGAGGGCGTCGATACGCACTTCAAGGCGCCTGGAGCGGCACTCGTGCATGGCGTCCAGTGCATTGCGCAGCAGGTTTATCAGCACCTGCTCCAGGCGGATGGCGTCGCCGCGCACCCATGCCGGGCGTGCTAGATGCAGGACGCAGTCGACGTGTTCCTCGCGCAGGCGCGGGTCGAGCAACAGCAAGGCCTGATCGACCACCGTGGCCAGGTCCAGCCTCTCGCGCAGGCCGCTGGGGCTCTTGCGTGCGAAGGTCTTCAAATGGCTGGTCAAGGCGGCCATACGTGTCAGTTGCTGATCGACGGGAACCAGCGCTTTGCAGGCTTCATCGATTCGGCCTTGATCGAGCAGCAGTCGCAGGGTCGCCAGCTGCATGCGCTGGGCGGTCAGCGGTTGGTTGATTTCGTGGGCCAGCGCTGCCGACATCTGCCCCAGCGCCGCGAGTTTGGCCGACTGCACCAGACCGTCCTGCGCGGTGTGCAGATCGCGTGTGCGCTCTTGCACCAGGCGCTCCAGTTCATCCCGGTTGCGCTCCCTCAGTCGCGCCAGTCGCCAGCGCTGATAGAGAAACAGGCCCAGAAATACCAGCGCCAGCCAGATGCCTGCGGCGGCCAGCCCTGCGTTGCGCACATCCTCGCTGGACGCGGGCGGCTTGCGCAACAGGTGCAGGGTCCAGTTCTCGTCCGCAAGGGGCAGCGACTGCCAGAGATAGTCCGTGGTGCCGTCCGGGCCGTCGACACGGCTCAAATGGCTGTTTTCGCTGAAGCTGTCGATGACCCGGCTGCGCAGCGGTGACAATACCTGCTTGTCGTACTGGCGGGTGCGCAACAGGGTGGCACGGTCTTCCACCGAGATCGGCTGCAGCTCGCGATAGCGCCAGCCTGGTTGATTGGCGATAAACACGATGCCTTTCTCATCGCTGACCAGCAGCAGGTCGCCGCCCTTATCCCACTCCTGCTCGAGGCTGGGGAACTCCAGCTTGACGACCATCGCCCCCATGAACCCACCGGTATCATTCAACACCGCGCTGGACAGAAAGTACCCCGGAATTCCGGTGGTCACCCCGACCGCGTAAAAGCGCCCGGTACCCTTGGCGCGGGTCTGCAGGAAGTAGGGTCGAAAAGCGTAGTTGTGACCGACATAGCTATTGGGCGTGCGCCAGTTGCTCGCGCCAATCGCCAGACCCTGCAGGTCGAGCAACTCCAGCGTCGACGAATGAGCCGCGTTGTTGATTTTTTCCAGCTTGAGGTTGAGTGCGTTCTGTACTTCACCGGTTACCGGGCCGCTCAGCGCGGCACGAATTTCCGGGTCCAGTGCCAGAACGGAGGGCAGGGCGCGGTAGCGCTCGATCAGGGTGTGCAGGGTATTGGCATACAGTGCCAGTTGTCCTTCGGCACGCGCGGCATCTTCAGACATTGCGTGACGCTGCGCCTGACGCATTGCGAGCCCGGCGCACAGGGCTGCACCGGCCAGAATCAGCAGCACGTACAGGGTAATGCGCCAGTAGCGATGCTTGAGCGTCATGTCGCAGCCTGATCGAACCCTGTTGGCGCGTTCCCGAGCGACTGCTCACGAACGCGCCATGCGCAGGGGTTACAACAGATTGAAGGTCGCTTCTTTCACAGCTTCGGAGTCCAGGCCGATCATGACCTTGAATTCGCCAGGTTCCGCCACGTGCTTGAGCTCAGTGCTGTAGAACTTCAGATCGTCTTCACTGAGGGTGAAGGTCACGACTTTTTCTTCTCCGGGCTCAAGCATCACTTTTTCGAAGTTTTTCAGTTCTTTGACCGGACGGCTGATCGACGCCGCTACGTCATGCAGATACAGCTGCACAACGGTAGCACCGGCAACCTTGCCGGTATTCTTCACGGTCACGCTGGCAGTGAGCTTGCCTTTGCGCGTCATGCTGGCGTCCGACAACGTGATGTCCGAGACGTCGAACTGGGTGTAGCTCAGACCATAACCGAACGGGAACAGCGGGCCATTGGGCTCCTCGAAATAGTGCGAGGTGTAGTTGCCTGGCTTGCCTTCGTGATACGGACGGCCGGTGTTCAGGTGCGCATAGTAGACCGGCAGTTGACCGATCGAGCGCGGAAATGTCATCGCCAGCTTGCCCGACGGGTTGTAGTCGCCGAACAGTACGTCAGCCACTGCATTGCCGCCTTCGGTGCCCGGGAACCAGGTTTCGAGCATGGCGTCGGCCTGTTCCTGTTCGTCGACCAGAACCAGCGGACGGCCATTCATCAGCACCAGCACCAGTGGTTTGCCAGTGGCCTTGAGCGCCTTGATCAGGTCGCGTTGTTTGCCCGGAATGTTCAGGCTGCTGCGGCTGGCCGATTCATGGGACATGCCGCGTGACTCGCCGACCACGGCAACGATCACGTCGGCCTGCTCGGCGACCTTGACCGCTTCGTCGATCATTTCCTGCGCCGGACGCGGGTCGATCTCTACTTCCTTCTCCATGAAGTTCAGGTAGTTGAGGACGTGTTCATTGTCACTGACGTTGGCACCGCGTGCGTAAACCAGCTTGGCCTTGTCGCCGACCGCGTTGGCCAGCCCTTCATACACTGTCACCGACTGGTTGGGACGACCGGCTGCCGACCAGCTGCCGAGCATGTCGAGGTGACTTTGCGCCAGTCCGCCGATCACCGCGATGGTGCCTTGCTTCTTGAGTGGCAATGTCTCGTTCTGGTTTTTCAGCAGCACCAGCGTCTTGCGCGCCACATCGCGAGCTTCGGCACGGTGCAGGCGGTCATCCGCATAGGTGTCGGCAGGGTCATCGGCGGCAACGCCGATGCGACCGTAAGGCGAGGCGAACAGGCCCATGTCGTACTTGGCACCCAGCACTTCACGCACGGCGCTGTCGATTTCCTTCATGGAAACCTCGCCGTCTTTCACCAGCCCGGGCAACTGCTCGCCATAGGCCGCGTCGTTCATGCTCAGGTCGACGCCCGCCTTGATAGCCAGCTTGGCGGCCTCGCGGAAATCCTTGGCCACGCCGTGGTCGATCAGCTCCTTGAGCGCGCCGTGGTCACTGATGGTCACGCCCTTGAAGCCCCAGTCCTTGCGCAACAGGTCCTGCATCAGCCATTTGTTGGAGGTCGACGGGACGCCGTTGATCGAGTTGAGCGCGACCATGATGCCGCCGGCGCCGGCATCGATGCCGGCCTTGTACGGCGGCAGGTAGTCCTGGTACATGCGCGTCATGCTCATGTCCACGGTGTTGTAGTCGCGCCCGCCTTCTACCGCGCCATACAGGGCGAAGTGTTTGACGGCGGCCATGATGCTGTCATTGGCTGCGACGTTCTTGCCCTGGAAGGACCTGACCATCACATCGGAAATGCGTGACACCAGGTAGGTGTCTTCACCGAAGCCTTCGGAGCTGCGGCCCCAGCGAGGGTCGCGGGAAATATCCACCATGGGCGCGAAGGTCATGTCGATACTGTCGGCACTGGCTTCTTTGGCCGAGACCCGGCCCATCGTCGCGATGGCGTCCATGTCCCAGCTGGCGGCCATGCCCAGGCTGATCGGGAAAATCGTCCGGTGACCGTGAATCACGTCGTAGGCAAAAAACATCGGAATTTTCAGACGGCTTTTGGCGACTGCGGCTTCCTGCAGCGGACGATTTTCCGAACGGGTAATGGAGTTGAACGTACCGCCGATTCGTCCGGCGGCAATTTCCTTGAGAATTTGCGGCTGTGGCATTTCCGAGCTGATACTGATGAGTCGCAACTGACCGATCTTTTCGTCCAGAGTCATTTGTTTCATGAGTTTGCCGATGAAGGCATTCTTGGCCTGAAGCGTTGTATTGTCCGTGGCGGCAGCGGTCTGGGCCATCACCGACTGACTGGCCATACCGACCAGCAAACCTAATAAACACAGCTTATTCATGAATGATTTCTCAAGGCTTTTGTCAGTAACTCGCGTTTAATGTCCGACAGCCAGTTTTTGGGTTATGGACCTTTGGCGTTATGGTTCGTACGGGATGCAAGGATAGTTGCTATCCGCTTGACTGTACGAAGTCTCCCCAGGGTGTGTACGAAAATGGCGGTTTGATTGATTTTTGTACAGACCCTGTTCGATCAAATAGTGAACGCACCAAGTGTTGGCGGTGGATTATGCCGGGGAACTTGTGTTTTGGCTAAGGCGTGTCGTTTCAATGGATTCAAAAAAACACCGGAGGTCTGGATTTTGAAGTCTGTTTCACAGTGGATGCTGTACATGGTGATGCTGTTGGGAGGGGTATTGCGGGCCGAGGCAGAGCCATCAGCACTGGTTTTTCCGCCGATGACCGGCAGTGTGGTGGATGCCGCACAGATGCTCGACAGCCAGACTACGGTTCGTCTGGCCAGACTTCTGAGCGCCCATGAAAAGGCGACCGGGGAGCGGGTAGTGGTGGTGACCCTCGCTGATCTGCAGGGCACGAGCATCGAAGAGTTCGGCTCTCGACTCGGCGACGCCTGGGGCCTGGGGCTGCACGGCAAGGATGACAGTGTTCTGCTGGTGGTCTACCGCGACAAGCGCAAGGTGTTCATGGAGGTCGGCGGTGCGCTGAAGGACCGTCTCAACGACGCCCAGGCGTCTCTGATCATCGACATGCTGATGACCCCCGAGTTTGACGACAACCGGTTTGCCGTCGGCATAGAGCGCGGTACGCGCGCGGTCATCGCGGCATTGGGTGGGCAGATACCCGATTATCCCGAGCCGACAGGGCAGATGTCCGACTATGACGAGCAGCCCGATGACGACCAGGTCTGGCTGATCGGTATCGTGTTGACCCTCATCGTGCTGGGGATTGTAATCATTAGTGTCAGACGGGGCGGCGCCACCCGGCCCGCACGTGAAAGAGTCGCCGATCGCAGTGGCGGACGCTTCGGCGGTGGCGGTGCTTCAGGCAACTGGTAGTTGATTGATTCGGAATGAGGGAACCATGGCTTTACTGAACAAAGACGAACAGCGGCAGGTTGCCGAAGCGATTGACCGCGTCGAGCAGCGCACTGACGCCGAGCTGGTCACGGTACTGGCCGCTCGCGCTGACGACTATGCCTACATGCCGTTGATCTGGGCCGGGCTGATCGGCCTGCTGCTGCCGGGCACGATCAACTACTGCCTTCAATGGTTGAGCGCGGACGAGTTGATGCTCGCGCAGATGAGTACGTTCATTATTGTCGCGCTGGTGTGTCGCCTGTCGAAGGTCTCCGCGTTGCTGGTGCCGCTTTCGGTGCGGCGCTGGCGGGCCGGGAATCTCGCGCGTCGGCAGTTTCTCGAGCAGAACCTGCACAAGACCCACGACGGAACCGGCATTCTGGTGTTTGTCAGCGAGGCCGAACGGTATGTCGAAATCCTGGTTGACCATGGCATTGCCAGTCGTCTGCACAACGACACCTGGAAGGCGATGGTTGACGTGTTTACCCAGCAGGTCAGAGACGGACAGACCTTGCAGGGGTTTCTCGGGTGTATCCATGCCTGTGGCGAGCTGCTTGCCGATCATGTACCAGTGACTCACGGCAGGAATGAATTGCCGAATCGGCTGGTGGTGCTGGGGTAACAACAAAAGGCAGGTGTCGATATGGATCAACGCCTGCCTTTATATTGAAGGCTGACGCGTCAGACGAGGCGCCTGATATCGTAGAACGATTTTATGTACGTCTTCAGTTTTTCGACAGGCGTGCTGATCGGTGCAGAAGCGTCATCTTGCGACGTGATCTGATCCAGAAATTTGTAGAGCGAGTGATAAACCTTCCTGGCCTCTTTGACCCAAAGTGCCTTGCTCTTGCTGATGTCAGCGAGCCCGGTCAGCTCATCGAGCCTTCCGTTGATTGACTTTGCTTCCTGGGCGACCGTGCGGGACTCGGCGAGCAGTGCGTTATAGCGCGACCTCAGTCTGTCGCGTTCTTCAGTAAGGTCAAGGTAGGTCAGGGCGCTGCTGATCTTGTCCAGGAGTTTTCCGAGTCTGGCAATTCCGGCGGTGATCAACGCAAGTTCCGGCGATGGCATGGTGACGATCTGCAGTTCTTCCTGAGTAGGCAGCATGTCCTTGAACAGGTCGGCAAGGTTGTACTTTTCATAGGTCTTGATCGTTGTGTCAAGCAGGCGCCGGTCTTCAGCGATGACACTCATCGCGCTTTCCAAAGCGGCTGAGCGTTGTGTCATGCCGTCAATCTGTTGCTGGAGTATGTCCTGTAAACGGTTGTCTTCCAGCGTGAGGTTTATTTGCGCCATATCATCGCTGCGCTCGGCAATGGCGTGAGCGCTGCTGCGCAAAACGGCGGTCAGATTCGAGAGCAGACGAATGCGCTCGCCGTTCAGCAGGCTGATCGCTTGCTTCTTTTGTTTATCGCTGAGTCGAGCGTCTGCTTCAATGTGCTGTTGCCTCAGATCGATCGGCTGCAGGTTCACGTTATTCAACTGCACAGTGATATCGGCCAGCGCTTCACGATAGGCGTTGTCTGCACGCGTCAATGCGTTTTGAAGCGACAGCATTTTTTCTTTCATCGTCGGCAGAAAGTCCAGCTTCAACGTATTCACCTGGGCCAGAATATTCTGGCTGGCGGCATTCATGATTTCAGTATCGGGAGGCGTGAGGACCATCGGCTTACCCAAGGTTTCAGTGCTCATGGTCATTGTCCTTTCAGGCTGGATTGCTGTTCGTGTTGAAACTGGTCCAGCGCACTTTCAAACAGCTTCAGTAACTGGGCGGTCATGCTTTTTATTTCCAGCCACGGTGTGACTACGGCCTGAAACCGTATAGCGAAAATCATCAGTGCCTGATCGTCGCTGATCGCTGCCAGTTCATCTGCAGAGCTGTCAATGTATGCCGCCAGCAGGGTCCATAGGTCTTTCAGATTGGTCGCACTCTGATGAGCGTCCATCATGCGAATATTCATATCCTCGAAGAGTATCTGCAGGCTGCGTACGGCGGCGGCCAACGGAACTTTTTCCTTGAGGGTCTGAACCTTGAGGTTCTTGGAGGCGATCATCCGGTTTTTTTCTTTCCGGATTTTTTCCGCCTGGGCGCCAAAAATACCTCCCGTGATAGCAACCCCGATGGGCCCTCCGAAACCACCCCAGGCAATATTGGTTATGGCTGCCTTATATTCTTTGTTCTTGTGTTCTATATCGACGGTCAGCTGTTCGATGTCTTTTTCCAGTTCGCTGATCTGCTGGTCCAGATCAGAGCGCTTTGCCAGTTTTACCTTATCGTTGATGCCGGGAATGAGTTGAACGCTCAGGACGGTGCTGAAGGTATCGATGTGTTGCGCCAACGTGCTGGCCGCGTGCTGATGGTTCTTTATTTGTGACGCGGTTTCTTTCAGGAACTGGGCCAGCGTGATACAGACCTTCTGGTCGGTTTGCCCCAGTGGCGTGGGCGATGTATCGCGGACCTCTTCAAGGGTCAGATCGACAACGGTCAGACCCAGCTGCCTGGCAAAGTCCATTTTTTCAATGTAACTGATGATCTGCCGACCCTGATCCGAGAAGTGTGAGGCAAACAGGTCAATGGTGAAACCGCTGCGCTTGATGGCGTCCTCGATACCCAGCCAGCTTTTGCCGTGGTTGTGGATTGCCTTGTAAGTCACCAGCATGTCTTTAGGCTCAAGCCCGGGAATGCTACTGGTTGTAAAACCCAATTGCTGTTCGACGCGAGCGAGTGACGTGGGGATGTTAAGGGCGTGTCGTTCGTAACGTTTCAGACTAAGAATGTCTTCTTTGGTCAAAATAAGCGCGGCGCCACGGCCACCCTTTTTTTCATCATCAAGTATAAGGTTCAAATACTCTACGGGTTTTAAGGTGACCCGCGCGAGCGTGTCGTTTTCCAGCAGTGCTGCTTGACTCAACATAAGGCACGTTCCTTGTGCGGTTTATTCTGCCGGAGCAAAAGGCTCCAGAACTTTTATCTGATTATCTGTAATCAGCCACAACGACTATAAAGGTGTTTTTATACGGCGCAAGCAATGCTTCGCTGTTGTCGGTAGAGATTGTTTTACCGATCATGTGCGTGTCGCAATGGTGTGTAGGACCGCACTAACAGCCCGCGTAGTCTCTGAAAAATAAGGGTGCCCTTGACGTGCCGACGCGCCTAAAATGCCGGTCTGATTTTTCGAGTCCCGGACGGGACGCTTGAGGCACATTTTCAATGTCAGTCATTACCTCCACGTCACCCATCGCTGCGACCGATCACCTCGCGCAGTTCCTTGGCCTGCTGGACATCAGCCTGTCGCAGAACTCGCTGATCAAGCTGGTCCTGGCCAAATACGTGGGCAGCGAAGCCGACTTGCAGCGGATCATCATCAAGCCGCTGACCGTCAAGGAACAACCGTGCCTGAGCTTCGTGTATCGCTACAAGACTCGTGACATCACCAAGAATTTTTCGCTTGCTGAAGCGGTGGCTTTCATTGCCAGCCTGATACCGGCGTCCTTCAAGAACGCGCACCTGTTGTCGCTGACCGACGAGGTGCAGTTGGAGTTCAGCAAGAAGGGCAAGACGACGCTGTTCAAAAGCAAGGCTCAGCAGGAGCGCCAGGCTCCTTCGGCCGGGCATGACCGCGAGAAGAAACGCTACCTGGAGCTTACCCGGCCATTCCTGACTGACTTGGGTGTGACCAATCGCCAGCATGAGCTGATTCCGGCCATGTCGCGCAAATGGAAGCAGATCAACAAGTTCATCGAAGTGTTTTCCCATGCACTGAGCTCATCGCCGCTCAAGCTCGATCAGCCGATCAAGGTTGCGGACTTCGGCTCAGGCAAGGGTTATCTGACCTTCGCCATCCACGACTACCTGTGCAACACCTTGCAGGCGCAAGGGCAGGTGACCGGTGTCGAACTGCGCGAAGACATGGTCACGCTGTGCAACGAGGCGGCGGCGAAGCTCGATCATCCGGGGCTGACCTTTGCGCAGGGTGACGTGCGTACAGTGGCGCCCAGCGCGCTGGACGTGATGATTGCGCTGCACGCCTGTGATATCGCGACAGACTACGCCATTCATATGGGCATTCGCTCCGGCGCCTCGATCATCATGTGCTCGCCGTGCTGCCACAAACAGATCCGCTTGCAGATCCAGAGCCCGACGCTGTTGAAACCGATGCTGCAATACGGTCTGCACATGGGCCAGCAGGCAGAAATGGTCACCGACAGCCTGCGCGCGCTATTGCTGGAAGCATGCGGTTACGAGACCAAAGTGTTCGAGTTCATCTCGCTGGAGCATACCAACAAGAACAAGATGATCCTCGCGGTCAAGCGTGCCGAGCCGGTCGATCCGGCTCAGTTACTGGCGCGCATTCAGGAGCTCAAGACGTTCTACGGCCTCAGCGAGCATTGCCTGGAAACGCTGCTCAAGAGCGACGGCTTTATCGGCTGAAAATAGCCGTCCTGTGCGCAGTGGCCGAAGCGTCTGCGACCAACGGTCTGGCGTTTGACTGCTTCGTTGCGCTGGATCAATGGTTGTACCTCGCGCAAGGCGGATGCTTGGCTCATCACCCCAGCATCCGCGCTACCCTCGAGGGTCCGTCATGATCAGCACTTTTTTCATCCCCGCTGTGAACATCATCGGCACTGGCTGCATTGACGAAGCCATGCTCGCCATACGCAAATACGGATTTCGCAAGGCTCTGATCGTCACGGATGCTGGCCTTGCCAGGGCCGGAGTAGCCAGTCAGGTCGCCGGGCTGTTGGTGGAGCAGGGCATTGACTCGGTTGTGTACGACGGTGCCCGGCCCAACCCGACCATCGCCAACGTCGAGAACGGCCTGGCCCTGTTGCAGGAGCGCCAGTGCGATTTCGTCATATCGCTGGGCGGTGGCTCGCCTCACGACTGTGCAAAAGGTATTGCCCTGTGCGCCAGCAACGGGGGGCATATCAGCGATTATGAGGGCGTCGACCGTTCGGCAAAACCGCAGTTGCCATTGATTGCCATTAATACCACCGCCGGAACCGCGAGTGAAATGACCCGCTTCTGCATCATTACCGACGAAGCCCGGCACGTAAAAATGGCGATCATCGACCGCAACGTCACGCCGCTGCTGTCCGTGAATGATCCCGACATGATGGTCGCCATGCCCAGGTCGCTGACTGCCGCCACTGGCATGGATGCCTTGACTCACGCAATCGAAGCCTATGTCTCCACGGCTGCCAACCCGATCACTGACGCCTGTGCGTTACAGGCTATGGCGCTGATCGCCAACAATTTGCGCGACGCATTCAACAACGGGGCCAATATCACTGCCCGCGAGAACATGGCGTATGCCCAGTTTCTGGCTGGCATGGCGTTCAATAACGCGTCACTGGGCTACGTGCACGCCATGGCGCACCAGTTGGGCGGCTTTTATGATTTGCCCCACGGTGTGTGCAACGCCGTATTGCTGCCCCATGTGCAGCGCTTCAACGCCAGCGTCAGCGCTGCACGCCTGACCGACGTTGCACACGCCATGGGCAGCAATATCCGTGGGCTCTCTCCGGAAGAAGGCGCTCAGGCAGCCATCGACGCGATTCGTGCATTGTCGGCTGCCGTGGAAATCCCGGCAGGTCTTGCTACGCTGGGCGTCAAGGAGGAAGACTTCCCGATGCTGGCCAGCAATGCCCTGAAAGATGCCTGCGGCCTGACCAACCCGCGTCCTGCCGATCTTGAGCAGATTCAGGATATATTTCGCCAGGCGCTTTAATCACCCCTGCAAAACAGGCCTGTCATGGACATGCTGCGGCCGTACACCCTTGAAGATCATGAGTGTTGTGGACGCGGGATTGACAGCGTCAGGATGGATCGGGTGTTTTCGTGAGCCAGGGTGCCTGAACAGAGGCTGACCAGCACCATGGAACCGGAGCAGGCCAGGCCGCAGTCCGTTTAGCATCCAGATTGTCCTCGCGATTCCCGCGGGCATGACTGGAAGCTCAACCAATGACGCCCCTGCGTTCTCTTTTGCAAAGCGGCTGTCTGAAGATCGCCACCACTCTGGTTCTGCTCCTGTCAGGAGCGCAATGCCTGTGGGCAGCAGACATACCTGAAGGTTTCGCCAAGGGCGTGACCGGCGGAGGCTCCGCGGCTGCCGTGCATCCCTCCACACCGGATGAACTTCGATCAGCACTCTGCTCGTCGCATGACTCACACGGGGCCTGCACCGATGACACTCCCCGAGTGATTGTCCTGGACCACACGTTCGACTTCCGCGCGAGCGTGATTGCCAACGGCAGTACCACAACCACCGAACCTGGCTGCGTCGTTAAACCGTGCCCGCAGGGTGGTGAGCAACTTGCACTGAATGGCGCCAACGACTTCTGCCAATCAAGGCCGCCCGTCATAGTGACCTACGACAACGCGGGACTGAAACCACTGAAAGTCGGCTCCAACAAGACATTGATCGGGCTTGGCGACAAGGCAGGCATTCAGGGCGCTGGACTGTTCATTGGCGACGGTGCGCATAACGTGATCGTTCGTAACCTGACCCTTTCGGATATCAACCCGCATGTCGTATGGGGCGGCGATGCGCTGACCCTGAACAAGGCCGATGGCGTGTGGATCGATCACAACACCTTTGCGCGGATCGGCAGACAGATGATCGTGACAGGCTGGGGCACTGCTTCACACGTCACCATTTCCAGCAATGAATTCGACGGCCGTACGCCTTACTCGTCTACCTGCGATGGCCATCATTATTGGGTCTGGCTGTTCCTCGGCAGTCAGGACACGCTGACGCTGTCGAGAAACTACATACACGACACCTCCGGCAGAGCACCTCATTCCGGCGGGATGAAAAATGCGCAAATCCGCGCTCAACTGGTCAACAACGTCTTTCAGCGCATGACCTACCAAGGCGCAATCATGTCGCGGACCTCATCTTCACAGTTGCTGGTAGAGGGAAACGACTTCGAGAACGTGGCTCACCCGCTGTATAACGATGTGGACCAGCCAGGCACGGCGTTCGCCTTGTTCGAGCCGGTTTCGACGGCTGCAAACAACGTGTGCATGAGCGTGATCGGCAGGCCTTGTGTGGCGAATCAGCAACAGGATAGCGGCGACGACTATCGCCCGCAGGATGCCTCTGTCTTGCAGGCGTTTCGCGAGTATCGGCAGTACCTGGTGGCGCCGGTTTCGGCGCAAGAGGCCAAGGCGCGGGTGCCGGGAGAGGCGGGGGTGGGTAAGGCCAGTGCCGGTCTACTGCAATGACTTCGATGTTTGGGTTGCATTCACCGGTACCCAATCGTTTTACTATCACCCAATACCGCGCCTTCTAACACCTAAAAAGGCCCGATCAGTGAGTCAGGGGAAGTCATTTTGATGGATCAAGAAAGCATCGTCCGGTACTGGCATGCGGTCGAGTTGTTGCAACCACAATCAGCACCCAAGCTGAAAAAACGCGCTAATCGATACGAAGCGTTTATCCATGACACGTCAATTCAGCGTCCGCTGCTTCCGTGGACTCCGGAAAGTATCGTCAGTCAACAGGCGCTGCCCAAGAAGCGCATATGGAGCCACACGCTCTATGCTCATCTTTACGACAGTCGTCTCGTTGCCGAGAAGCTCGATGCGATGTACGGCGCCGATCAGGGCTACCAGGAGCCCAGGTTTCGCGAGTCAGCCGTGTTTGCGGCAAAATTCACGATGGCGGGCCGACTGGTCGATGACAGCCTCGTGCTTTCAAGCGAAGCGTGGTTTCTTGGTCGGGTATTGACCGGCAAGGATTGGACCAGAGGGTTCGAGACCGACCAAAAGACCGTCAGGGAGCGCGCCAACACCCTGTTCGAAGGTGAGGTATCAAGCGCAGACTTGCGCGAACTGACTCACTGGACCCTCCAGCTCCTGGGGCTGGGGGACTTTTTTGGTGAGATGGACCATCATCATTTTCGCTTTCGCTCACAACCCGTCAAGCCCGACAAGCCCGAGTCGGAAGACGATCCACTGAACAGCTTTTTGCTGGACGATCTTGCCGATGTCGCCGATGCGATCTCCAGGGGGGTGAAAAGCGAACCACTGGATCAGTACCTGCGCTATCACGATCCCGAGCTTCGCCTGCATATGGACGATAAGCGTGCATCGTTGCCACTGATGGGGCGACTGATGCCGGATGCTTACGCCAGTAGCTGTTGGCCTACCGAGCACCATTTGGGCCTGGTGCATTCCCAGCAGCTGGCCGTCAACACAATCCAGTCCACCCTGGCCGATGGTCAAGGGCTGCTTGGCGTCAACGGCCCGCCTGGAACGGGCAAGACGACGCTGTTGCGCGACCTTATTGCAGCGATTATCACCAGCCGCGCCGATGCGTTTGCCAAGCTACGCCGTGCTTCCGATGCATTCGCAAGCGACGGACGCGAAGCTGCCAACGACGGTGGCAGGCAGCAATACAGTTTCAGGCTCAACCCCGCACTGTATGGCTTCGAAATCGTAGTCGCTTCATCCAACAACGGTGCCGTGGAAAATGTGACGCTGGAGCTGCCGCAGCGAGACAAGATTGATGACAGCTGGTTGCCAGAAGCAGAGTATTTCGCCGAGCTGGGGGAGCTGGTCTCGGATAAACCTGCGTGGGGACTGATTTCCGGTGCACTGGGGAGCAAGGCACGACGCAACAAGTTCGTAGATCGTTACTTCTATGGCCAGCGCCCGTTTGGCAGCGGAGCCGAGGTTGCAGTGGAGGTAGAGGACGAGACTGAGGTCGACCCTGATGAAGACGTCGACAACATTGTGGAGGCACTCTTTTCGGCCTCCTCTGCGGAGATGGAGAACGCCGACGACAGCGAGAACCAGAGCGAAGATGCTCTACCCGAGGAAGAGAAGGGCCCGAAGGGATTTTGGGGTTGGCTCAATGTGAGTGCCGAGGTAAATGCGGTCCGCTCTCCAGAGCAACGTCAAGCGCTGTGGCAGCAAGCAGTCTCTGACTACGAGGCGATCAAGGCGCAAGAACGCAAAGCATGCAGTGACGCCAGTCGGATTCGTGAGTTGATCCTGGCCATCCTCGAGGTCAGGAAGAAGATTGCCGAAGACTCCGAAAAGCTCCGGTCATTCGAACAGTCACTGATTGAGATAGCAAATGAACTCTTGCGCCTGGATAACGAGGAAGGTGGCCCCGCTAATATGGCACTCAAGACGTGTCTTGACGCACTTGGGGAACTCCCGCGCAGGCCCGGTTTCTGGTCAAATTTATTCAGCCTGGGAAATGCTCGGCGCGACTGGAATGCCGCTCGGGAACTGCTGGAAAGCCAGCGGGATATTGCCAAAGCCGAGTTCGAGCGGATCACACGTCTCACTCAACAACTCGATATCGATAAGGTCCGGTCGGAAAGAAAAGTCACTGAAGCGCGCCGAGTGCTTCAGGGATCGCAGCAGCAGGACCAAACGCTCACGCGCGATGCCATGGAACTGGCAACCAGTCATCAGGCCGACCATCTGCTCGCTTGGTTGAAAGACAATGCTATCGGGGATGGGGATGCCATTGAACTGGCCGAACCCTGGCGCATTCAAGGCTGGCGGAAGGCTCGGGCGCGGGTTTTCATCCAGGCCCTGAAGCTCCACCAGACGTTCTTCGAACTTGAGGCCTCAAGGCTGCGTTCCAATTTATTCATGATCAACAGTCTGTTGACCGGTTCGCGCTTCCAAGGCTTGTCGCGCGATGCAATCCGTTCGGCGTGGGCTTCTTTGTTTATGGTCGTTCCGGTGTTGAGCAGCACCTTTGCATCATTTGCCCGTTCGTTTGGCTCGCTGGGTGCCAGTGAGATTGGCTGGTTACTCGTGGATGAGGCAGGTCAGGCCGCTCCGCAACAGGCAGTCGGCGCACTGTGGCGGTCCCGACGTGCGTTGCTGGTGGGAGACCCATTGCAACTCAAGCCCATCGTCACCGTATCCGATGCGGTGCTGGAGCACATGCGTACGCGTTACGGTGTTGATGCACACTGGATTCCCAATCAAAAATCCGCACAGGTACTGGCTGACGAAGCCACCCCTTGGGGGCGCATGGCCGGGCCTGCCGGTGGCAAGACGTGGGTAGGATTGCCATTGGTTGTGCATCGCCGCTGCGACAAGCCTATGTATGCACTCGCCAACCTTATCGCCTACGACGGAGCGATGGTGTATGGAACGATTGCACCGCATGCCGACAAAGAAACCCTCGCCAGTCTGCCGACAGGGTGGATACATGTCAGTGGGGCTTCCGAAGGAAATTGGGTGCCTGCGGAAGGGCAGGTCTTACGCGACCTGCTCAAGCGGCTGCATGGCGATGGCGTAGAGGCGAAAGATATTTCAGTCATCACGCCTTTCAAGGCTGTGCAGCAAAACCTCAAGCGCATGCTCCGAGGCAAGCTAGTGTCGGGCACGATCCACACGATGCAAGGCAAGGAGGCATCGATCGTCATCGTCGTACTGGGCGGCAACACTGCCGGAGCTGGCGCTCGCGACTGGGCTGTTTCGGAACCTAACCTGCTGAACGTGGCGGCGACGCGCGCCAAGCGACGCCTCTATGTGATTGGCGACAGAAACGACTGGAAGCACCGGCAATTGTTCTGTGACGTCATGGATCTGCTGCCGCTGCAGGATATTCAAGCACACCGGTAACGGGCTTAACGCATGAATGCCCCGCGCCACCAGATGCAATGCAGCAGCGTCAGCTGAGCGGAGATCAGTGGTTCGGGGGGCGTGTGAATTTGTCCTTGACCCGATTGAACGCGCTAGCGAGCCGGGGCAGTGATGAGAAGGACGTAGATTCCGTTCGAACGGCGGGGGAGGTCATTGCGCTGTGTCACGTTGAAGGAGCGCTTTGCAGGAGGACTACGTGACTGTCTCGCTGTTACTCAATGGATTTCAGTTAAATCGATGAGTCAGGAGAGAAATGGAGCGGGTAGAGGGAATCGAACCCTCAACTAAAGCTTGGGAAGCTTTCGTTTTACCACTAAACTATACCCGCTCTGAGAGCTGCTCTGAGCGGCTGACTTTGTACCAGAACCCTGCCCTGATTTGAAGCGCTAATTTCACTGCGCAGCGCTTTGCCCCCTGATACTCACCCTGAAAACCCACCGCCAGATGACAATGCTCCGCAGCTGACGGTGGCTCCGTGTGCGGTTTTCAGAAGGTCAGGGACGGATAGTCCTGAACCCGGTTATGGCCGTCGCGTGACACCTGTGCCGGTTGCAGGAAGTTCATCAGTACCTGTTTCGAGTCGCGGCAGGCGGCCTTGTGTTCCATGTCCAGAAAGTGGCCGGTGGCGTCGATGGTGCTGAAGCTGCAATCGTGCAGGTACCGGGAGAACTGCGCTGCGTCGTGCGCGCAGGTGTATTCATCCAGGGCACCGTTGATGAACAGTACGGGGACGGTGATGTTCTTGCCTGCGGTCAGGTAATTGTCCGGGTCGAGCTCCAGAACCTGGCTGAAGTGGTAATGCATCTGGTCATACTCGTGAGCATCCAGGCTGCTGATATGACGGAAATTGAAGCGCTTGAACAACGTAGGCAGATGCTTGCCGACGGTGTTGTTGATCAAGTGGCCCATGTCATAACGATTATGTGCGCCCAAGTGCGTGATGCCGTGACACAGGTAGTCATGCATCTTCTCGTTGATCACTGGGGAGAACGAACTGATCACTGCGCTTTCGATGCGTTTTGGCCGATGCGCCAGGGCAACCAGCGTCGCTGCGCCGCCCCACGAGAAGGACAGCACGTGCTCGGCGTTGAAGTGATCGATCAGTTCCAGCAGCAACTGGCCTTCCTCTTCCCGGGTCAGTGGCGCGCCATGCAGGTTGTGCGGTTTGGATTTGCCTGAATAGGGCTGATCGTAAAGCACCACGTTGAAGGCCGGATGAAGGCTGCGGACGGTCTGGGCAAATGATGCGGTAGTGGCCAGCGAGCCGTTGACCAGAATGATGGTCTTGGCGGCGGCATCGGTGCGGTAGAGCTCGGTATAAACCCGAAACTGTCCTTGAATGTCGAGCACTGCTTTTTCTGGCGACATAGGTTTCACTCCTAGCGTAGACAGGTATGCGTGCCTATGACATTGCCCGCGTTTCGTGACAGACATGCGATAGTCGATCAAAGGCCTGTGCCGATCCGACGAGCGTCTGCCAGGCGGCCATGACGTTCAAAACAGGCCGATTTCCCCGGCGTTCAGTGCACGGTAGCTGCCGGGGCGCAGGTCGGGGTCCAGCGCCAGCGTGCCGATGGTTTCCCGATGCAGGCGCAACACTTTGTTGTCGAAGTGGCCGAACATTCGTTTCACCTGATGATAGCGGCCTTCGACAATGCTCAGGCGCGCACTGCGCGGCCCCAACAAGGTCAATTGCGCCGGTTGCGTGGTGATGCCTTCGAATGCGAAATACAGGCCTTCGGCGAATTTCGCGGCGTAGCGTTCGTCGATCGGTTGCTCGGTCTCGACGTAATAGACTTTGGGCATTTTGCTCTGTGGCTGAGTCAGGCGCCGCGACCATTGACCGTCGTTGGTTATCAGCATCAGGCCGGTGGTGTTGAAGTCCAGCCGTCCGGCGATGTGCAGTTCGTGCTTGTCAGGCTCGTCCAGCAAATCGAGCACGGTCGGATGCTGCGCATCGCTCGTCGCGCTGACGCAGCCTTCGGGCTTGTGCAGCATGAAGTAGCGGGGGACTTTGCCTGCCTGGAGGATTTCTTCGTCAAGCGCCACACAACTGAATTCGCGTACTTCGTGGTGCGGGTCGCGGGTTGCCTGGCCGTCTACCTGCACCCGTCCGCTGGCCAGCGCCAGGCGCACTTGCTGACGATTGAAGCGTGGCAGGTTGCTGAGGAAACGATCAAGGCGCATGGCGATAACGGCGAGCGAAGGACGGGGCGCGCATCTTACTCTGTGGCCCGGCGTGCCTGGGGATTTGGCGCAGCATCCTTGATCCCGGCGCAGCGCGGGCACAGACAGGCCTTGTCGCGAAGGTTATCCGGCAGCGCTGCCAGCAATGCCGGGTCGATACTTTGCGAAAAGCACCAGCAGGGCTGGTCCACGGTGCGCGGATCGGCGAGGCTGCATTGGTTGCTGAAGCCGCAGAGGGGGCACAGCGCGGTGTCAGGGGAGGCCGTTGTCATGTCGAGAGTAAGCGCCGTGCTGGATGATCGGGGTGTTCGGTTCAGGCCATATTAGCAATCACCGAGCTCGCTGCCGGGGCATGATAGACGGGTGAACGGTTCATCAGCGCCGATATCGCTGCACATCGGCAGTGCACGAGCAATATTCTGTCGTAATGGATGCCTTGTATGGACAGGCTTTCGAACAGGTCGGCCAGCGATGGCGGGGGCATGCCGAAGCGGTTGCGCACTGTCAGAACATCCATCGGCGTCGGCGGCAACCAGCCGCGCAGGGGCGAGGCGCGCGAATTGCCCACCACGCTTGCGATCTCGTCATAGGTCTCGCTGGTCGTCGTCTGAAACTTGGACAGGCTGTAGTTCTTCAGCCTGCCGGGCAGCGAAGTGCCTGCTATCAACTCGTCGGTGAGAAGCAGTGGTTCAAGCGGTGTGGGCTGCATCACGCTGTGCACCGCCGTGTTGGAACGGGCGAATGGCCGGGCGTTCTTATTGACGACCCGATGCAGCTTCGGGTCCACCAGTTCGTAGCCATGCGGCGCGTAGGTGCGAATCTCGGTACCGTTGGGGATCTTCACCGTTCGGGACCACGGCGTGTAGTACCCATGGCTGCTGACCACCAGAATGCGCGCCTGACCTCTGTCGGACGTCCATAAGAGGAACCTTTTACCCAGCTTCCAGGCATGGACCTGCAACAGGTTTGACGAGACGGCAGTGCTGACCGTCCAGCGCTTGAGCAGGGCGTCGGTGTGAAAGAATTTCTCCAGCCGGGTCTGGCGCGGCGTGACAAATTGCCTGCGCAACGGCCGGGTGCCGAGCGCCCGGTTGAGTGTAATCGCGGTGGTTTGGCGGTTACGCACGGCAGGTTTGACGATTCGGCTCAGTGAGCGCAGCAGCCTTGGCGTGTGCGGAGCCAGTTGCAGCAAGCCCAGCGTTAGCGTAGCCAGCAACGCCTGGTTTTTCTCTGCGTAACGGCTGCCCGGCAGATGGGTTGCGGCAATGGCCAGCGAGGTGATGCCAATTTCCGTCGCCAGGGAGGCAACGAGCGCAGGTGTCAGCAACAAGGACATAGGCACCAGCAGCCGCTGTAATTGCTGCAGCCGGTCGGTCCAGTCCGCCAGGGTTACCTGCGTTGACGTGACGATCTGATCCTCTGCGTCATCCCGCGCGTTCTGTTTGAGCAGTTGGTGTAGAAAAGCGAATGGCGTGTCTTCCAGCCTTTTTTCACACAACGAGTGGCTCATGGCCTGTCGCGTGTCAGGGTTGTACAGCGCATCGGTCCAGGGGCGAAGGATGGAAACGGGTGGGTTGGGCGCCTGTGTCCCGCCCCATAATTTGAGCAGGTAGTCCAGGCGCTGGTGATGACGGCGGGGAACATACCGCATGACCGCCTCACGCCATTCCGGATTGGCCGTTGCCCGGTTCAGATGCAGCTTCAGCGCCGTGTCATCTGCAAACTCGATGAACGCATCGGCGTGGCCCGCCTGATAAAGCACGTTCGGTGAGCCCGGTTGCTCAAGAACCAGCAGGCCGGTGTACTGTTGTTGCATGCCGTCGATCAACGCGCCCTGGACGAAAAAACCGAGTGACCGCCATTGATCAGGCGCCGAGGGCGCAAGGGTTTCCACGAGCAGATCGAAGGTGCTGCGCGTGAGGCTGCCGCGCTTGAGGCTGATCAGTGCCTGGCTGATGAACGTGGTTCTGAACGCCTGTTCGATGGCGGTTCTCCGCTGGTCCCAGAAGTCGTGGACGCGCTGGGTCATCCAGGTCAGAAAGTCGAAGGCTCTGATGTAATCCTCGAGCGCCTGCGGACTGATCTCCAGCAACTGACCCTGCTCACTGTCGCCCTGCCCGGTGGGGTCGAGGAAGACGATGGTGCCGCCGCCGTGGTCGATGTAGCCAGCTGGGTGATCGACTCGATAATTGCTTATCAGCGCCTCGCTCAGGCTGATCGGCCTCGGGTCGGGCGTGTGAATATACGTAGGCGGCAATCTGGGGTTGCCCAGGGGGTTGCTCGAATAGCCGGGTTGATAAGCGATGAATACCTGTTCGGGGTTGAGCGTCAGCGCGTGGTTTTCCTGTAGATAGCTCGCCATGACCTGGCCGGCCATTTTCGATGCAGCCGGGATCTGCTCCAGAATGCCTGGCTGTACCTGCCACAGGTCTGCTGCACCAGCCAGCGCCAGACTGCGCGCTACCGGTCTGAGCAGGTCGAGCGTGCTGCGCGCGTGGCTGTCGGCTAGAAGCCCGGCGAACCAGGCCTGGGTCAGTGCGGTGAACAGGTCGCCTTCGATCAGCGGCGCCTCGGCAACGATGCCTGCATGCTGCTCAAGCGAAAGAAATACCTGGCCGTAGAGCCCCGAGGCGTTCATCGCCGCCAACAGGCGTCTGCTCATTTGCCGTGGATCATCGCTGATGTATTCGACGACGTTGCCCTTGGCACCCAGGATGTGAATGAAACAGTGCGAGGTGGTTTTCGAGCTGATCTGAAATATTTCCGGCACCCGTTTGCCATTCAGGGTCAGGATCCGGACCTCGGATTTTTCCCCTCGTCCACTCATGCTGATCGTGTCGGTGTCGATGGGAGACCGGTCAAGTCCCATGGCGTCCAGCGCCAGCCAATAGCCGTCCCGGCTGATGTGCCTGTGATTGAGCTGCCGAGCCAGGTTGTCAAGGAACGCCAGCCGCGACAATGTGCGCCAGGTCGCCTCGTGTCGGGCTCTGAAAGCCTGCAGTACGGCGTGGTAATTGCGTTTGAGCGGCAGCTCGCCAATCAGCTTGAACATCTGCGCGGTTGTCAGCACAGGCGTGTTTTCGCACAGTGAAAGATCGGCAAGGGTGCTACGCGACAGCGCCTGGAAGTGCGCAGGCTCGAAGCTGGCCAGCGCCACATCGGTCAGCGACAGGCTGACGCTGTAATGCTCGTGTCCATTGTCGTCAACAGCAGGTCGGTCATTGTTGCTGAAGGTGATCTGCAGGACGTCCGGGTCGAGTGCCTTGCCGCTTTTCTGTCTGAGCAGCTCGGTCAGGTGCTGGCGAACGTAATCCTGTCGGGTCGGCGGAAAGTCCATGTCCAGCTGGCAGGCTTGCAGGAGCAATGGCGAGTCGGCAATCAGCCGGAAGCCTGCACTGTTACGCATGGCCCTGAGCTGACGTTCGATGTGTGGTGCGGCGTCTTCCGGCTCGCTTTCTTCCGCTACCGCAGGCAACGGCGTTGGTTCGGGCATTGAAAAGCCGTCCGCCAGGGTAAACGGTATCGATGCGTTCAGCGTGTCGTGTCTGCTACTGCTGTGCTCGGGGCGCAGAACGCTGGTTTGTTCCAGCAGCAATGAGGATGGGTGAAACAGCGTGTCCTGGCGAAGCGGACTCCAGATGGGATTCATGACGTGCGGTCAAAATGAATGAATGCCCATTATTTCGAGAAGCGTGATGGGGAAGGTCACAACTATGTATCGCGACACGCCAGCGCGCTGAAAGAGTGAGGCAGCACGCCCGAGCGTGCCGCCTTGCGCTTACTGCTGTTGCAGGTGCGCACGCCAGCCGCCGAGATGGCTGATATCGCGGGCACCCTCCAGGCCATAGGCTTCGCAGATGAAACCGGTCTCCCAGCGGCCGTCGGCCAATTGCACCTTGCCCAGCCCGAGCGGTGCCGGAATGCCGGTCAGGAACGATCCCAGCTCGACACTTGGCAACTCCCAGACCTCCACGTCGATGGCTACGCCCTGTTCGGCCACCCGCACCATGCCGGGCCGAAACGGCGGACCACCGGCCAGCGCATACAGCCGATAGTCGGCCGAGCTTTGCGTGGTTTCCAGCAGGCGTGCCCCGCGTTGCCTGAGCTGCCAGTTCAACGCCAGTCCGTCCAGATGGGCACCGCAGACCACCAACCGCGCCATATCGTTGCGCGCAGTGCTCTGCGGCGCAGGCAGTCGAGGTGCTTCGCCGCCAATCAAGGGCAGGCCGGTTTGCCGCTGCAAGGCGTCGGCCAGGCTAAGCAGGTACTGATCGGTGAACGCTCGTCCGAACAGCGTCACGCCCCACGGCAGACCATTGCCCATGAACGTGCTGGGCACGGCGACGGCGGCGTAGTCGAGCAGGTTGACGAAATTCGTGTAGTAACCCAGCTCCGAATTGCGCAACACCGGCTCGGCCGCCAGCTCTGCGGATGTCACCGGGCGGCCGATGCTTGGCGTTACCACGCACTCCAGCCCTTCAAGCGCCCGATCGCATGTCGCCTTGAGTGCTTGCAGGCGGTATTGCGCGCGAAACGTATCGACCCCGCTGACTTGGGGAGCCTTGGCCAGCACGTTGCGGATTACCGGCAATACCGCGTCAGGGCGTTCTTCCATCAACTGCCCGGCGACGCTGTAGCGTTCCGCAACCCACGGCCCCTCGTACAACAACCGCGCCGCTTCGAGAAACGGTGAAAGGTCGACCGTGACCGCTTCGCCACCCAGCGCGGTGAGGTGGTCGATGGCTGCACTGAACAGTCCGGGCCCCTCGGCACAGCCAAAGAACTGCAGGTCCTCGGCGCGGGGTACACCGAAGCGAAACGGGCGAGGTGTGCCGAACCCCGAGGCGTCGTTCCACAGCGGGTTGCGACGGCTGTACTCATCGCGCGGATCAACGGCGGCGATCAGTGCCAATAGCTCGCTGGCTTCCCGCGCCGTGGCGGTGAAGGTCGAGACGCAATCCTGTGTGCGGCATGCGGGTACTACGCCTGCCGTGGAAATCAGCCCCTTGCTGGCTTTCATTCCCACCAGGTTGTTCAGTGCCGCAGGCACCCGGCCCGAGCCCGCCGTGTCGGTGCCCAGCGAGAAGCTGCTGACGCCCAGGGCCACGGCCAGCGACGAGCCGGCGCTAGAGCCGCCGGACGGGTACTCGTTCAACACGCTGTTGGGGCAGGCGCCATAGGGCGAGCGGCTGCCATTCAAACCCGTGGCGAACTGGTCCAGATTGGTCTTGCCCATGGGCACTGCACCCAGTGCGATCAGTTGCGCGACGACGCTTGCCGAGTGCTCGGGTGTGTAGGCGTAGTCCGGGCAGGCTGCGGTGGTTGGAATGGCCGCCAGATCAATATTGTCCTTGATCGCGAAGGGCACGCCGAACAGCGGCAGGTCTCTGGGATCACGATCGTCCAGTGCGGCCAGGTAGGGCTCGAGTTCAGCCGGGCTGAGCAGGTGGATGAACAGGTGATAATCGCTGTTCAGCCTTGCGGCTTTTTCGCGCAGCGCCAGGATCAGCTGGCGCGGGGATATCCGCCCGGACTGGTAGGCCGTGCGTACGGTGTCCAGGCGCAGGTCATTGGGCAGTGCTGTGTCGTTCATGACGGGATTCCCTTGAAAGTGAAAAGTTGTTCGATTCAGTCTGCGCTCAGCACCACCACCCGTTGCCCTGCGCGTACTGCCGAGCCGGGTTGCACCCTGACGTCCTGCACCACGCCGGCGATCGGGGCGAGCAGGGGGATTTCCATTTTCATGGACTCCAGAATCACCAGCACATCGCCTGCTTCCACGCGCGCTCCCGGTTGCACCTGAACTTGCCAGAGATTGCCGGCGATGTGGCTGTCGACGCCTTGCTGGCCGGGTTGCAGGGGCTGTTCTTCAGTGTTCGGCGCCACGCCTTCATCGCTCTGGAAATCGGCCTGCCCGTTGGCGATCCAGCGTTCGCGCTCGGCGTTGAAAGCGGCGTTTTGCTGGGCGCGGAATGCCGTAATGCCTTCGGCTTCGCGGCTCAGGAAGGCCTGGTAATCAGCCAGATTCAGGGTGCTGTGTTCGATGTTCAGGGCGAAGCGACCCAGCGGGAAGTCGCGGCGGATACGCACCAGTTCGTCGGCGCTGACCGGGTAGAAACGGATCTGATCGAAGAAGCGCAACAGCCATGGTTTGCCCTGGAAGGCGGCGACGTCGCGATAGCGATTCCACATCTGCAACGTGCGGCCAACGAACTGATAACCGCCGGGGCCCTCCATGCCATACACGCACATGTAGGCGCCGCCGATGCCCACCGAATTCTCGGCGGTCCAGGTGCGTGCCGGGTTGTACTTGGTGGTGACCAGCCGGTGGCGCGGGTCCAGCGGCGTGGCCACCGGTGCGCCGAGGTACACATCGCCCAGGCCCATGACCAGATAACTGGCGTCGAACACCGTACGTTGCACTTCGTCGAGGTTGGGCAGGTCATTGATACGGCGGATGAACTCCAGGTTGCTTGGGCACCACGGTGCGTCCTTGCGCACGGTAGTCATGTATTTTTCGATGGCCAGCTGGCAGGCCGGGTCGTCCCAGGACAGTGGCAGATGGACGATGCGCGACGCCACTTGCAGGTCTTTCGCGGCGCACACCGCGTCCCATTCTCCGGCGACGATGTCGAGCAGTTGCCGAAGCGGCAGCTGCTCGGGGCGATAGTGGACTTGCAGCGAGCGAATGCCTGGCGTCAGGTCGATCACACCCGCCAGCGCCTTGGCCTCCAGCGCAAGCATCAGTGCGTGGCCACGCAGGCGCAGCACCAGATCCAGCTCCGGCGCACCGATTTCCAGCAGCAGATGGGTATCGCCGGACAGACGTGCGACCAGGCGTTTATCGTCCTGGCCGATGTCGAGGATGACCGGAGTGCGCAGATCCTCTACGCGAACAACTTCGCTCCTACTGGAGTTTGCGGGGCCTTGTGGGAGCGAGCTTGCTCGCGAAGAGGGCGTTGCAGTCGATGGATTTTCCGCGTCAGGAATACTGCCTTCGCGAACAAGTTCGCTCCTACGGGAGTTTGCGATGCCTTGAAGGCGCGCGGTGCCTTGTGGGAGCGAGCTTGCTCGCGAAGAGGGAGGTGCAGTCAATGGATTTTCTGCGTCAGGAATATAGCCTTCGCGAGCAAGCTCGCTCCCACGGGAGTTTGCCGGGCCTTGTGGAAGCTGGCTTGCTCGCGAAGAGGGAGGTGCAGTCAATGGATTTTCTGCGTCAGGCATATAGCCTTCGCGAGCAAGCTTGCTCCCACGGGAGTTCGCGGAGTCTTGTGGGAGCGAGCTTGCTCGCGAAGATGGCGGTGCAGTCAATGGATTTTCTGCGTCAGGAATACTGCCTTCGCGAACAACTTCGCTCCTACTGGAGTTTGCGGGGCCTAGTGGGAGCGAGCTTGCTCGCGAAGAGGGCGTTGCAGTCGATGGATTTTCTGCGTCAGGCATATAGCTTTCGCGAACAACTTCGCTCCTACTGGAGTTTGCGGGGCCTTGTGGGAGCGAGCTTGCTCGCGAAGATGGCGGTGCAGTCAATGGATTTTCTGCGTCAGGCATACTGTTTTCGCGAACAAGTTCGCTCCTACGGGCGTTTGCGGGGCCTTGTGGGAGCGAGCTTGCTCGCGAAGAGGGCGGCACAGTCGATGGATTTTCTGCGTCAGGAATACTGTCTTCGCGAGCAAGCTCGCTCCCACATCGTTCTGCATGACACGCCTCGACACTGACCGGGGTGAATCGGACCCTGTCGCCAGCCTTCAATTGCCCCAGCTGCCACAGGTCTGCCTCGATGATGGTCACCGGGCAGACGAATCCGCCCAGGCTGGGCCCATCCGGCCCGAGGATTACCGGCATGTCCCCAGTGAAATCCACCGCGCCGATCGCATACGGGTTGTCGTGAATGTTGGACGGGTGCAGGCCCGCTTCGCCGCCGTCGGCGCGCACCCATTCGGGTTTGGGGCCGATCAGACGCACGCCGGTGCGGCTGGAGTTGAAATGCACTTCCCAGTCGGTCGCGAAAAACCTCTCGATGTACGCTTCGGTGAAGTATTCCGGGGCCGCATGCGGGCCGTAAATGACCCTCATCCGGCGCACGTCTGTCAGCGCTTCAAGTGCTTCGTCGGCAATCCGCTGCCCCGCACTTCGCTCCACCAGGTGCGCGATGTGCAGCACATCGCCGGCGCGCAGCGCGCGACCGCCATGACCGCCGAACTGGCCGAGGGTAAAGGTACTTTTGCTGCCCAGATAATCCGGCACGTCGAGCCCGCCGCGCACGCACAGGTAGCTGCGTACACCGGCACCTGCGATGGTGCCCAGCGACAACGTCGAACCGGCGCTCACCAATAGCGCGGTGTTCATCGCACAGGATTGGCCATCGAGGGTGATCGGGATGTGCGCACCGGTCACTGCGACCACCGCATCGGTGTTGAAGCGCAGTAGCGGCCCGCTCATGGTGATTTCCAGCGCAGCGCATCCTTCGGGGTTGCCCAGCAGCTCATTGCCCTGGCGCAACGCGCGGCTGTCCATCGGCCCGGATGGCGGTACACCGACCGCCCAGTAGCCCAGTCGTCCCGGGTAATCCTGAACGCTGGTCTGGGTGCCGCCGCTCAGCACTTCGAAGGTGTCAGCGCGATACACCAGATCTTCCAGACAGCGGGTCCATGGCTGGCCACTGGCGAACGGCGCGTCGGCAATGATCTGGCGCAAGTAGTCGCGATTGGTTTCCACACCGTACAGACGCGTTTCGTTCAGCGCGTCGATCAGCCCGGCGCTGGCGTCCTCGCGGGTCGGTGCCCAACTGATCAGCTTGGCGATCATCGGGTCGAAGTACGGCGGTATCTCGCAACCGGCTTCGACCCAGGTATCGATGCGCAGCGTCCGGCCATCGGCAGGCGGGAAATCAGCCGCAGTCAGCAGGCCAGGGCAGGGCTGGAAGTCACGGCCCGGATCTTCCGCGTACAGCCGCGCCTGAATCGCATGGCCAAGCGGTTTCAGACCGGCCTGCAACTGATCCAGCGGCGGCAGATCACCGGCGGCCAGTTGCACCATCCAGCTGACCAGATCCACGCCCCAGACCTGCTCGGTGACGCCGTGCTCGACCTGCAAGCGTGTGTTCACTTCCAGAAAATAGAAGCGCTGATCTTCACTGTCGAAGACGAACTCGACCGTCCCGGCGCTGCGATAATTGACTGCCCTGGCGAGTTTGACAGCCGCTGCGCAGAGTTCTTCGGCCATGCCGTGCGGCAGGTTCGGGGCCGGGGTTTCTTCCAGCACTTTCTGATTGCGCCGCTGCACCGAGCAGTCGCGTACGCCAAGCGCCAGCACCTCGCCCTGACCGTCGCCGAACACCTGCACTTCCAGGTGGCGGGCGCGCTGGATGTATTTCTCGATGAACACACCCGCGTCGCTGAAATTGTTCTGACCGAGGCGCTTGACCGCCTCGAACGAGTCGGCCAGCTCTTCTGCGCTGCGACACACACGCATGCCGATGCCGCCACCGCCCGCCGTGCTCTTGAGCATCACCGGGTAGCCGATGGTGCGAGCTGCCGCGATGGCCGACTCCAGACTGTCGAGCAGTTCGGTGCCTTCGAGCATGGGCACGCCATGCTGCTTGGCCAGCGCTCGGGCGGTGTGCTTGAGGCCGAATACGCGCAGCTGCTCGGGCGTCGGGCCGACGAAGGCGATACCGGCGTCTTCGCAGGCCTGAGCGAATGCAGCGTTTTCGGAGAGGAACCCGTAGCCGGGATGAATGGCTTTGGCGCCGCTGGCGTTGGCGATGGCGAGGATCTTGTCCACCGCCAGATAGGTTCCGGCTGCGCCACCTTCGCCCAGGCTGTGGGCTTCGTCGGCCTGCATCAGGTGCAGGCTGGCAGCGTCGGCTTCGGAATACACCGCCACGCCCTTGACCTGCAAGGTGCGCAGGGTCCGCAGGATGCGGCAGGCAATGGCGCCACGGTTGGCGATCAGCAGTTTGTCGAACATGGCATAACCCCGGAAACCCAGTCGCACTCGGTTTCGTGATGGGAAGCGGGCCGTCCCGCTATTGATCAATCTACGCAACGGTCGTCCGTTGCTGAGGGCAGGTGCCGGGTCAGTCGCGAATCAACAACTGCGCAGGCGTCGGGTTGTAGCCGTTGCAGGGGTTGTTGAGCTGTGGACAGTTGGAAATCAGCACGATCACGTCCATTTCAGCGCGCAGCTCGACGTATTTGCCGGGCGCGGAAATACCGTCTTCGAAGGTCAGGCCGCCTTCGGCGGTCACGGGTACGTTCATGAAGAAATTGATGTTGGGGCCGATGTCGGCCTTGCTCAGACGGCCGTCATGCACACAGGCGCGCAGATAGTTGTCGCGGCAGCTGTGCATGTAGCGCTTTTCCAGGGCGTAGCGCACGGTGTTGCTCTCTTGCGCGCACGCGCCACCGAGTGTGTCGTGGCGACCGCAGGTGTCATCGACAATGGTCAGCATCGGCTGGCCGAGGTTGGAAAACAGCACGCTGCCGGTGGTCAGGTACACGCTGTTCTGACGGCGCAGGGTGCGCTGCACGTCGTAGCGTTCACGCGGGTTGCTCAGGCTGAAAAACAGCGTGTCGACGGCCTGATTGCCTTGCAGGTCGAGGATGCGCACGGTCTGCCCGGCCTTGACCTCGGCCAGAAAGGGCTCGCCGGCCGGGATGGTCGCGTCGCAGCAAAGATGAGTGGGTGAGTTCATGACAAGGCTCCTCAGGCGAACAGGCGGTCGGTATTGATGAAGCCGCGCGCGTTTTCCGGGCGCGAGGTGCGGCAGTGCTCGGCAACGCTGGCGTCGGCTTTCATCCAGCTGAGCTTGAGCGGTTGCGGGGCATATTCCGGGTTGGGGTCCATCGGGTGTTGCAGCGCGGTCAGCACCACCAGCGTATCCATCGGTGCGTAGAGCTCGATGTAGTCGCCGGCTTTGGAATTGTTCGGGGCGAAGTGCAGGGTTCCTGCCTCGTCGACATCGACACGGCTGAACAGGTTGAGGGTCATCAGCAGGTCGGACAGCCCCAGCCCCCATTTGCCCAGCTCGACCAGCAGGTTGTCGACGCCATTGCGAAAGAAGCCGTTGCGCAATTCCTGGTAGCGACCCTGGCCATACTTTTCAGCAACCTCCTGAGCATTGAGCACGCCACCAATGCTGTCGCTCCAGCCGCAGGTATCAGTGACGATGGCCGCCAGTACGCGGCCCATGTCCGAATACAGGCAATGACCGTTGCTCAGGCGAGCGGTGTGCTGGCATTTGAGGCTGTCGGGCAGGTTCAGCCGCTCGGTTTTTTCGTGGGCGTTGAGCAGGGTCAGGCTGACGTTGGCGTTGCCGTGCAGGTCGGTCAGGCGCAGCAGTTCGCCGCGCTTGAGGATGAACGAACGATGGCCGCCACCGGGTAGCAGTTCTTCGGCGAAAACCGGGTACAGCGTGGTTGAGTCAGTCATTGAACAGGCTCCTCTGAAACGTTGAGCAGCGAATCGATAGCGGCGCGCTCGGCGCGGCGTTCGCTGTTGAGGGGGATGTCGTAAGTGATGCGTGCGCCATAGGCTCCGGGCGCATGCGGGTCGTGGCGCACCTTGTCGAAAACCAGCAGGCGGGTGCCGAGGTTGAAACCTTCGGACAGGTCGTGGGTAACCATGAACACGGTCAGTTTCGTTTCGCGCCACAGGTCCAGCAGCAGGTGGTGCATGTCCTTGCGGATGCCGGGGTCGAGCGCGCCGAACGGCTCGTCCAGCAGCAGGACGCGCGGTTTCATGATCAGCGCCTGGGCGATGGCCAGGCGCTGCTGCATGCCGCCGGACAATTGTGTCGGATACTTGTCCAGCGCATGCCCGAGGCCGACCTTGCCGAGCAACTGCGCGGCGTGCTCGCGGGCCTCGCCTTTTGCCTGGCCGAACAGACGGCCCAGCCAGGGCGAGCGGGGCAGCTCCAGACCCAGCGCCACGTTGTCGAGCACCGACAGGTGCGGGAATACCGAATAGCGCTGAAACACCACGCCACGGCTGGCATCCGGCTCATTGCGCAAGGGCGTGCCGTCCAGCGTGATCACGCCGCGACTGGGGGATTCCTGACCCAGCAACAGGCGCAGAAAGGTCGACTTGCCGCAGCCCGACGCGCCGACCAGCGTGCAGAACTCGCCTTCGGCCACGTCCAGGTTGAGGCCCTCGAGCACCACCTGGTCGGCGTATTGCTGCCAGACATTGCGCACACTGATAAAGCTCATGCCCGCGCTCCTTCGTACCAGGGAAAGGCACGTCGGGTCAGGGCTTTCAGGCCCCAGTCCATCAGCCAGGCGAGCAGGGTGATCCACACCACATAGGGCAGGATCACGTCCATCGCCAGATAGCGCCGCACCAGGAAGATCCGGTAGCCCAGGCCGTCAGTCGAAGCAATCGCCTCGGCGGCGATCAGAAACAGCCACGCCGACCCCAGCACCAGGCGCAGGGCGATCAACAGGCGTGGCAGTAATTGCGGCAGGATCACCCGCAGGATCAGTGTCCAGGTCGAGGCGCCGAGGGTTTGCGCCTTGATCAGCAGTTCGACCGGGATTTCACGGGCGCGCTGTTCCAGATCACGGGCCAGAATCGGTGTGATACCGATCACGATCAGCATCACCTTCGACAACTCGCCCAGGCCGAACACGATGAACAGAATCGGCAGAATGGCCAGCGGCGGCACCATCGACAGCACCGTCAGCAAGGGCGACAGCGGTGCGCCGCACAACGGCAGGATGCCCGCTGCGATGCCCAGGCACAGACCCAGCAGCGCGCTGATCCCCAGGCCGATGGCCAGGCGTTGCAGGCTCGATGCGCTGTCCTGCCACAGCAGGTAGTCACCGCTGCGCGGGTCGGCAACGAACGCCATGCGTTTGACCGCATCGGCCATCTGTACCGCGCTGGGCAGCAGTTTGTCGCTGGGGTTTTCCGCAAGCCGGGTGGCCGAGCCCATGAAATAGGCGAACAGCAACAGGGCGAACGGCAGGATCACCAGTATCAGGCGACCGGCACGATCCGGATGGCGGTTTATCAAACGCATGGCAATGACCTTTCTACTGAACGTGATTTACAGCTTGCCGTCGACGGCCATCTGCACGTAGCTAGGGTCAAAGTGCAGCTTGAGATTGCCCTTGTCGCCGAGCGTCACGCCATTGGCGAACGACATGCCGACCGCATCGGCGTCGCGTGCACCTTCGCCGAGCAAACCGTGGGCGAACGAGAAGTCAGCCACCTTGCGCTGGGTGTCCGGCAGCTGTTTGCTGGTGGCGAACTCAAGCGCTTCCTTGGGCGTGGCAAACAGCTTGGTGGTGTCCAGTTGCGCCTGGAAGCCGGCCAGATCGGTGCCCGATGCCTTGGCCATGTGTTCCAGCGCCGCCTTGGCCTGAGCGTTTTTGGCGTTCATCAACGCGACCACTTCAAACCAGGCGCCGGTCAGGGCTTTGCCCAGGGCCGGGTTGTCTTTCAGGGTCTGGGTGTTGACGACCATCATGTCCATGATCTCGCCGGGGATCTGGCTGGAGTTGAACACTTCGGTGACGCCGGGCCTGGCCTTGATGTCCGAGAGCATCGGGTTCCAGGTGGTGACCGCCTGTACATCGTCGGTATTGAAGGCTGCCGAGATATCGGCATCCGAGGTGTTGACCACTTTGAGGTCTTTTTCGCTGAGCTTGACGCTGTCCAGCGCCCGGGCCAGCAGGTAGTGAGACGCCGACAGCTCGACCAGATTGACGTCCATGCCTTTGAGGTCGGCGACTTTCTTGCCTTCGCCCTTGAGCACGATGCCGTCGTTGCCATTGGAGAAGTCGCTGACGATCAGTGCCGTGCTTTCCACGCCACCTGCGGCCGGGATGGTCAGGGCGTCCATGTTGGTCATGGTGCAGCCATCGAACTGGCCGGCGGTGTACTGATTGATGGATTCGACGTAGTCATTGAGCTGGGTGACATCGATCGTGATGCCGTACTTTTTCGCCCACTTGTCGACGATGCCCTGGCTACCTGCGTATTCCCACGGCATCCAGCCTGCGTAGATGGTCCAGCAGACGTTGAAGTGATCTTTCTGGGCGGCATTCGCCGAGAGGCTCAACGCAGCAAGCAGGCCTGCCGTCAGCAGACCGAAGAGACGAGACTTTTGCATGTTGAGAAATCTCCAGTAGTGAAAAAAGGCGGCCAGGAGCAACGTGACACCACTGGTGTCCCTGTCTCCCGGGCTTTTGTCCCGCCGTGTAACCTCTACTGGAGGTCGCCAACTCTCGGACCAGCCACTTGCCTGGCGGCAAGCCGGAACCCTAGTCGGCTATTGCAAATTGTGGTGCCGCGAACCTGTGTTGACTCCTGCACACCGCTCACTCAAGCGAGAGTTGTGCCAACTCGTGCTGCGCCTTGTTTTTCAAGGGCTGGCCGAGTCGTCCACAGTCAGCTGCCGCAGGAACTGCCTTGTGCTGGTGCGAGGGCGCACCGTGATGAGGCAACGGCGGATGAAATGTTTTGTAGCATCTTTGTAGAACGTTGAAATACGCCTGCAGGCCTTGGTCGCAGAGCCTTTGCGAGCCAGTGGGCAACCATTCGTAGTCAGGCCTCAAGGCTGCCCCAAGGCACTAGAAGGCCTTTTCGATGTCAGATAATTCGTCCGCCAACCGCTTTGACGGACGCCGACCAGCGTCGCTGGTTTGGCCCAATCGCGGTCCAGGAGGCCGCCATGTATCGAAGACCCTTGCTTATCACGTTGCTGACCCTTTTCCTTTCTGGTTGCTACGCAGGTCCCGGTTACTACGAATCCGATGTGTACACGCAGCCGACTGTCGTTGGCGGCGCCTACGCGTATGACAATGGCTATCGCGCTACCTACTATCAGGAGCGACGCATCTATGTGGCGCCTCAACCGCGCTATTACACCCAGCCTCGCTACTACGCCCCGGCACCACGCTATTACGCGCCCCCGCCCCCGCCGCGCTACTACCAGCCGGGACGTCCACCGGGTTATGGCTGGAGAAACGACGGCTTTCGTGGCAATGGCGGTTTCGGCCGCAATGACGGCTTCGGACGTAACGACGGCTTCCGCGGCGACCGAGGCAATCGTGGCTGGGATGACCACGGTGGGCGTGGCGGAAGAGATGGCCGTGATCATGGACGAGGCGGGCGCGGCGATGGTCGTGGCGGGCATCGCTAGCTGAAAGCCGCGCGCTCACGATCGTGTCAGCGCTGTGAACTGACTGCTACAAACTGACTGCTGCAACATGACTATGGTGCCGACGCTCCGCGTCGGCACGCCTTTCTGGACGCTCTGCGTCCGATCTTGAAGGCGCATAGCGCGACCGGCATTGACTTTGCTGCCCGGCTTTCCTAGTGTCCGCGCATTGTTTTTACCGGATGTAACCATGACTAGCGACGACCGCATCAAGCTTGAGCCCAGCTGGAAAAACGCCCTGCGTGACGAATTCGAACAACCCTACATGGCTCAATTGCGCGAGTTTCTGCGTCAGGAGCACGCGGCGGGCAAGGAAATCTATCCGCCCGGTCCGCTGATTTTCAATGCGTTGAACTCCACGCCGCTGGATAACGTGAAAGTGGTCATTCTTGGCCAGGATCCGTATCACGGCCCGAATCAGGCGCATGGTCTGTGCTTCTCGGTGCAACCGGGTGTGCCGACGCCGCCATCGCTGGTCAACATCTACAAAGAGCTGAAACGCGACCTGAACATCGATATTCCGAACCACGGTTGCCTGCAATCCTGGGCTGATCAGGGCGTGCTGTTGCTGAACACCACCCTGACCGTCGAACGTGCCAACGCGGCGTCGCATGCGGGCAAAGGCTGGCAGCACTTCACTGACCGGATCATCCAAGTGGTCAGCGAGCATCAGCCGCATCTGGTGTTCCTGCTGTGGGGCGCTCATGCGCAGAGCAAGCAGAAACTGGTCGATGCGACCAAGCATCTGGTGCTGACCTCTGTCCATCCTTCGCCGTTGTCAGCCTACAAAGGCTTCCTGGGCAACGGGCACTTCGGGCGGGCCAACAAGTACCTTGAGCAAAACGGCATCGCGCCGATTGACTGGCGCTTGCCTGCGCTCTGATTTGAATTTGAAAGGGTTCCAGCGACCTGTTCAGTCAGCGAGCCGTTTGTTCCAGCGTCGGTACAGCGGCTCGGCGAGAAACAGCACGAACAGCAGGCGCATGACCTGCATGGCCGTGACCAGCGGCACCGACAGTTGAAGCACTTCGGCGGTCAGGCTCATTTCTGCGATGCCGCCGGGCATCATGCCCAGCGTCAGTGAACGCAGGTCCAGGTGGGTGAGGGCGCTCAGCGCCAGTGCCGCCAGCGCGGCGATCAGCATGGTCAGCGCAGTGCCCAGCAGCGTGCGCGCCAGGAACGATGGCGCACGCCGAAAGAACTCCCGATTGAAATGACAACCCAGCCCGCTGCCGATCAGCAACTGGCCAAGCTGGCTGGCACCGTTGGGCAGGCCGATTTTCAGATCCCAGACCACGCTCACCACGGCACTGAGCAGCAGCGGGCCGAACAGCCAGGGATTGGGCTGCTTGAGGCGTTGCCACAGCCAGGCCAGCGCTGCACCCAGCGGCAACAGAACGGCCAGCCAGCGCCAGTCGACGACGCTGGCATGCAACGCGGGTGCGCCGTCACCCAATAGGTATTTGAAGATCGCCGGCACGCACAGCACGACGGCGAGTACCCGCAGACTTTGTGCGGCCGCGACACTGCTCAGCGTTGCACCGTTACGTGCGCCGAGGTTGACCATCTCCCCGGAACCGCCCGGCATGCTGGAGAAGAACGCCGTAGGGCGATCCTCTCCGGTACGCAGCATCAGCCACACGCCGACCAGACACGACAGACTGGTAACCAGCGCACCGATGAAAATCAGCCCGAAATGCGCCAGTACCTGTTCGATGACTACCGGGGTGAAGTGCAGGCCGATGCCGATCCCGATGATCAACTGACCACACTTGCGCCCGCCGGGAATCTGCGCCAGCTGCCAGGGTGTCAGGCAGCGCACCAGGATGATTGCCAGCAACGAGCCCACCATCCACGGCAACGGCCAGCCGACCTGGCTGGCGAGGTAGCCGCCCAGCAGGCCGATCAGCGGTGTTGCCCACCATTGGCGCAGAGAGGAATCAGCCATGCGTCGCAGCAGCCTGCTGTTTGGCGCGCTTGCGCCAGATGCGCAGTAGAGGGAACAGCAGCATGAACACGGTCACCACCCAGACGCCAAGGGTAATCGGGCTGGACCAGAGGATCCCCAGTTCGCCGTTGGAGATCGACAGGGCACGACGCAGGTTCTGCTCCATCAGGCCACCAAGGATGAAGCCGAGCAGGATCGGCGACAGCGGGAAGTCCAGCTTGCGCAGGATGTAACCGAAGATACCGATGCCGACCATCAGGAACAGGTCGAACGTGGTGGCGTGCACTGCATACACACCGATGCCGGTGATGATCGCAATCACCGGCACCAGCGCCCAGTTCGGCACGGCAAGGATGCGCGTGAAGATGCGAATCATCGGGATGTTGAGGATCACCAGCATGATGTTGGCGATGAACAACGACGCGATCAGGCCCCAGACGATGTCCGGCTGCTGCTGAAACAGCATCGGGCCGGGCGTGATGTTGTACAGCGACAACGCGCCGATCATCACCGCTGTGGTGCCTGAACCGGGCACGCCCAGCGTCAGCATCGGCACCAGGGCGCCGCAGGCCGTCGCGCCGATGGCTGTCTCGGGTGCGGCCAGGCCACGCATGTCGCCCTGGCCGAACTTGCCGCCAGCGCCGGCGATGCGTTTTTCCGTCATGTAAGCGACCGCGCTGGCCAGCGTCGCACCGGCACCCGGCAGCACGCCAAGGATGAACCCCAGCAGACCGCAGCGAATATTCACCACGAACACGGCAGCGGCTTCCTTGACGTTGAACATCATGCGCCCGGTGGCCTTGACTGCCTCCTGGCCGCGATGGGTTTTCTCCAGCAGCAAGAGGATTTCGCTGATCGAAAACAGGCCGAGCACCAGCACCACGAACTGAATGCCATCGGTGAGGTGTATGTTGTCGCCCGTGAAACGGTACACCCCGCTGTTGGCATCGATACCGACCGCAGACAGGAACAGCCCGATCAGCGCGGCAATGAACGTCTTCAAAGGCCGGTCACCGGCCATTCCGCCCAGGCAGACGATCGCGAACACCATCAGCACGAAGTATTCCGCAGGACCGAAGGCAATCGCCCATTTGGCGAGCAACGGCGCGAACAGCACCATGCCGCAGGTGGCGATGAACGCGCCGATGAACGAGCTCCAGGCCGACAGCGACAGTGCGACCCCGGCCAGGCCCTGGCGGGCCATCGGGTAACCGTCCAGGGTGGTCATCACGGTGGACGCTTCACCCGGAATGTTCAGCAGGATCGAGCTGATGCGTCCGCCGTATTCGCAGCCCAGGTACACGGCTGCCAGCAGAATCAGCGCCGATTCGGGCGGCAGGCCCAGCGCGAAGGCGATAGGGATCAGCAGCGCGACACCGTTGATCGGTCCAAGCCCCGGTAGCAGGCCGACGACAGTACCAATCAATGTTCCGCACAGCGCCGTGATCAGGTTGTAAGGCGTCAGGGCGACACCGAAGCCCTGGCCCAGATAACCGAAAGTATCCATTTTAATTCTCCAGAACGCTGAGCAGGCCCAAAGGCAAGGGGACGTCCATGGCCTTGTCGAACAGCAGGTACAGGCCGACGCTCATCAGAATCACCACCACCACGCTCGGCAGCCAGCGACCGCCATACAGGCGGGCCATGGGGATGCCGATCAGAATGCTGCTGAGGATGAAGCCCAGCGGTTCGAACAGCCCTGCGAATACCAGCAGCAGGACGATGCACACGCCGATCTTGATCAGGGTCTCGCGGTCCAGCTCCGGGTCTTCCTCGGTGTGCACGATGGGTGTGGGTCTGATCAGCAGGTACAGCAGGGCGACGCCCATCAGCCCGAGCATCAGCAGCGGGAAGGCGCGCGGTCCGACCGGTTCATAGGAAAAAGGTGCCTGATAAGGCCAGGCCATAAGGGCAAGGCCTATGCATGCCAGCAACAGCACGCCAGCGAAGATGCGTTGTATGACCATGAGAAGCTCCTGAGTCGCGCCCTTTAGGCGGGCGCAACGGAATGTCAGTCAATTGAGTTCAATCACTGAATCAGGCCGAATTCCTTGGCCATCACTTTGTAGTCGGCAACCTGCTTCTTGACGTAGGTGTCCAGTTCCGTGCCGCTCATGGCGAACGGGAACAACTCGCGCTGGTCGCGCAGTTTGGCGAAGTCTTCGGAGGCCAGGATCTTGTCGAACGAGGCTTTCCACCAGTTGTAGTCTTCGTCGCTGACCTTTGGCCCGAGGTAGAAGCCACGCACTACAGGCCAGACGATGTCGTAGCCCTGCTCCTTGGCGGTAGGGATGTCTTTCATTTCGGGTTCGTCGATACGCTTCTCGGCGAATACCGCGAGCAGGCGCATGTCGCCGCTCAGAATGTGCGGCATGGAGTCGGAAATATCGGTACTGCCCACCTGGATGTGGCCGCCGAGCAACGCGGTGGCGATTTCACCGCCGCCTTCGAGTGCCACGTAGCGCAGGGCGCGCGGGTTGATGCCTGCGGCCTTGGCGATCAACGCGGTCTGCATCCAGTCCTGGCTGCCCACGGTGCCGCCCGAGCCGATCACGACTTTGCTCGGGTCGGCCTTGAGCGCCTGGACCAGGTCGTCGAGGTTCTTGTAGGGCGAGTCGCTCTTCACGGCGATGGCGCCATAGCTGGTGCCCACAGCGGCGAGCCAGCGCACTGCGTTTTCATCGAAACGACCGAATTTGCCCTGTGCCAGATTGAGCAGCGAACCGCTGGACCACGCGACCAGTGTGCCGGCGTCGGCGGGGCGCTGCGCGACGACAGCGTTGTAGGCCACCGCGCCGACACCGCCTGGCATGTAAGTGACGCGCATCGGCGAGGTCAGAATCTTCTCGTTGATCAGTGCGCTCTGCACCAGTTTGCAGGTCAGGTCGAACCCGCCACCGGGCGAGGCAGGGGCAATGCATTCCGGACGTTTGGGTTCGGCAAGCAACTGGCTGGCAATCAGCATGCACCCAGCGGTGGCGGCTACATGGCGCAGGGAAAATTTCATGTTCAGTCTCCAGAGATTTTGTTGTTTTTGGCAGAGAGAAGCTGTCCAGCAGGCGTTTTTGTCACGCGCATGGCGAAACCTGAGTGCTGTGTCACAGGGGCGGGCGTTTGCGCTGGTGTGTTGTTTCGAGGCGGGTAGCGGGAAGAGTGTGCAGAGCAGCCCTCGACGGGATGTGCTCCATGGGCTGTTGAGCCTGGGCGGGCGTAGACATGGCGTGACTCCGTTTAGCGATTTATTGTTTTTATTGTTCAGACGCATCCGGGCGCCTGTTTTTTACGTACCCTTTTGTCGGGTCTTCTCGCGATGCTAAACGACAAACCTTTCGTAAACCTTTCAGCGGCCTTTCACGTCGTGATTGAAGAGCCGCGAAGCGTTTCTGCCCTTCACAGACCGCGGCCGGCCTGTAAACTCCACCGCCACGAGCCTCGATACCCCGATCGATAACAACAGTGACAATCAGGAGACGGCGATGCGTGTTCTTCTTGTGGAAGATCATCTGCAATTGGCTGAAAGTGTCGCGCAGGCGCTCAAAAGCGCGGGTTTGACCGTTGATGTGCTGCATGATGGCGTGGCTGCCGACCTGGCGTTGAACAGCGAGGAATACGCCGTTGCCATTCTCGATGTCGGGTTGCCGCGCATGGACGGCTTCGAAGTGCTGGCGCGTCTGCGCGCGCGCAGCAAAAACCTGCCGGTGCTGATGCTGACGGCGCGCAGTGACGTCAAGGACCGGGTCCATGGCCTGAATCTGGGCGCCGACGACTACCTGGCCAAGCCTTTTGAACTCTCCGAGCTGGAAGCCAGGGTCAAGGCCTTGCTGCGGCGCAGTGTGCTGGGTGGCGAGCGGCAACAGTGTTGCGGCGTGCTGGCCTACGATCTGGATACGCGACGTTTCACGCTTGGTGAAGAACTGCTGACCCTGACCTCTCGCGAACAGGCGGTGCTGGAAGCGCTTATCGCCCGGCCGGGTCGGGTGATGAGCAAGGAGCAACTGGCGGCGCAGGTGTTCGGGCTCGATGAAGAAGCCAGCCCCGACGCCATCGAGATCTATGTCCATCGTCTGCGGAAAAAGCTCGACGGGCATTCCGTGGCCATCGTGACCTTTCGCGGTCTGGGGTATCTGCTGGAAAGCCGTGATGATTAACGACAGCCTGCGCTGGCGGTTGTTGTGGAACCTGGCCCTGCTGCTGGTGGTGTTGATGCTGGCCAGCGGCATGAGCGCTTACTGGAATGGCCGCGAAGTGGCCGACACCGCCTATGACCGCACATTGCTGGCTTCCGCGCGGACCATCGCTGCCGGTCTGACCCAGCGTGATGGGACGCTGAGCGCCGACATCCCCTACGTGGCGCTGGATACCTTCGCCTACGACAGCGAAGGGCGCATCTACTATCAAGTCAATGACATTCATCAGAAGCTGATTTCCGGTTATGAAAACCTGCCTTCGCCGCCGCCCGGTACCTTGCGTACCGACGATTACCCGGCCCTGGCGAAATTTTATAACGGGACCTATCAGGGGCAGGATGTGCGTGTCGTCAGCCTGCTCAAACCGGTGACCGACCCGGGCATGAACGGCACTGCCGAGATCCGCGTTGCCGAAACCCAGGAAGCGCGCAAGGGCATGGCGCGCAGCCTGATGGCCGACACATTGCTGCGTCTGGGCATGCTCGGAGGGGGCGCGCTGCTGCTGGTCTGGTTCACGGTAAGCGCGGCATTGCGACCGCTGGAGCGGCTGCGTACTGCCGTCGAGGAGCGTCAGCCGGATGATCTGCGCGCGTTGCCGATGGTTGAGGTGCAGCACGAACTGCGTCCGTTGGTGGGCGCGCTGAACCACTTTACCGAGCGACTGCGCGTGCAATTCGAGCGTCAGGCGCAATTCATTGCCGATGCCGCCCACGAACTGCGCACCCCGCTGGCCGCCTTGAAGGCGCGGGTCGAACTGGGGCTGCGCGAACGCGACCCGCAGCATTGGCGCAGCACGCTGGAGTCGGCGGCGCTCGGCACCGATCGACTCACGCATCTGGCCAACCAGTTGCTGTCCCTGGCGCGCATCGAAAACGGCGCGCGGGCCATCGCCGAGGGTGGGGCGCAACAGCTGGATCTCAGTCAACTGGCCAGGGAGCTGGGCATGGCCATGGCGCCGTTGGCTCATTCCCGGGGCGTGGCGCTGGCGCTGGAGGCTGATGAGCCGGTCTGGCTGCGCGGCGAGCCGACCTTGCTGAACGAGTTGCTGAGCAATCTGATCGACAATGCGCTGGCCCATACCTCGCCAGGCGGCAACGTGGTGTTGCGGGTCTATGCGCCGGGTGTTCTGGAGGTCGAGGATGATGGTCCCGGCATTCCTGCAGATGAGCGTGAACGGGTCTTCGAGCGTTTTTACCGTCGCAGCCAGCAGGGCAGCGGTGCCGGGCTCGGGCTGGCGATTGTGGGTGAGATCTGCCGGGCACATCTGGCCAGAATCACCTTGCACGAGGGCGCCGAGCGCGGCTTGAAGGTAAGGGTCAGTTTCAGCGCCACCTGATGGGTCGAGGCTAGTAGAGCATGCTCTTGGCTTCGTCCATCTGGGCGCTGAGCACGTCTTCGGCTCTGGCAAGTCTCAACTGGCTGTAGGCAGGCAGGTCGACCATTTCAATGAGGCTGAAGGGGTGGTCGGTATTTCTGTGGATATGCACCGTGGCGATCTGTACCAGATCGGTGTAGTCCGGGTTTTTCGAGACGCGCGCGAAGTTCTGGAACTGGCCTGGCACACAGGCCAGCGGTTCAGGGAAGTCCCATGAGCGCAGCAGGCGCTCGCCGATGACCGGATGAATGCTGTCGATCACGTGGTTGAGGCTGATCGGGTCGGACAGCAACTCGTAATGGTCTTCGGCATAGGTCAGGATCGGCAGAATCCCGATCAGGTGGATCAGCCCGGCGAGCGTGGCCTGATCAGGTTTCAGATTGGTGTAGCGCTGACACAGGGTGTAGCTGATACCGGCAACCTGCAGGCTTTGCTTCCAGATATCGCGCATTTTCTGTTCGATGACCGGCGATTTGGCGTGGAACATCTGCTCGACCACCAGACCAATGGCCAGGTTGCAGGTGTAGTTGACGCCCAGGCGTCGAATCGCGGTATTGACGTCGCTGACTTCAAAGTTCGGGCGCAGCAAGGGGCTGTTCGCAACCTTTATCAGGCGTGCCGAAAGGGCTGTATCGCTACCGATGACCTTGCTCAGGGCCGAGATACTGATCTCGGTGTCCTCTGCAGCCAGGCGAATTCTCAGTGCCACTTCCGGCAGGGTGGGGAGAAACAAGGCATCTCTGTCGATGGCCTTGATCAAGTTTCTCTGCACCTCGTCAGCCATCTTGCTCATGTTGCATCTCGCAGCTGTTGGGGGTGTCCAGAGTTATCCGCGCGCCCTTCAGAGCGCCAGGCTGTACTGGATCGCTCTAAAGACACTAGGAAGCTGAATGTGTTCGTCTGGCTAGCGCTGAGTTTCGAGTTTGCTGTCCAGTGTGTAGGGCAGTTCACTCATTTGCAGCGCTGCGCCTTCTGGCGAGCCAAGATTGATACGGCCGTCTTCTGCCGCATCACCCTGCAATACCGCGAGCAGTTCGATGTTCTGCCCATCCTGTGCGGCGATGACAACGTTGCCCACCGCGCTGGCATGCACCGGTGAGAACAGTGCCGTACCGGGCTGCGGGATCTCTTCGCCGCTCAGGGTCAGGCGATAAAGCCTGCGCTTGAGTTTGCCAAGATATTGCATTCTGGCAACGATTTCCTGGCCCGTGTAGCAGCCTTTCTTGAAGCTGACGCCGCCAACCGCTTGCAGATTGATCATCTGCGGAATGAATTCTTCGCGAGTGCTGCCGAACACCTGGCCGATGCCGACACGTATCTGGCCCAGTAGCCAGTCGTTCAGCGGGGCTTCATTCAAGTGCGATGCCAGACGCGACTTGATGCTGTCGGCCTCTGCGCTGCGCACCCAGAGCTCGGCCCGGCCTGGCGAGACGCGGATCGCCATCAGATCGTTGGCGCGCACCACGCTATCGGTTTGCTGTGGCAGATCCAGCCCCAGGCTGACCAGCGCGGCGTCCCCGTCCTGCAGACCGAAGCGCACCCAGTCTGCGCTTTCGTCCGTGAGCTTTGATTTGGAGAACACTGCGTATTTGCGCAGGTCGAGCAGTTGCGCCTCGATCAGTTCGCCAGCCATCGCCAGCAGGCAGCCGTCGCCCTCGAAGACGATACGAAAACTCGACTGCATCCGGCCTTTCTGTGTGCAACGGGCACCCAGGCTGGATGTGTCTTCATTCAGATAATTGAGGTTGCACGTCAGCTGACCCTGAAGAAACTTGCTGGCATCCACGCCGCGAACGGCGAGAACGCCCTCATGGGATAGCGTGCAGAAAAAAGCTGTGTGGGCCATGGTCATCGCAGATTGGGAAAAAAGTCCGGGGACACATCATAGTGCCGAGTCGAGGTTATGCATACGGGTACATGAAAACTGCTGCGACCATTGCGAGATTCGCGCGCCCGGCTCACGGCTGTATACTTGCCGCCTACTTTGAGGAGCGCTCCATGGTCGAAGACGTTGAACTCAACCGCCTTTACTGGCACAGCCGCCGCGGCATGCTTGAACTGGACGTGCTGCTGGTGCCGTTTGTCCGTGAGGTCTATCCACATTTGAATGACGTGGACCGCGATTTGTACCGCCGTCTGCTGACCTGTGAGGATCAGGATATGTTCGGCTGGTTCATGCAGCGTGCCGAATCCGAGGATGCTGAATTGCAGCGCATGGTTCGCATGATCCTGGACCGTGTCCAGCCCCAGTGATCGCTTTGAATGTCACTGGCAGGCTTCACGTCTGCTGGTGACGGTGTATCTCGCGGTCCAGTGTCTGGCACTGGTCGCGTTGTACTGGCTGGACATCGCTGTGTGGGCTGCGGCGCTGGGTGTGCTGATATGTCTGGCGCACGCTGTCCGGGTGATACCACGCGCCATCCTGCTGACGCATCCGGCGGCATTCACCGCGCTCAGGCGCGATCATCAAGGCTGGCAGCTGTGGAATGCACGTGACGGCTGGCAGCCTGTGCAGTTATGCCCTGACAGTCTTGCCTTGCCGTGGGTGGTCATTCTGCGTTTTCGCCCGATTATCGCCGGTCGGCCGGCACGATCAATAAACAGTTGTTGTATCCCGCATGACGCATTGACGCCGGACATTCACCGACGTCTGCGCGTGCGTTTGAAATTCAGCAGGCATAGGTGGGCGGCACCAGAATAGTGTCCAGCGCCTCCGGCAACATATCGGGATAGTCCAGCGTGTAGTGCAGACCGCGGCTTTCCTTGCGCTGCATGGCCGAGCGGATCATCAGTTCCGCCACCTGCGCCAGGTTGCGCAACTCGATCAGGTCGCGGCTGACCTTGTAGTTGCTGTAAAACTCGTCAATCTCATCCAGCAGCAAGCGCACGCGGTGCTGAGCGCGCTGCAGGCGTTTGTTGGTGCGCACAATGCCGACGTAGTCCCACATGAACCGCCTCAGCTCGTCCCAGTTGTGCGCAATGATCACGTCCTCGTCCGAGTCAGTGACCTGGCTGGCATCCCAGGCCGGAAGGTCGGCGGGCATCTGCACGTCAGCCAATTGTTTCTCGATGTCTGCGGCGGCCGATCGGGCATAGACGAAGCATTCCAGCAGTGAGTTGCTGGCCATGCGGTTGGCGCCGTGCAGGCCTGTGAAGCTGGTCTCGCCGATGGCGTACAGGCCCGGCACATCGGTATGCCCCTTGCTGTCCACCATCACGCCGCCACAGGTGTAATGCGCGGCGGGGACCACGGGGATCGGTTCGCGAGTGATGTCGATGGAAAATTCCAGGCAGCGTTCATAGACGGTTGGAAAGTGCGTCTTGATGAAGGCTTCCGGCTTGTGGCTGATGTCCAGATACACACAGTCGATGCCCAGTCGCTTCATCTCATGGTCTATCGCGCGGGCCACGATATCGCGCGGGGCCAGTTCTGCCCGCTCATCGAAGCGTTGCATGAAGCGCTCGCCGTTGGGCAGCTTGAGGTAGGCCCCTTCACCGCGAAGTGCCTCGGTGATCAGAAAGCTCTTGGCTTGCGGGTGATACAGGCAAGTGGGGTGAAACTGGTTGAACTCAAGGTTCGCCACCCGGCAGCCGGAACGCCAGGCCATGGCGATGCCGTCGCCGCAGGCTCCGTCAGGGTTGCTGGTGTACAGGTAGACCTTGGCGGCGCCGCCCGACGCCAGGATGGTGAAGCGCGCGCTGTACGTATCCACTTCGCCACTGTGGCGATTGAGCACATAGGCACCAAGGCAGCGCTCTCCGTCCAGGCCGAGACGGCGTTCGGTGATCAGGTCGATGGCAGCGCGCTGCTCGAGCAATTCGATGTTGGGTCGCTTGATGGCCTGTTCCAGCAGGGTGCGAAAAATGGCGGCACCTGTGGCATCTGCAGCATGAATGATCCGCCGATGGCTATGGCCGCCTTCACGCGTCAGGTGAAATTCAAATCCGCTTTCGTCGGTGTCTGCGTCATCGCCACGGGTAAAAGGCACGCCTTGATCGATCAGCCATTGAATCGCCTCGCGGCTGTGTTCGACAGTGAAACGCACAGCGTCTTCGTGGCAAAGGCCGCCGCCTGCGTTCAGCGTGTCCTCAACATGAGACTGCACGGTGTCGGTGTCATCCAGCACTGCCGCAACACCGCCCTGCGCCCAGAATGTCGAGCCATTGGCGAGATCGCCCTTGCTCAGGACTGCAATCCGCAGGTGGTCGGGCAGGGTCAGTGCCAGGCTCAACCCGGCAGCTCCGCTGCCGATTACCAGTACGTCATGCTGAAAATGTTGACTCATCTGCGAATTCTGCCCTTGGCGACCACTAGTATAAGTATTGGGGTAACGGCACAATAGCCGCGCCTACATGGCAATGTGAGACCACGGCGGGTCTGGATTGTGCTCCAGTCCCGGACGGCATGCCTATTGTTTTCCTTTTGTTCGGCCACTGGAAATACTCCAGTGTGTTGATTCAAAGGAGTTTTATGCCATTTGCGGCTCACGCCGGCGATTGTGTCAATGGAACTTTTTGTAAAGAACCATGCTCAATAGCAGGTTGCCTACACAGGAACAGCGTCGATTTCGCAGGGTTAGATAAGTGATCATCAACTGCGAAACTGGCGACAAGACTATTCGCGCAGCCGACCGTGTCGAGCTGCGTTTTTCGTGCACGCTTTAAGATGGCTTGCAGGAAACTTGCTTGAAGGGGGAGAACTTTTGCGAAAAGCCCGAGTCTATGTTTGCGAGCCTGAACAATATCAGTTGCAACACTCCTTCATGCTCAACGAGGAGTGTTCATGCTAACCCAGGAAGAGGATCAGCAGCTTGTCGAGCGCGTACAGCGTGGCGATACGCGAGCATTTGATCTGTTGGTGCTGAAGTATCAGCACAAAATTCTAGGGTTGATCGTGCGATTCGTGCACGACACCCATGAGGCTCAAGACGTTGCACAGGAAGCCTTTATCAAGGCTTACCGTGCTCTCGGAAATTTTCGCGGTGACAGTGCTTTCTACACGTGGCTGTATCGCATCGCCATTAACACGGCGAAGAACTATCTGGTCTCGCGAGGTCGGCGACCACCGGATAGCGATGTAAGGTCTGAAGACGCGGAGTTCTACGACGGCGACCACGGCCTCAAGGACATCGAGTCGCCGGAGCGTGCATTGTTGAGGGATGAGATCGAAGGCACCGTCCATCGGACCATCCAGCTTCTCCCGGAAGATTTACGTACGGCACTAACTTTACGTGAATTCGATGGTCTGAGTTATGAAGACATTGCGAGCGTCATGCAGTGTCCTGTTGGTACCGTGCGCTCTCGGATCTTCCGCGCTCGGGAAGCCATCGATAAAGCCCTGCAGCCGTTGTTGCAGGAATCCTGAGACAGCGGCGATAGCCCAAGAGAGGAACCCGCCATGAGTCGTGAAGCCCTGCAGGAATCGCTGTCCGCGGTACTGGATAACGAAGCGGACGAACTGGAATTACGTCGGGTATTGAATGCCATTGACGATGCCGATACTCGCGCCACCTGGTCGCGTTACCAAGTTGCTCGTGCAGCGATGCACAAAGAGCTGCTGGTGCCTCATCTGGATATCTCGGCTGCTGTGTCTGCCGCGATCGCCGATGAAGTCAGCCCGCTCAAGGCAGCTCGCGGTCCTTGGCGTACGCTGGGTCGTCTGGCCGTTGCAGCGTCGGTTACCGTAGCCGTTCTGGCTGGTGTCCGCCTGTATAACCAGGATGACATTGCCGGTGCACAACTGGCACAGCAGACCCAACAGCCTGCCAACCTGACTGTTCCGCAAGTCAAAGGCCCGGCCGTACTGGCTGGTTACACTGAAAGCGCCGAGCAAGCGCCTGGTCCTATGGCCAATGGTGTGTTGCAGGGCGGTGGTCAAGGTGACCAGCGTCTGCCGGGCTATCTGCGCCAGCACGCCCAGGAAGCGGCGTTGAAAGGTACTGAAAGCGCGCTGCCATACGCACGTGCTGCGAGCCTGGAAAACCGTTAAGGAGGATCATGCGAGCCGTCCCTCTACTGCCGTTACTGCTTGGTGGATGGCTTGCCCTCCCGGTACAGGCTGATGATGCGCAAGACGCAATCAATCGTCTTGCCAAGGTTGATCAGCAGCAGAGCTATCAAGGTACGTTTGTATACGAGCGCAATGGTAGTTTTTCTACCCATCGAATCTGGCACCGCATAGCGGACGGTCATATTCAGGAGCGCCTGCTACAGCTTGATGGTTCCGCTCAGGAAGTATTGCGTGTTGACGGGCTTACTCAGTGCGTCAGCGGCACGCTGGAAGCGGGGGTGGCCAATCCGGCCGATTCTTCTGCCCGCGCATTCGATGTCAAAAGACTATCCGCCTGGTACGACATGAAAATTGCCGGCAAATCCAGAGTGGCCGGTCGTCAGGCAACTATCGTTGCGCTGTCCCCCAAGGACCAGCATCGATACGGCCTCGAATTGCACCTGGATAACGAAACCGGTCTTGTGCTCAAGTCGCTTCTGTTGAGTGAGAAGGGGCAGTTGCTCGAGCGTTTCCAGTTTACTGATCTCGATACCGCCAGCGTGCTGTCCGAACAGATGCTCAAGACCAGTGCCGACTGCAAGCCTGTTTCTGTGGTGAAGACCAAGCCTGAGGCCTCCATAAGCCCTGTGGCCTGGCACTCAGACTGGCTGCCGCCGGGTTTTGACGTCAGCAGCAGCGGTGTGCGCAAAGACCCTGCTACGCAGTCGTCGGTGACGCATCTCATGTACAGCGACGGTCTGGCGCGTTTTTCGGTGTTCATCGAATCGGTGAAAGGCGGTGCTTCTTCGGATATTCGCACCCAGCTAGGCCCGACAGTGGCCGTTTCCCGCCGTCTGACAACGCCGCAGGGCGACATGATGGTGACGGTCGTCGGAGAAGTTCCGATGGGCACTGCAGAGCGCATAGCATTGTCGATGCGTAACGACGAACCTTCAGCCAATAAATAAACATTTGGAGTCACGGCTCCCGGGATGTAAAAATTTTCATCCTGGGTTACAGAAGCCGCCAGGCCGCACTTAACCTGGCTTGAGCAAAGGCGCTGAAATGTTTGGTGAGGTTTCCAGATTGCAAAAGCTCGGTTTTTTTTCTATAGGTCACAGCCTCGCAGCTCTGGCCTTTTGTCGTTTCCAGAGGTCATGTCGCTGATCCAGAGATGAGCATCGTTGCTTGAGGTCTTTGAGTCGGTTGCTTCGGACTGCTTAATTTTTTCCTCGTTACGAACGGGAGCCATATGTCGATACCACGCATGAAATCCTACTTTTCATTGATTGCCGCTGTGCTGATGCTCGGTCAGGTTGCTACGGCTCAGGCCGAAAACCTGCCGGACTTCACCGGGCTGGTCGAGCAGGCATCGCCCGCAGTGGTGAATATCAGTACGCGCCAGAAGTTGCCGGACCGTGCCGTCGCCAATCAGCAGATGCCTGATCTGGAAGGCCTGCCGCCGATGCTTCGTGAGTTTCTCGAGCGCAGCATGCCGCCAGGTTCGCGTCCGCCGGGCTCGGGTGCAGGCAAGGGTGATCGCCAGCGTGAAGCTCAGTCCCTCGGCTCGGGCTTCATCATCTCCCCTGACGGCTACGTGCTGACCAACAATCATGTAATCGATGGTGCTGACGAGATTCTCGTACGCCTGTCCGATCGCAGCGAGTTGAAGGCCAAGCTGGTCGGTACCGATCCGCGTACCGACGTTGCCGTTCTGAAGATTGAGGGCAAGGACCTGCCAACCGCCAAACTGGGCAATTCCAATACGCTCAAGGTCGGTGAATGGGTTCTGGCGATCGGCTCGCCGTTCGGTTTCGATCACTCCGTGACCAAGGGTATCGTCAGTGCCAAGGGGCGCAGCCTGCCTAACGACACCTACGTGCCGTTCATTCAGACCGACGTGGCCATCAACCCGGGTAACTCCGGTGGCCCGCTGTTCAACATGGCTGGCGAGGTCGTCGGGATCAACTCGCAGATCTTCACGCGTTCCGGTGGTTTCATGGGCCTGTCGTTCGCGATTCCGATCGACGTCGCCATGGATGTGGCCAACCAGCTCAAGGCCAACGGCAAAGTCAGCCGCGGCTGGCTGGGTGTGGTCATCCAGGAAGTGAACAAGGACCTTGCCGAGTCGTTTGGTCTGGACAAGCCTGCCGGCGCGCTGGTTGCGCAAGTGCTTGAAGACGGCCCGGCTGCCAAGGGCGGTGTGCAGGTGGGTGACGTGATTCTGAGCGCCAACGGCCAGCCCATCGTCATGTCGGCCGACCTGCCGCACCTGATCGGCAACCTCAAGGACGGCAGCAAGGCCGAACTTGAAGTGATTCGCGACGGCAAGCGTCAGAAGCTGACGGTCACCGTCGGCGCGCTGCCTGATGAAGGTCAGGAAATGGGCGATGTTGGCGGTACGGGTGCCGAGCGCAGCAGTAATCGTCTGGGCGTATCGGTGATCGAGCTGACCGCCGAGCAGAAGAAATCCCTGGACCTCAAAGGTGGCGTTGCCATCAAGGAAGTCACCGGCGGCCCGGCTTCGCTGATCGGTCTGCAGGCGGGTGATGTGATCACTCACCTGAACAATCAGGCGATCACGTCCAGCAAGCAGTTCACCGAGGTGGCGAAAAGCCTGCCCAAGGATCGCTCTGTCTCGATGCGTGTTCTGCGTCAGGGCCGTGCGACCTTCATCACCTTTAAGCTGTCCGAGTAACCGGTCGGTTTAAGCGGAAAGGGTGGCCATGGCCACCCTTTTTTGTGCCCGTTTGTTTACCGTGCGCCGATCCGGGTGCCTGTAAGCGTGACGCCTCTTGCTTAGTTCAGGTACAATTCCCGGCTATTTTTCGGCGGGCAATCTGCCTGCAACCTTTTTGAGTGTTGATCCGTGAGTGATTTGAGTCATATCCGCAATTTCTCCATCATCGCCCACATTGACCATGGCAAGTCGACGCTGGCCGACCGCTTCATTCAAATGTGCGGCGGCCTGACCGAGCGCGAAATGGAAGCGCAGGTGCTTGACTCCATGGATCTTGAGCGCGAGCGCGGGATCACCATCAAGGCCCATAGCGTTACCCTGTATTACAAGGCCAAAGACGGTATCACCTACCAGCTGAACTTCATTGACACCCCGGGGCACGTCGACTTCACCTACGAAGTCAGCCGTTCTCTGGCCGCGTGCGAAGGCGCGTTGCTGGTGGTCGATGCAGGGCAGGGCGTCGAGGCGCAATCGGTCGCCAACTGCTACACCGCCATCGAGCAGGGCCTTGAGGTCATGCCGGTACTGAACAAGATGGACTTGCCGCAGGCCGATCCGGACCGCGTCAAGGAAGAGATCGAGAAGATCATCGGCATCGACGCCACCGATGCCGTGGCGTGCAGCGCCAAGAGCGGCATGGGCGTGGACGAGGTCCTCGAGCGTCTGGTCGCGACCATTCCAGCGCCCACCGGCAATATCGAAGATCCGCTGCAGGCGTTGATCATCGACTCCTGGTTCGACAACTACCTGGGCGTCGTGTCTCTGGTGCGTGTGCGCCACGGCCGCGTCAAGAAGGGCGACAAGATTCTCGTCAAGTCGACCGGCAAGCTGCATCTGGTCGACAGCGTGGGCGTGTTCAACCCCAAGCACTCGGCGACCGTCGATCTGAAAGCCGGCGAAGTAGGCTTCATCATTGCCGGCATCAAGGACATTCACGGTGCGCCGGTCGGTGACACCCTGACCCTGAGCACCACCCCCGACGTCGACGTCCTGCCTGGCTTCAAACGCATTCAGCCACAAGTCTATGCAGGCCTGTTTCCGGTCAGCTCGGACGACTTCGAAGACTTCCGTGAAGCGCTGCAAAAGCTGACCCTGAACGACTCTTCACTGCAATACCTGCCCGAGAGTTCCGACGCGCTGGGCTTCGGCTTCCGCTGCGGCTTCCTCGGCATGCTGCACATGGAGATCATCCAGGAACGCCTGGAGCGTGAGTACAATCTCGACCTGATCACCACCGCGCCAACCGTAATCTTCGAGCTGTTGCTCAAGACCGGCGAAACGATTTACGTCGATAACCCTTCCAAACTGCCTGACCTGTCGGCCATCGAAGACATGCGCGAGCCCATCGTTCGCGCAAATATTCTTGTGCCGCAGGAGCACCTGGGCAACGTCATTACGTTGTGCATCGAAAAACGTGGCGTACAGCACGACATGCTGTTCCTCGGCACGCAGGTTCAGGTGAGCTACGATTTGCCGATGAACGAAGTCGTTCTGGACTTCTTCGATCGTCTCAAGTCTGTCAGCCGCGGTTATGCTTCGCTGGATTATCATTTTGATCGCTACCAGTCGGCCAACCTGGTCAAGCTCGACGTGCTGATCAACGCCGAGAAGGTCGACGCCCTGGCCCTGATCGTTCACCGCGACAATGCACACTACAAAGGGCGTGCGTTGACCGAGAAGATGAAAGAGCTGATCCCTCGACAGATGTTCGACGTGGCAATTCAGGCGGCTATCGGCGGCCAGATTGTGGCCCGGACAACCGTCAAGGCGCTTAGAAAGAACGTATTGGCCAAATGCTACGGCGGTGACGTCAGCCGCAAGCGTAAATTGCTGGAGAAGCAAAAGGCCGGTAAGAAACGCATGAAGCAGGTCGGCAACGTGGAAATTCCACAGGAAGCCTTCCTTGCAGTGCTCAGGTTGGAATAGTCAGGTCCTATGTCACTAAATTTCCCGCTGTTGTTGGTCATCGCTGTCTTCGTCTGTGGCGTGCTTGCACTGATTGATCTGGTCATCCTGGCGCCTCGTCGCCGGGCTGCCATTTCCAACTATCAGGGCAGCGTGGGCGAACCTGACATTGCTGTCGTGGAGCGCTTGAACAAGGAGCCTTTGCTGGTCGAGTACGGCAAATCGTTCTTCCCGGTGTTGTTTATCGTGCTGGTGCTTCGTTCGTTTCTGGTCGAGCCGTTCCAGATTCCTTCGGGCTCGATGAAGCCGACACTGGATGTGGGTGATTTCATTCTGGTCAACAAGTTCGCGTACGGCATTCGCCTGCCGGTACTGGACCAGAAGGTGATTCAGATCGGTGATCCGCAGCGTGGCGACGTGATGGTGTTCCGCTACCCGAGCGACCCGAGCGTCAATTACATCAAGCGTGTCGTCGGTCTGCCGGGTGATCGTATCCGCTACACCAGCGACAAGCGGCTGTTCATCAATGGCGAGCTGGTCGCCAAGAAGCTGATCGGCACCGAGCCCGGCACATTGGGCAGCGCGGAACTGTACGAAGAGCAGCTGGGCGAAGTCGAACATCAGATCCGTCAGGAAATGAGCCGCTACCGCGCGCCGCCTGACAGTGAATGGACAGTGCCTGCCGCGCACTACTTCATGATGGGCGACAACCGTGACAACTCCAACGACAGCCGTTACTGGGATGATCCCAACATTCCCAAGGACGAGCTGGGCATGGTCCCGGACAAGAACATCGTAGGCAAGGCGTTCGCGGTGTGGATGAGCTGGCCCGAGCCGAAACTGAGCCACTTCCCCAATTTTGCGCGCGTAGGGCTGATCAAGTAATCGATGCGGCGCTGCCTGAGCAGCGCCGCATGTCATTTGGGCTGACTGGAAACGCCTCTGAAGCATGAGTCGACCCGGTCAGGAGGCGTTGCACTCTTGAGGTCGAAGTCGAACATGACGTTCTCTACTTCTCAAAAAGGCTTTTCTTTCGTGGGCTGGCTGTTGGTGCTGGCGCTGGTCGCGTTTGCGACGAGCACGGCCTTCAAGCTGGTCCCGCACTACCTCGACTACATGACGATGAAGAAAATCATCGAAGCGGTCGACACCAACAAGACCCTGGACATCACCACGGTCGACGATTTTTACGGTTATGTCGGTAAGAACATGCAGGTCAACAGCATTCGGGATATAGATTTGAACAAGGCGTTGAAAGTGACGGTGGAGAACAATGCGTTCCAGGCTCATTTGAACTATGAGCAGCGTGAACCGTGGTTCCAGAACATCGATCTGGTGTTGAAGTTCGACAAGCAATTCAGCGTGGGTAAACCGTGAGCGTATCCTTGAGCCGCCTTGAGCGTCAGCTCGGCTACACCTTCAAGGATCAGGAGCTGATGGTCCTGGCCCTGACCCATCGCAGTTTTGCCGGTCGCAACAATGAGCGTCTGGAGTTTCTCGGTGATGCCATTCTCAACTTCGTGGCCGGCGAGGCGCTGTTCGAGCGCTTCCCCCAGGCTCGCGAAGGCCAGTTGTCCCGCTTGCGCGCGCGGCTGGTGAAGGGCGAAACCCTGGCGTTGCTGGCGCGTGGTTTTGATCTGGGCGAGTACTTGCGCCTTGGCTCGGGCGAGTTGAAAAGCGGTGGTTTCCGTCGTGAGTCGATTCTCGCCGACGCGCTCGAGGCGCTGATCGGGGCGATCTATCTGGATGCAGGCATGGAAGCAGCGCGCGAGCGCGTCCTGGCCTGGCTGACCACCGAATTTGACAGCCTGACGCTGGTGGACACCAACAAGGACCCCAAGACCCGACTGCAGGAATTTCTCCAGTCGCGGGCCTGTGAACTGCCGCGTTACGAGGTGGTGGATATCCAGGGCGAACCGCATTGCCGGACGTTTTTCGTCGAATGCGAGATCAACCTATTGAATGAAAAAAGCCGAGGACAGGGTGTCAGCCGCCGGATTGCCGAACAGGTAGCCGCCGCAGCAGCACTCATCGCCCTGGGCGTGGAGAACGGTCATGAATGATACAACCGCAACACGCTGTGGCTATGTTGCCATTGTCGGCCGTCCCAACGTAGGCAAGTCCACGCTGCTCAACCACATTCTCGGTCAGAAGCTCGCGATCACCTCGCGCAAGCCGCAGACCACGCGCCACAACATGCTGGGCATCAAGACCGAGGGCGCCGTTCAGGCGATCTATGTCGATACCCCCGGTATGCACAAGAATGGCGAGAAAGCGCTCAACCGTTACATGAACAAGACCGCTTCGGCGGCGCTGAAGGACGTCGACGTGGTCATCTTCGTCGTCGATCGCACCCGCTGGACGGACGAAGACCAGATGGTTCTTGAGCGCGTTCAGTATGTGCAGGGTCCGGTCATCCTGGCGATCAACAAGACCGATCGCATCGAGGACAAGAGCGACCTGATGCCGCACCTGGAGTGGCTGCAGGGCCAGCTGCCGAATGCGTCCATCGTGCCGATCTCCGCGCAGCATGGCCACAACCTCGAAGCGCTGGAAAGCCTGATTGCCTCGCATCTGCCCGAGAATGACCACTTCTTCCCGGAAGACCAGATCACCGATCGCAGCAGCCGCTTTCTGGCCGCCGAACTGGTTCGCGAGAAGATCATGCGCCAGTTGGGTGCCGAGCTTCCGTACCAGATCACCGTCGAGATCGAAGAATTCAAGCAGCAGGGCCGCACCCTGCATATCCACGCGCTGATTCTCGTCGAGCGCGACGGACAGAAGAAGATCATCATTGGCGACAAGGGCGATCGCATCAAGCGCATCGGCAGTGATGCGCGTCGTGACATGGAACTGCTGTTCGACTCCAAGGTGATGCTCAACCTCTGGGTCAAGGTCAAAGGTGGCTGGTCCGATGACGAGCGCGCCCTGCGTTCCCTTGGCTACGGCGACCTCTAAGCTGTCCTTTCGCCCGACCTTTCGGTGGTCGGGCGAACACTTCCCTTTCGAGCCAGCCTGATGAGCACGCCCACCGGCCAACCTGCTTATGTGCTCCACAGTCGTGCGTATCGCGAAAACAGCGCGCTGGTCGACTTCCTCACGCCTCAGGGCCGTCTGCGTGCCGTGCTGCGCAGTGCCAAGGGCAAGGCGGGTTCGCTGGCACGCCCGTTCGTGCCCCTCGAGGTCGAGTTTCGAGGGCGGGGCGAGCTGAAGAATGTCGGCCGCATGGAAAGCGCAGGCGTCGCCACCTGGATGACCGGCGAGGCGCTGTTCAGCGGCATGTACCTCAACGAACTGCTGATTCGCCTGTTGCCTGCCGAAGACCCTCATCCTGCGGTGTTCGAACATTACGCTGCCACGCTGCTGGCCCTTGCTCTGGGGCGTCCGCTGGAGCCGTTGCTGCGTTCGTTCGAATGGCGCTTGCTGGATGACCTGGGCTATGGCTTCGCGATGGACGCCGACATCAACGGCGAACCGCTGGCCATTGATGGCATGTATCGCCTGCAGGTCGATGCCGGGCTCGAGCGTGTGTACCTGCTTCAGCCCGGTCTTTTTCAGGGCGCGGAATTACTGGCCATGTCCGAAGCTGACTGGAGCGTCCCCGGCGCGTTGTCCGCTGCCAAGCGCCTGATGCGTCAGGCGCTGGCGGTACACTTGGGCGGTCGCCCGTTAGTCAGTCGTGAACTGTTTCGCAAGCCTTGATCAGGCTTTATTCTCTACAGCCTGCTTCGACCAGCTCGCCCATTTTTCTGGAGACCACCGTGACCCACAGCACTCGTATCCTTCTCGGCGTGAACATCGACCACGTAGCCACCTTGCGTCAGGCCCGTGGCACGCGCTACCCGGACCCGGTAAAGGCTGCCCTGGATGCCGAAGAGGCAGGCGCCGACGGCATCACCGTCCACCTGCGTGAGGACCGCCGACACATTCAGGAGCGCGATGTCCTGCTGCTCAAGGATGTCTTGCAGACCCGCATGAATTTCGAGATGGGCGTCACCGAAGACATGCTCGCCTTTGCCGAACGCATTCGTCCGGCGCATATCTGCCTGGTGCCTGAGACACGGCAGGAGCTGACCACCGAAGGCGGTCTGGATGTGGCAGGGCAGGAAGCGCGGATCAAGGCAGCGGTCGAGCGACTGGCGAAGATTGGTTGCGAGGTTTCACTGTTCATCGACGCCGACGAGCGTCAGATCGCCGCTTCAAAGCGCGTCGGCGCCCCCGCCATCGAACTGCATACCGGTCGCTATGCCGATGCTCAGACCCCGACCGAAGTCGCCGAAGAACTGCAGCGGGTCGCCGATGGCGTAGCGTTTGGTCTCGCCCAGGGGCTGATCGTCAATGCCGGTCACGGCCTGCATTATCACAACGTCGAAGCCGTCGCCGCGATCAAGGGCATCAACGAACTGAACATCGGCCACGCGCTGGTGGCTCATGCTCTGTTCGTCGGCTTCAAGGCGGCAGTGGCCGAGATGAAGGCGTTGATCGTGGCGGCAGCCAGATAACTCGTCCCTCAGGGCTTGCGCCCCACGATCACCGCACGCATGGGGGCAGGCAGGCCCTCGACTGTCTTGCTGTGATCGGTGGGGTCCAGATAGTCGCTCAGGGACTGAAAGCGCATCCACTCGGTGCTGCGTTGTTCGTCGACCGTCGTGTGGCTGACGTCGACGCAACGCACATCGGTGAAGCCGGCACGGCGCATCCACAATTCCAGAGCAGGCACTGAAGGCAGGAACCAGACGTTGCGCATCTGCGCATAACGATCTTCCGGGACCAGCACCTGATGGACATCACCCGGCACTACCAGGGTTTCCATCACCAGCTCGCCGCCTTTTACCAGACAGTCTTTCAAGGCCAGCAGGTGGTCGATGGGGGATTTGCGGTGATACAGCACGCCCATCGAGAAGACTGTGTCGAAGCCTTCCAGATTGGCGGGCAAGTCTTCCAGCGCGAACGGCAGGTGCCAGGCGGGCAGGTCAGGCAGATAGCGCTGCATGGCCTGGAACTGACAGAAGAACAGCCAGTTGGGGTCGACCCCGATCACGCTGTCGGCCCCGGCGCCAAGCATGCGCCACTGGTAATAACCGTTACCGCAGCCGACATCCAGAACGCGTTTGCCCTTCAGGTCCAGGTGTGGCGAAACCCGCGACCACTTCCAGTCCGAGCGCCATTCGGTGTCGATATGCACGCCGAACACATTGAACGGCCCCTTGCGCCACGGTGACAGGCCCAGCAATGCCTTGCGCAGCACGGTGCGGGTCTCGCCGTTGCACTCGGCTTCCAGGGTAAAACTGTCGATTAGGTCGATTCGCTCGGGCTGCAGGTCGGGCAAGGCATCCAGCGCACTTTGCCAGCGCTGCAGGTCACCGTGACCCTTGGCCATCTTGGTGTTGAGCTGGGCCTGCAGGCCATTGGCCCAATCGGCCAGAGGGGTTCCCGCCAGACGACGGACGAGGGGAGCGAGATCAATCATGGCAGGGCAATCAACGAGGTGAAGTTGAGGCATTGAAACCACGGCACCACCTTGGAAAAACCTGCGGCGAGCAGGCGTTGGCGATGTTCTTCTAGGCTGTCGGGTTTCATGACGTTTTCGATGGCGCTGCGCTTCTGGGCAATTTCCAGGTCGCTGTAGCCGTTGGCGCGTTTGAAGGCGATGTGCAGGTCGGTCAGCAGCGCCTGTTCCTGCGGGTCATCGAAGCGCAGCTTTTCCGAGAGAATCAGCGCGCCGCCGGGCACCAGTGCATCACGAATGCGCCCGAGCAATGCCAGGCGCTGGTCGGGAGCGATGAATTGCAGGGTGAAGTTCAGCGCCACCACCGAGGCCGGTTTGAACGCCAGCGCGAGGATGTCGCCTTCGAGCACCTGCACCGGCAACAACTCCTGAAACATGGAGTCCTGCGCGTTGAGGTATTCACGGCAACGCTCGACCATGGCACTGGAGTTGTCTATCGCGATGACCTCACAACCCTCACCGCGCACATGGCGGCGCAGGGCCTGGGTGACGGCGCCCAGAGAACTGCCCAGGTCATAGAGCACAGTGTTTGGCTGGGCAAATTGCGCGGCCAGGACACCGAGGTTTTCGACAATCGTCGGATAACCGGGCACCGAGCGTTTGATCATGTCCGGGAATACCCGCACCACGTCTTCGTTGAAGGCGAAGTCAGGTACCTGGGTCAGCGGCTGGGCGAAAATACGATCGGTTTCTTTGCTCACGGCGATTCCGGCGAAGGCTTTGAAAGGCGGGCATTCTAGCCAAGTTGCCGCCGGGATGCATGGTGCAGTACGTGCTGTCGGACAAGCCGCGCGCAACGCCTCACTTCACGCTGATGGCGCACTCGAAGGTCTGCTCCGGGGCGACTTCGGGTGCCCAGGGCTGCTGATAGACCATCATCAGCCGGCCGGTCCCGGCATCGGTGGCCTTGAAGCGCCAGACCGACTGCCCACCGTTGCCGACCATTTCCTTGCTCTCGGCGTTGGCATACACCTCAGGGCCCAGGCTGCGCAGGATGTTCTGGGCCGGGTTCTGGGTCAGCCAGCGAAAGCCGGTGGTCGGGTTGCTGGGCAGGGTCAGGATCAATGTCTGCCCGGACGTGAGTGTCAGCGGGCAGTCGCTTTGCGTGTCGATGGAAACAATGTTTTTCGGCGTCTGAGCGCACGCCGTCAGCAGCGCAAGGCTCAGCGGGGCAATGAAACGGGCAGGGGTCATGGCAAGTTCCGGTATCGCGATACGAGGCGCAAGGATAACTGATCGGAGTTTTGTGGGGGAGTACGACAGGTGTCGCGCTGTGGATCGGACGCAGAGCGTCCAGAACTGCATTCTCACGCTGGAGCGTGCGGAACGAGAGGCGCCCGATAGAACACCTCTTGTGCCAGTTCAGCGTGGAACCTGCGCAGTATCAATCTTTAGAACAACACCTTCACCACATCGGCGAAGCGTTTGGCGAAGTGCACGGTAATGCCTTCCTTGAGATAGTCCGGCAGTTCTTCGAAGTTGCCACGGTTAGGCTCCGGCAGGATCAGTTCGTGGATCTTCTGGCGTCGCGCGGCAATGACTTTTTCGCGGACGCCGCCGATGGGCAGTACATGCCCGGTCAGGGTCAGTTCGCCGGTCATGGCGACGCCTTTTTTCGGTGGCTGGTTGCGGGCCAGGGACAGCAAGGCGCTGGCCATGGTCACGCCCGCACTCGGGCCGTCTTTCGGGGTGGCACCTTCGGGGACGTGTACGTGCACGAACGCTTCATCGAAGAACTTCGCATCACCACCAAACTTCGACAGATTGGCGCTGACGTAGCTGTAGGCAATTTCGGCCGACTCCTTCATCACATCGCCCAATTGCCCGGTCAGCTTGAAGCCGCGGTTGAGCGTATGAATGCGCGTCGCCTCGATCGGCAGGGTAGCGCCGCCCATACTGGTCCAGGCCAGACCGGTGATCACGCCGGTGCCGGACAGCACCTGTTCGCTGCGGAACACCGGCATGCCCAGCGACGCTTCGAGGTCTTTCGGCCCGATCTTGATCACTGAATCGGGCTCGTCCAGCAGTTTCACGACAGCTTTGCGCACCAGCTTGCCAAGCTGTTTCTCCAGATGCCGCACACCGGCTTCGCGAGCGTAACCCTCGATGACGGCGCGCAGTGCGCTGTCGCTGATGCTCAGCTTGTTTTTCGCAACGCCGGCTTTCGCCAACTGCTTGGGCCACAAGTGGCGTTTGGCGATTGCCAGCTTCTCTTCGGTGATATAGCCGGACAGGCGAATCACTTCCATCCGGTCAAGCAGCGGGCCGGGGATCGAGTCCAGCGTGTTGGCCGTGCACACGAACAGGACCTTGGAGAGGTCCAGGCGCAGGTCCAGGTAGTGATCGAGAAACTCGACGTTCTGTTCCGGGTCCAGGGTTTCCAGCAGGGCAGACGCCGGGTCGCCCTGATAGCTCTGGCCCATCTTGTCGATTTCATCGAGCATGATGACCGGGTTCATGACTTCAACGTCTTTCAACGCCTGCACCAGCTTGCCCGGTTGCGCACCGATATAGGTACGGCGGTGGCCCTTGATTTCCGCCTCGTCGCGCATGCCGCCCACGCTCAGGCGATAGAACGGTCGCCCCAGCGACTCGGCAATCGAGCGCCCGACACTGGTCTTGCCCACCCCCGGCGGGCCGACCAGCAGCACGATCGAGCCGCTGATTTCGCCCTTGTAGGCACCCACCGCAAGGAATTCGAGAATCCGCGCCTTGATATCGTCAAGCCCGGCATGGTGCTGATCGAGCACCTTGCGTGCGTGCTTGAGATCCAGCTTGTCGGCGCCGTAGACGCCCCATGGCAACGAGCTGGTCCAGTCCAGGTAATTGCGTGTCACGGCGTATTCGGGCGAGCCGGTTTCCAGCACCTTGAGCTTGCCGATTTCTTCGTCGAACTTCTTGCGCGCCTGTGGCGGCAGGGTCTTGCCTTCCAGGCGCTGCTCGAACTGTTCGATGTCGGCGCTGCGATCGTCCTTGCTCAGGCCCAGCTCCTGCTGAATGACCTTGAGCTGTTCCTTGAGGAAGAACTGCCGCTGATGCTCGCCGATCTTGCGGTTCACCTCGGCAGAGATTTCCTTCTGCAGGCGTGCAACCTCGACTTCCTTGCGCAGCATCGGCAGGACTTTCTCCATGCGCCTGAGCATCGGCACACAGTCGAGTACTTCCTGTAATTCGACACCGGTGGCCGAGGTCAGGGCAGCGGCAAAGTCGGTGAGCGGCGAGGGGTCATTGGGGCTGAAACGGTTGAGATAATTCTTCAGCTCTTCGCTGTACAGCGGGTTGAGCGGCAGCAGTTCCTTGATCGCGTTGATCAGGGCCATGCCGTAGGCCTTCACTTCATCGGTCGGCTCATTGGGCTGCTGCGGGTATTCGACTTCTACCAGATACGGCGGGCGATGATGCTTGAGCCAGGTACGGATGCGCACCCGGCTGAGGCCCTGCGCGACGAACTGTAAACGACCATTTTCACGACTGGCGTGGTGAACCTTGACCAGAGTGCCGTACTCGGGGAGTGCGTCAGTCTTGAAGTGGCGTGGATCTTCCTGCGGAGTGTCCATGAAGAACAGCGCCAGCGAATGGTGTTCGGACTTGCTGACCAGCTCCAGCGTTTCGGCCCACGGCTCTTCATTGACGATGACAGGCAGGACCTGCGCCGGAAAGAACGGACGGTTGTGGATCGGAATGATGTAAACCTTGTCGGGCAGGTTCTGGCCGGGCAAGGCCAGCGAGGTGCTGTCGGAACTCAGAGACACGTCGTGCTCGTCTGCGTCATTGGGCAAGTCTGGCGAGTCTGTCTGCTGGTCGCTCATGGGGCACCTGAGAAGTTGAACATGGCTCTTAGATGGGGCAGCGGCTCTCAGGTTTCAATAGTCTTGGTCGATAGTCTGTAAAGCGGTTGGAAAACCGTTATTTATTAGCGGGCCTGTCAGGGCTGACAAGAACGGGCTTACTTCATTTACAGCGCCGCCGGTATGGGTTGAATCAGGCATGACCAACGTATTTATTTCTGCATTAGTGGCAGGACTGTGGATAGCATCGGCTGCAAACGCATCGGCTTCCAGCTTTACTGCCCAGGTAATGGACAAGGAAGGCAAGCCCCTTGCAGATGCGGTGGTAACGCTCAAAGGGCCGTCCGATCCTTCACCTATCGTGTTGAAGGCGTCAATGGACCAGCGTGATCAGGAGTTTGCACCACATGTACTGGCCGTCCACGCCGGCACCCAGGTCAAGTTTCCCAACAGCGACAACATCCGCCACCAGGTCTACTCCTTTTCTCCGGCCAAGCGCTTCGAGTTGCGGCTTTACGAGGGCGTGCCCTCGGATCCGCTGTTGTTCGACAAGCCCGGCGTGGTGGTGCTGGGCTGCAACATCCACGACTGGATGGTCGGTTACATCTACGTCACCGACGATTCATGGTTCGGCGTGACCGACAGAAACGGCCTGCTCAAGCTGGATCAGGTGCCGGCCGGGCATTATGCCGCCACCCTCTGGCATCCGCGCATCGCGGACATGCAGCCTGTATCGGGCGGCGAGTTCGAGGTGCCGGCGGCAGGCCTCACCCAGCGTTTCAACCTGGCGGTCGAAGTGGAGGCCGAGGACAAACCCGGCAAGCCCGCACCGGGCCGCTTCGGTGACGCCTTCCACGAGGCCACGCATGAATGAAATTTAAAGCCAGCTTTCAGGCGCGCATCGCCGGGGTTCTGATTGTCCTGTTGCTGATTGTCGTGAGTGCGGTTTATCTCGCCGTCAAGGTTGCAACGGGCGATGCGGTGCGTACTCAGGCCCAGGCACAACTGGAAGTGGGTAGCCGCGTGTTCGAACGGCTGATCGATCTGCGCGGCAAACGTTTGCGTGACACGGTGCAGTTGGTGGCCGCCGATTTTGGCTTTCGCGACGCTGTGGCCAGTGCCGATTCCTCGACCATTCGCTCGGTGTTGCTCAACCATGGCAAACGCATCAACGCCAGCGACATGTTCCTGCTGGGCATGGATGGCGTGGTGATTGCCAGCACCGTGCCGAAAGTCCCCGAGGGTTCCAGATTTGTCTATGACCAGGCCCTGCGCAACGCCAAACGTGCCGGTCAGTCAGTGCTCATTGTGCCCGGCGGCGGAGACCCTCATTTGCTGGTGGAGGCCACCGTTCTCGCGCCATTGCCGATCGGCCGCGTGGTCATGGGCTTTACCATCGACAGCGATATTGCCGAAGAACTGCGTTCGCTCAGCGGTCTGGAAGTGTCTTTTCTCACCGTAGAAGACGGTAAGACCGGTGATCTGATCAGTACCCAGCCAGCGGCCCTGCACGCGGGTTTGATCGAGCTGATGCGCAGCTCCTCGGAAGGCCAGATGTTGCTGACCGAGCAATCGAACCTTAACTTTCTCAGTCAGACCCTGATGCTCGCCAACACCAGCAATGGCGGCGACGGGCAGGTCATCGCGCTGTTGCAGAGCCCTCTGGACAAGGCCTATCAGGCATTCGCGCCACTGAATCAAAAGATCTTCTGGATTTCCATGGCCGCCCTGGTGGCCTCGCTGATCGGCACACTGGCGCTGGCGCGAAGCGTCTCGCTGCCGGTACGGGCCCTGGCCACGGCGGCCAAACGTATTGGTGATGGCGACTATAAAACGCCGGTCGCGCTGGTGCGTAGCGATGAACTCGGCATGCTCGCCGACGCGATCAACACCATGCAGCAGGGCATTGCCGTGCGCGAGGGGCAATTGGCCCACAACGCCCTGCACGACAATCTGACCGGGCTGCCCAACCGGGCGCTGGTGATGGAGCGTCTGGGCAGTTCGATTGCGGCACATCGCGGGGTTGCCCTGTTGTCTCTGAGCATCGAGAACCTCGCCACGATCAGCGAAAGCGTGAGCGCCGAAGGTGTTGACCAGTTGTTACGGCAGGCGGGTCAGCGCCTGCAAGGTAATCTGCGCGCCGGCGATACCGTGGCGCTTCTGGGGGCCAACGAGTTTCTGCTGCTACTGGACAACACGTCCAGCGCTGGCGCGGTGGGCATGGCAGACGCTGTGCAGCGTCTGCTCAGTGAGCCGCAGCGTATCGACAATCATGAGCTAGAGCTTGAGTGCTGCATTGGTATCACGGTCTACCCGGAACACGGTGATTCCGCCCAGGAATTGCTCAGCCGTGCGGCCATTGCCCGCAAGGATGCCACGTTCCTTCCCGGTCGCCTGCAGATCTATCAGGATGGACGTGACCTGGCCCACCAGCGGCAGATCACGCTCATTCGTGACCTGCGCAAGGCCGCGCAGAATGGCGAACTATCGCTGCATTACCAGCCCAAGCTGGATATTCGTCAGGGCTATGTGCGTCAGGCCGAAGCGTTGTTGCGCTGGGCTCATCCGCAGTTCGGCAGTGTCTCGCCCGCCGAATTCATCGTCCTCGCCGAGCGCACCGGAAGCATTTACCTGCTGACCAACTGGGTGATCGAAGAGGCAATGCGCCAGTTGGCCGTATGGCGCCAGCGCGGTCTGGTCCTGCAGGTGTCGGTGAACATTTCCGCTGATGACCTGCTGGGTGATGACCTGGTCGGCTATGTCATGAAACTGCTCAAGCAATACGCCGTGCCTGCCGAACAACTGGTATTCGAGATCACCGAAAGCGCCGTCATGAGCGAACCGGAAAAGGCACTGATCGTCCTGCATCGCCTGCGCGATTGCGGCATCAGCCTGTCGATCGACGATTTCGGTACCGGTTACTCGTCACTGGCGCACTTGAAGCGTCTGCCCGTGCAAGAGCTGAAAATCGATCAGTCTTTCGTGCGCAACCTGGATGAAACCAGTGAAGACGCAGTGATCGTGCGGTCGACCATTGAAATGAGCCACAACCTCGGACTGAAGGTGGTGGCAGAGGGTGTCGAGTACCAACACAGCCTGGACCTGCTCCGGCGTTGGCACTGCGATACGGCCCAGGGTTACCTGATCAGTCGACCGCTGACCGCGTCGGCATTCGAGGCATGGATTGCCACGTACCAGGCGTCACCCGGTCTTATGGTGAATTAATTCATGTTGCACAAAACATCGCTGCTGTTAGGGTCTTTGCTGGTGGGTATGGCGGGCGTTGCTCCGACGCCCGCTTTGGGCGACAACGGCCGGTTGATCGCCACGGGCGGCGCGACCAGCATTGAAGGGAGCGCCGGCGGCGGCATAACCCCGTGGGCGGTGATCACCGGCTACAGCGAGCAAGGCGAGTGGGGTGCTACCGCCTTCGCCACGCACGTGAATCTGCCGGACTACAACCTTGATGTGGCAGGCCTGGCGGTCGCCTATGGCAATCGCGTGGAGTTTTCCTATGCGCATCAGCGTTTCGATATCAGCAACCTGCAGCACAGGCTCAGCCTGCCGGACGATAACCTCAGTCAGGACGTGTTCGGCGTCAAGGTACGGCTGTTCGGCGACCTGATCTACGAAAGCCTGCCGCAGGTTTCTCTGGGTGTGCAGTACAAGCATCAGAACGATTTCCTGATTCCCAGCCTGGTCGGCGCCCGGCGTGACTCGGATGTCGAAGGCTACCTGACGGCCAGCCGGTTGCTCATGGGCGCGGCATTCGGCTACAACGTCGTGGTCAACGGCGGCGTGCGTTACAGCCGCGCCAACGAAACCGGACTGTTGGGGTTTGGCGGCGATCGCCGCGACAGCCGCAGCCTGCTCAAGGAGGGTTCGGTGGCGGTGCTGTTCAATCCGCGCTGGGCGCTGGGCGTCGAATATCGCGAGAAGCCGGACAACCTGTCGTTTGCAGGCGAGAGTGACTGGGCCGATGTGTTTCTCGGCTATTTTCCCAACAAGCACCTGTCCGTGGTCCTGGCTTACGCCCGTTTGGGAGAAATCGCCACGCTGGACAACCAGAACGGTACCTATTTGTCTGTGCAGGGGAGTTTTTGATGAGGCGCTTGCTGATAGCCATGATGCTGACGCTGCTGGCCGGTTGCGCGCAGCAGCAACAACCACCCAAGGATGACAGCCTCTACCAGGACCTGGGTCAGCGTGCCGGTATCCAGCGCATCGTCGAAGGCATGCTGATAAACGTGGCCAGGGATCAGCGGATCGTCGAGCACTTCAGGAAAGTCGACATCGTGCGGCTGCGCGACAAACTGGTCGAGCAACTCTGCGTCGAGTCCGGCGGCCCGTGTCGCTATACCGGCGACAGCATGGCCGAGGCGCACAAGGGGCAGAACCTGACGCCCAGCGATTTCAACGCGCTGGTCGAAGATCTGATCGCCTCGATGGACACCGAAAAGATCCCGGTCCCCGCACAAAACCGCCTCATCGCCCGTCTGGCACCGATGCGCGGCGAAGTGATCGGCAAGTAAGTCGTAGCCTGGACCTTAAAAAATAGAACGCTCGTGTAGGAGCGAACTTGTTCGCGAAGAGGGCGCTTGAGCAGCAGAAATGTTGTGAATGTACAGGCCCTTTCGCGGACAAGTCCGCTCCTACA
>NZ_JARVSW010000053.1:0-16463 GCF_030208985.1 Pseudomonas sp. MEJ108
CTGTGTGACGCAGAGCGTCACGAACTGCATTCCCACGCGGAGCGTGAGGAACGATGGTTATGTGACTATCGTGCCAATGCTCGGCACGATAGCCATCGTTAGCCGCCAACCCTCACCAATACGTCTCCACCGCCACCTGCCCCGGCTTGCGTGACAGGCTCAAGCGCATCTCGCGCTGCTTGAGAATTGCCCGTGTGTCATCGATCATCTGCGGATTGCCGCACAACATCACCCGCGAATGCTCCGGCGTGAGAGCAATGCCGGCCGCGCGCTCAAGCTCCCCGTTTTCGATCAACTGCGTGATACGTCCATTCAATGCGCCCGGATGCTGTTCACGGGTCACCGTGGGCAGAAACAGAAACTTGTCCGCGTATTCAGCCAGGTACTCACGCTGCATCAGTTCGGCAATCAATTGCTGATAGGCCAGCTCGCGCGACTCACGAACGCTGTACACCAGAATCACCCGCTCGAACTTCTCCCAGACCTCGAAATCCTGAAGGATCGACAGAAACGGTGCGACCCCCGTCCCAGTGGATAACAGCCAGAGATCGCGCCCATCAATGAAACGATCCAGAGTCAGGTAACCGAACGCCTGCTTTTCCACCAACAGGCTGTCGCCTTCACGCAAACGGCTCAACTCGCTGGTGAATTCGCCATCCGGCACCACAATGGAAAAAAACTCCAGAAACTCGTCGTGCGGTGAAGAAACCATCGAATAGGCACGCCATACCACTGAACCGTCGGCCTTGGTCACCCCGAGACGCGCGAACTGTCCGGCACGAAAGCGAAAACCGGGATCACGCGTGGTGCGCAGGGTAAACAGGTTCGCGGTCAGCGGCGTGACACGCTGCAGTGTCTGTCGGGTGAATTTGTCGTCACTGACGGTCATGGTGCGCTTTGAACTCCTGAATATGGAAAGCAGAGCCCAGTGTCCCGCAAAGCAGGCTCGATAAACACCGGCTGTTTGTGATGGATTATCCGGCAACGGGCTCTGCCGCTTAGAGTATTTGGTTCTTGGATCAGCTCCTGACGGGTAGCACATCCACCGGCCAAATTGCCTCGACCCTTCTCGCGCGGGGTTTTCAGCCAGCAGCCCCAGAACACGCAGCCATGTGCCATCAGCCCATCCGTCCGGCTGATCCGCAGCCCGACGGATTGCGGTCTATTTGTTCCTAGACTGGATAAACACCCAGCAAGGTCTGTACACGTACTGCAAGGAGGCTACATGAACACAATGGACATAAATTTCTCACAGCCCTCGCCAGCAAAAAACCTGACTCAGAGAGAAATCGAAGTCCTCAAGTGGTCCGCCGAAGGCAAAACAGCTGGCGACATCGCAATGATCCTCTGCCTGAAGGAACGCACCATTCACTTCCATATTGCCAGTGCCATTCAAAAAATGGGCGTTTGCAACAAGACGGCTGCCGCCGTACAAGCCGCGCTCAGCGGGATGTTCTGACAAAACGGGCAATCACCGCGTAATCAGACAGGTATCGAAACGAAAAAATACGTAAAATCGTCTGTCTCGGCGAGCCCACCTGTCATCGGGCTCACTGACATACCTTCGATTGCACAGAGTTCTCCCGCCAATGCCCCTGTTCATCAGTCCCTTCGCTGAACTTGATCTCATTCGCCAACCCGAGCAACAGGATGAGCCCCTGCAGGCATTCGATGCCGCTGACGAGTACCTGCTCAATCATGTTGCACAGGCAGGGCTCAGCCTGCCCAGCCGGGTTCTGGTGCTCAATGACAGTTTCGGCGCGCTGGCGGCGAGTCTCGCGCCGCATGCCACGGTGATCAGCAGTACCGACTCGTTTCTGGCGGCGCAGGCGCTGGAAAAGAATCTGGCGCGCAACGGCATGAGCTACGACGCAGTACCGCACATCCCGGCCAGCGAAGCGTTGCAGGGGCCCTTCGACTGGGTGCTGATCAGAGTGCCCAAGACCCTGGCGCTGCTGGAAGAGCAACTGATACGCCTGCAAGGTCAACTGGCCCCCGGCGCTCGGGTCATTGCTGCGGCAATGGTCAAGCATTTGCCGCGTTCGGCGGGCGACTTGCTGGAGGAATATGTAGGGCCGGTGCAGGCCTCGCTGGCAGTGAAAAAAGCCAGGCTGCTGTTCGCCACGCCACAGCCCATGGAAGTGCGCACCTCGCCCTATCCGACGCGCTACCGGCTGGAGGAGCCGGCCATCGAACTGCTCAACCATGCCAATGTGTTTTGCCGCGACGGGCTGGACATCGGCACTCGCGCCTTCCTGCCACATCTGCCGAAAAACCTTGGCGCGGCAAGGGTCGCAGACCTGGGTTGCGGTAACGGCGTACTGGCCATTGCCAGCGCGCTGGACAACCCGCAGGCGCACTACACGCTGGTCGACGAGTCGTTCATGGCCGTGCAATCGGCAGCCGAGAACTGGCGCGCGACGCTGGGTGATCGCGACGTCCGGGTTCGGGCTGGCGACGGTCTGGAGATGCAGGAGCCTGACTCGCTGGATGTGGTGCTGTGCAACCCGCCCTTCCACCAGCAGCAAGTGGTCGGCGACTTTCTTGCCTGGCGGATGTTTCTGCAGGCGCGTGCCGCGCTGGTGACCGGCGGGGCGCTGTACATCGTCGGCAATCGCCACCTGGGTTATCACACCAAGCTGTCGCGCCTGTTCCGCGGCGTCGAACAAGTCGCCGCTACGCCGAAATTCGTGATTCTGAAAGCCCGCAAGTAACTCACTGCACAAAAAAAGACCCCCTTGCCACGCGAGTGGCAAGAGGGTCGCAAAACGTGTCCGGAAGACACGAACGGGAATTCAGTATCAGTGTGTCGTCAGGCCCGCTGCGCTCATGAACATGCGCATCAGGCTGGCGACGATGAACAGCGCAAATACGCTGCCCGCCCAGATTCCGACCAGCCAGGCCAGTCGTTGCCAGAGCGGCTTGCTCAGCGCCGGATCAGGATCGTGCATGGAATTTTTACCAGACATCGTCATTCTCCTCGGTTCGGACTAGTGATAACCGTCTGCAGCCGTCACCTTGCCGCGGAACACGTAGTAGCTCCAGAAGGTGTAGCCCAGGATGAACGGAATGATGAACAGCGTGCCCACCAGCATGAAGCCCTGGCTCTGCGGCGGCGCGGCGGCTGTCCAGATCGATACCGAAGGCGGAATGATGTTTGGCCACAAACTGATGCCCAGACCGCTGTAACCCAGGAAGATCAGCAACAGGGTCAGTAGAAACGGCGTGTAGTGGGCATTGCGGGCCACCGCCTTGAACAGACCGTACATGGTCACCAGCACCAGAATCGGTACCGGCATGAACCAGAACAGGTTCGGCATGCTGAACCAGCGATGCGCGATATCAGCGTGGGCCAGCGGCGTCCACAGGCTGACCACGCCCATGACCGCGAGCACCGCAAGGGCCAGCGGACGTGCCAGATCATGCATCGCCTTCTGCAGCGAGCCTTCGGTTTTCATGATCAGCCAGGTGCAGCCCAGCAGCGCGTAAGCGACGATCAAGGCCAGCCCGCAGAACATCGGGAATGGCGAGAGCCAGTCCAGCGAGCCACCGGCAAACTGGCGATCGACCACCGGGATGCCTTCAATGTAGGTACCCAGCGCCACACCCTGAAAGAATGTCGCCGCCAGCGAGCCGCCAATGAATGCCTTGTCCCACCAGTGACGCTTCAGCTCGGTCGCCTTGAAGCGGAACTCGAACGCCACGCCACGGAAGATCAGGCCCATGAGCATGAACATCAGCGGCAGGTACAGCGCAGACAGGACCACCGAGTAGGCCAGCGGGAATGCACCGAACAGTGCCGCACCGCCCAGCACCAGCCAGGTTTCGTTGCCGTCCCAGACCGGCGCGACGGTGTTCATCATCACGTCGCGGTCGGAACTGTCCTTCATGAACGGGAAAAGAATCCCGATACCCAGATCGAAACCGTCCATCACCACGTACATCATGATGCCGAAGACGATGATGATGGCCCAGATCAGCGGAAGATCGATACCCATGGCTTAAATCCCCTTGCCGTGACGGTCAAGATTGTCGCCATCTTCTTCGCCTTCAACAGCGGCGGAGAGCGGACGGGCCGGTGTGCGTTGCTGGCCGGGACCACCGTGCGGCACATGTTCGACATAGGCTTTCGGCCCTTTGCGAACCAGACGCATCATGTAGCCAAGACCGGTGCCGAAGAGCACGAAGTAGACGACCACGAACAGCACCAGGGTGATGCTCATCTGCGCCACGCTGTGCCCGGACGAAGCATCGGCGGTGCGCATCAGGCCGTACACGACCCACGGCTGACGACCGATTTCGGTAGTGAACCAGCCGGCGAGAATCGCGATCAGGCCAGACGGCCCCATCCACAACGCCAGGTACAGGAACGGACGCGAGTTATACAGCGTGCCGCGCTTGCGCAGCCACAGGCTCCACAGACCGGTGAAGATCATCAGCATGCCTAGGGCGACCATGACCCGGAACGACCAGAACACGATCGTCGAATTAGGGCGATCCTCAGGCTTGAATTCCTTGAGCGCAGGCACCTGCTTGTCCAGGCTGTGAGTCAGGATCAGGCTGCCCAGGTACGGAATTTCCACCGCGTACTTGGTACGTTCTTCCTTCATGTCGGGAATGCCGAACAGGATCAGCGGGGTCGGTTCGTCACCGACGTTCTCCCAGTGACCTTCGATGGCCGCAATCTTCGCAGGCTGATGCTTGAGCGTATTCAGACCGTGGAAATCGCCGACGACAGCCTGGACAGGCGCCACCAGCAGGGCCATCCACATGGCCATCGAGAGCATCTTGCGCACTGCAGGTGTGTCGCGGCCCCGCAACAGATGCCAGGCGGCCGACGAACCGACGAAGAACGCCGTCGCCACGAACGCGGCGATCGCCATGTGCGTCAGGCGATAAGGGAACGACGGGTTGAACACCACAGCGAACCAGTCAGTGGGAATGACCCGACCGTCAATGATCTCGAACCCTTGCGGGGTCTGCATCCAGCTGTTGGACGACAGAATCCAGAAGGTGGAGATCAGCGTGCCGATGGCGACCATTACCGTGGAGAAGAAGTGCAGGTTGCGGCCGACACGATTCCAGCCGAACAGCATGACGCCGAGGAACCCCGCTTCGAGGAAGAACGCGGTCAGCACCTCGTAGGTCAGCAGCGGGCCGGTCACAGCACCTGCGAAGTCGGAGAAGCGGCTCCAGTTGGTGCCGAACTGGTAGGCCATGACAAGCCCGGAAACCACGCCCATGCCGAAGTTGACTGCAAAAATCTTCGACCAGAAGTGGTACAGGTCACGGTAGACGTCATCGCGGGTCTTCAGCCACAGACCTTCGAGCACAGCCAGATAACTTGCCAGGCCGATGGTGATGGCAGGAAACAGGATGTGGAACGAAATCGTGAATGCGAACTGAATCCGGGCGAGATCTATAGCCTCTAAACCGAACATAAGATGTTCCTCTCTCAGATGAAACCTGCTGCCAGCCGCAAGCCAACAGCAATTGCCCCCACGGTAATGAGTGCTTATGTTTCTTTATTCTGGCGTTTCCAATGGCGAAAACGCTGGTCGATGCACTGATCGTTGCCTGAACGCACTGATGCAGATCAATCGACCATCAAAGAGTAGTCCTGTTCGGCCATTAAAGTCGTGTGGTCTATTGTCGCGTGGCGGGTTGTCTCACCTGCGGAGAACTGCGGCGTCTATCGTTCCTCACGCTCCGCGTGGGAATGCCGTTCGTGACGCTCCGCGTCACACATTGCAGCGTTGACGCCTGATTCAGGCGTTACAAGGTGCACGCACCCTCAAAGCCTGAGCCTGGTTTACGCGCGCTGTCTCGCCGTGCTGAAAATTTGTGACGCAGAGCGTCACGAACGGCATGCCAACGCGGAGCGTTGGCACGATAGGCAGTTGGATGTGCGCTCGCTGTTACAACAGCTTATCCAGCGTGATCGGAAACTCGCGGATACGTTTGCCGGTGGCGTGATAGATCGCGTTGGCAATCGCTGCCGGCACACCGACGATGCCGATCTCGCCGACGCCCTTGGAACCCAGCGCGTTGACGATGTCGTCGTGTTCTTCGACAAACAGCACGTCAATGTCGCCGATGTCAGCGTTCACCGGGATATGGTACTCGGCCAGGCTGTGGTTCATCGGGCGGCCCAGGTCGTGGTCAAGCATCGCCTCTTCCTGAAGCGCCATACCCATGCCCCAGACAACGCCGCCCAGAATCTGGCTGCGCGCCATTTTCGGGTTCACGACCCTGCCCGCTGCCACGGCACTGACCACACGATTGACCTTGATAGTGCCCAGATCCTCGTCGACCAGCACTTCGACGAACACCGCCGAGTGCGTGGCTGCCGCGTAGGCTTCGCGCTTCTTGTCCGGCTCGGCGTCGACTTGCACCTCGATGACACCGTGGGGCTGAGACGCTGCCAGTTCAGCCATCGATAGTGCCTGATCACCGACGTACAGCTTGCCCGCCTCGAAGCGAACCTCATCCGGCGTCACAGAAGCGAATTGCGGATGCAGCCCCTTGGCAACTTCCAGTACCTGGCGCTGCAAAGCCTGACAGGCCTGCTGCACCGCAGTACCGACTGAAGACACCGTGAACGAGCCACCCTGCAACGGCGCGGTCGGCAACGAAGAGTCACCCAGCAGGAAGCTGACGTTATCCACCTCGATACCCGACGATTCTGCAGCGATCTGCGTCATGACGGTATAGGTGCCGGTGCCAATGTCGGTGGTAGCGCTGCTGACCACCAGCGTGCCGTCCGCTTGCAGACGCGCCTTGGCGCTGGCCTTCATCTGCATGGCCTCCCAGACACCACCGGCCATGCCCCAACCGACCAGCTGACGGCCTTGACGCATGCTGCGTGGCTCAGGGTTGCGGCTGGACCAGCCAAAGCGTTCGGCGCCCTGGGCGTAGCATTCGCGCAATTCCTTGCTCGAATACGGCTTGTCTTCGTTACCGTTGCGCTCGGCGTAGTTGGTCAGGCGCAGGCGCACCGGATCGATAGCCAACGCGTAAGCCAGCTCGTCCATGGCGCATTCCAGGCCGATCATGCCCAGGGCAGCACCCGGCGCACGCATGTCGAGCGGCGTGAACACGTCCAGCGGCACCAGTTTGTAGGTCAACTGCACGTTGTCGCAGTGGTAGAGCATGCCGCTCCATTCCACGACGTGTTCGCTGAAGTCCTCGAAACGCGAAGTCTGCCCGATGGCTTCATGACCGACCGCCAGCAAACGACCGTTGGCAGCCGCGCCCAGACGCAGGCGCTGAATGGTGCGCGGACGATAACCGAAGGTGAACATCTGCTGGCGGGTCAGCGTCAGGCGCACGGAGCGCTTGAGGTGCAGTGCAGCCATTACTGCCAGCGGCAGTTGATATTGCGGGCGCAGGCCAGAACCGAAGGCACCACCGACGAAAGCGGCCAGCACGCGGATCTTGTCCTTTTCCAGGCCGAACACCTTGTGCAGATAGTCCTGACAGTTTTGCGTGCCCTGGGTCTTGTCGTGAATCTGCAAGCTGCCATCGGCCTGATACAGGACGGTCGACGCATGCGGTTCCATCGGGTTGTGGTACTCGCTGGGCGTGCTGTACGTCACGTCCACGCTCAGCGCGGAGCTGGCCAGTTCGCCTTCGAAGTTGCCACGCGGCGGCGGCAATTCGGCAGGCGCGTCATAGGCGGTGTCGAGCATGGCCTGCAGATCGGTCTGGTGCTCCTGCTGCTCGTATTCGATACGCACCAGCGAGCCCGCGTGACGCGCCAGTTCCAACGTATCGGCAACGACCAGCGCGAGCGGTTGGCCGCTGTACATGACGTTGTCGTTGTAAAAAGGACGAAACGGCGAACCGTCGGCCGAATCGGCGTCCTCATAGTTTTCGTCATAGCTGGCCAGCCACGGACGATTGGTGTGGTCGATGACCGCGACCACACCCGGAACCTTCATTGCCTCGCTCGTATCGATGCTGGCGACGCGACCGTTGGCGATGGTGCTGGAGACCACGCTGCCATACAGCAACCCTTCTTCAGGGTATTCACCGGCGTAACGTGCGCCCCCGGTCACTTTCAGGCGGCCGTCGACGCGGTCCACAGGCTTGCCCATTGGCGAAAATGGCTGGTTCATTGGGCGCTCCCTCCTGTTGCGGCATCGCTCAAGGCACGAATGATCGCGCGGCGGGCCAGTCTGACTTTGAAACCGTTGTGCTCCAGAGGCTGCGCATCTTCAAGCATGGCGTCTGCAGCAGCGGCGAAGTTCTCGCGAGTGACCGGCTTGCCGACCAACAGCGCTTCGACCGCCTTGTCGCGCCATGGCTTGTGCGCGACACCGCCCAATGCCAGACGCACGTCGCGAATCACATCGCCGTCCATATCGATGGCGGCAGCCACCGATATCAGGGCAAACGCATAGGACGCACGGTCGCGGATCTTCAGATAAGCGTTGTGGCTGACAAAGCCGTTTGCAGGCAGTTCGACGGCGACGATCAACTCATCGTCGGCCAGTTGATTGTCCCGTTGCGGAGCATCACCCGGCAGGCGATGGAAATCAGCAAACTCGATAGTGCGGCGGCCGGCACGTCCTTGAACATGCACCACGGCTTCCAGCGCAGCGAGTGCCACGCACATGTCGGACGGGTGAGTCGCGACGCAGTCTTCGCTGGCACCCAGGATCGCGTGAATGCGATTCAGGCCCGTACGCGCCGGGCAGCCACTGCCTGGCTCACGCTTGTTGCACGGCACGCCGGTGTCATAGAAGTAATAGCAGCGGGTGCGTTGCAGCAGGTTGCCGCCGGTGCTGGCCATGTTGCGCAACTGCGGCGAAGCACCGGCCAGCACGGCTTTGCTCAGCAGCGGGTAACGCGCTTCGATCAGCGGGTGGTAGGCCAGGTCGGCGTTGCTGACCAACGCACCGATCATCAAACCGCCCGAAGCGGTTTCACTGACATCCCTCAAAGGCAGGCCGGTGATGTCGATCAGGTGCTCGGGCGTGGCGACGTTTTCTTTCATCAGGTCAAGCAGATTGGTGCCGCCTGCAATGAAACGCGTGGCCGGTCCGCTCAGGTTGACCGCAGCAGTGATGTCGGTCGGCTTGCTGTAGGTAAACGGATTCATGCGTTCACCTCCGGCTTTGGTGCTGCGTTGTGGAACTGCGGCAGCGCCTCTTCGACGGCAGCGAGAATATTGCTGTAGGCACCGCAACGGCACAGGTTACCGCTCATCAGTTCCTGAATCTCGGCACGCGTGCTGGCGCGCCCCTCATTGGCAAGCCCGACAGCCGAGCAGATTTGCCCGGGCGTGCAGTAGCCGCACTGGAACGCATCGTTCTTGATGAACGCCTGCTGCATGGGATGCAACTGGTCGCCATCAGCCAGGCCTTCAATGGTGGTCAGCTCGGCGCCATCACACATGATCGCCAGCGTCAGGCAGGCATTGATGCGCGTGCCGTCGCGCAGTACGGTACACGCACCGCACTGGCCGTGGTCGCAGCCTTTCTTGGTGCCGACCAGATCGAGCTGATCACGCAGCAAGTCCAGCAAGGTGGTCCAGGGCAGCACATCCAGTTGGCGGAGCTGTCCGTTCAGGGTCAGGGAAATCGCGTGGGTGGCGAAGTCCTGGGGGTTCGGGGTCGTTGCACTCATGGAAACCTCACGGTAGGCGGTCACTTAGCGCACTTTTTATGCGTCTTAAGGGGTGGGACTTCGCGAGGTTTGCAACGTTCAGGCTTTCTTGATGGGCGTACTTGTCATCGAAAGGCCGTCATCCGCAGGCAGCCATCCTGCCAAGCTGCTGGTATGATGCGCGGCTTTTTCCGACCCGCAAAAATCAAACGGGCTGCCCTGCAGTCTGTGCATTGCTGTTGGAGTCGATCATTCACGACGCGCGCCGCGTCACGGAGAGCCAGACATGCTGGAAAGGCTGTTTCAACTCAAGGCACACAACACCAACGTGCGAACCGAGATTCTTGCGGGCGTCACGACTTTCCTGGCGATGGCTTACATCCTGTTCGTCAACCCGAGCATCCTCGGCGAAACCGGCATGGACAAGGGCGCGGTATTCGTCGCCACCTGCCTGGCGGCGGCCATCGGCTCGACAGTGATGGGCCTGATCGCCAACTACCCGATCGCCCTGGCACCGGGCATGGGCCTGAACGCCTTCTTTACCTACACCGTGGTCCTGCACATGGGCCACAGCTGGCAGGTAGCGCTGGGCGCGGTGTTCATTTCAGCGGTGATGTTCTTCATCCTGTCGATCTTCCGGATCCGTGAATGGATCATCAACAGCATTCCCCTGCCCCTGCGTTCGGCGATTGCGGCCGGTATCGGCCTGTTTCTGGCGCTGATCGCCCTGCATAACGCCGGTATTGTGGTCAGCAACCCGGCGACCATGGTCGGCATGGGCGATCTCAAGCAGCCAGCCCCGGTACTGGCGACGCTGGGCTTCTTTCTCATCGTGGCCCTGGATTACCTCAAGGTGCGCGGCGCCGTGCTGATCGGCATCCTCGCGGTGACCCTGGTGTCTATAGCCCTGGGCTTCTCGCCGTTTGGCGGTGTGGTGTCGATGCCGCCTTCGCTGGCACCGACCTTCATGCAACTGGACATCATGGGTGCGCTGGACGTCGGTCTGGTCAGCATCATCTTCGCCTTCCTGTTCGTCGACATCTTCGACAACTCCGGCACGCTGATCGGCGTGGCCAAACGCGCCGGGCTGATGGGCAAGGACGGGCATATGCCGAAGATGGGCCGTGCGCTGATCGCCGACAGTACTGCCGCGATGGCCGGTTCCCTGCTGGGCACCTCGACCACCACCAGCTACATCGAGTCGGCTGCGGGCGTGAGTGCCGGTGGCCGCACAGGTCTGACTGCAGTGGTAGTCGCCGTGCTGTTCCTGCTGGCGCTGTTCTTCGCCCCGCTGGCCGGCAGCGTGCCCGCCTTCGCGACCGCACCCGCGCTGCTGTTCGTCGCTGTGTTGATGGCGTCCGGCATGGCGGAAATCGACTGGGATGACATCACGGTCGCAGCGCCAGTAGTCATCACGGCCCTGGCCATGCCATTCACCTATTCCATCGCCAATGGCATTGCCTTTGGCTTCATTTCCTGGACAGCGATCAAGCTGCTGTCGGGACGCTGGCGCGAGCTGAATTCGGCGCTGGTGATCCTGTCGATCCTGTTCGTGATCAAGCTGGGCTGGTTCAACGCATGAGTGTTCCCTTCGACCCTGCGAGCTACGACCGTCAGCTCGAAGAAAAAACCGTCCGCCTGCGCGAGTTGCTGGCGCCGTTCGATGCTCCCGAGCCACAGGTGTTCGACTCGCCACGCGAACACTATCGGCTGCGCGCCGAGTTCCGCCTGTGGCGCGAAGACCAGAAGCGCTATTACGCGATGTTCGCGCCGGGCGACAACAGGACGCCGATCCTGCTCGAGGGCCTGCCGATCGCCAGCGAGCGCATCAACGCGCTGATGCCGGTGCTGCGCGAGCGCTGGGAAGCCAGCCCGACGTTGAACCACAAGCTGTTTCAGGTGGACTTCCTGACCACGCTGGCAGGCGACGCGATGATCACCCTGTGTTATCACCGCCCGCTGGACGCCGAATGGCAGGCCGCCGCCGCGCAACTGGCCGCCGAACTGGACGTCAGCCTGATTGGCCGTTCCAAGGGGCAGAAGCTGGTCATCGGTCATGATTACGTGACCGAGAAGCTCGACGTGGCTGGCCGCACCTACAGTTACCGGCAACCGGAAGGCGCTTTCACCCAGCCCAACGGCACGGTGAACGGCAAGATGCTCAACTGGGCCTTCGATGCGCTGGGCGAGCGGCAGGACGACCTGCTGGAGCTGTATTGCGGCAATGGCAACTTCACCCTGCCGCTGGCTACACGCGTGCGCAAGGTGCTGGCCACCGAAATCAGCAAGACCTCGGTCAATGCGGCGCTGAGCAACCTGGATGACAACGGCGTGGACAACGTCACGCTGGTGCGTCTGTCGGCCGAAGAACTGACCGAAGCCCTGAACGAAGTGCGCCCGTTCCGCCGTCTGCACGGCGTGGACTTGAAGAGCTACGATTTTGGCAGCGTGTTCGTCGACCCGCCGCGCGCCGGCATGGACCCGGACACCTGCGAACTGACCCGGCGCTTCGAGCGCATTCTGTACATATCCTGCAACCCGGAAACCCTGGCCGCCAACATCGCCCAACTGCACGACACCCACCGGGTCGAGCGCTGCGCACTGTTCGATCAGTTTCCGTACACCCACCACATGGAGTCGGGCGTGCTGCTGGTCAGGCGCTGAGGCTCCTCTGACTGACTATCGTGCCGACGCTCCGCGTTGGCATGCCGTTCTGGACGCTGCGCGTCCTATCCTGAACATGCGGCGCGACGCAGATCTGTGACGCAGAGCGTCACGAACGGCATTCCCACGCTGGAGCGTGAGGAACGATAATCTCGACTATCGTGCCGACGCTCCGCGTTGGCATGCCGTTCTGGACGCTGCGCGTCCTATCCTGAACATGCGGCGCGGCGTAGATCTGTGACGCAGAGCGTCACCCACGGCATTCCCACGGAACGATAATCCCGACTATCGTGCGGCGCTCTGCGTCGCATGCCGTTCCGGACGCTACGCGTCCTATCCCGACGTGCGGCGCGACGCAGATCTGTGACGCAGAGCGTCACCCACGGCATTCCCACGCTGGAGCGTGAGGAACGATAATCCCGACTGTCGTGCGGCGCTCTGCGTCGCATGCCGTTCCGGACGCTCCGCGTCCTCTTGCGACGCGGAGCGTCGTGAAATGCATTCCCATACTGGAGCGTGAGGAACGAGAGTTCTTTCATGCTCGTCAACTGCGAAACTGTCAGAATATTTATTAGCTTCCTATCGATACGCTGGGGTATAAACCAAAAACCTGAATCAGCTGCTTCGATGGGATCCTTTTTCTTGAGCTCCGAGTCTTCCGCGCCTTCTGTACCGGTCAAGTTGTCCAGCCAGCCCGGTTTCGTCAGTTTTATCCTCTCGCGCCTGATGGCGGTGTTCGCCATGCAGATTCAGGCGGTGGTCGTTGCCTGGCAGGTTTACGACATGACCCGTGAGCCGATGGCGCTGGCCTATGTGGGCCTTGCTCAGTTCATTCCCATGTTGCTGCTGTTGATGCCTGCCGGGGATCTGATCGACCGCTACAACCGCAAGGTCATCCTGATGCTCAGTTGGGGTGTGCAGGCGATCTGTGGGGTCATTCTGCTGGTGTTCTCGGCACTGAAGCTGCAAGACCTGCGGCTGATCTACGGCGCGCTGATGCTGTATGGCTGCGCCCGCGCTTTTACCGGTCCGGCGCTGCAAAGCCTGCTGCCACAGATTGTCCCGCGCGACCAACTGGCCTCGGCCATCGCCACCAACAGCGTGATCATGCGCTGTTCGACCGTCGGTGGGCCGCTGATCGGTGGCTATCTGTACTGGCTGGGCGGCGCAGAGCTGACCTATTCGGTCTGCGTCGCAGCATTTATCGCCGGCATCCTGTTTCTGGCCCCCGTGGCAACGCCCTTTGCCGGCAAGCCGGTGGAACTGGGTTCCAGCGCCTGGGGCCGGTTCACCGCGGGCATTGCCTTCATTCGCTCGCGGCCGATCATCCTCGGCACCATTTCGCTGGACCTGTTCGCCGTGCTGCTCGGCGGCGTGGTGGCGCTGCTGCCGATCTACGCCCATGAAGTGCTGCACCTCGGGCCGCAGGGGCTGGGCATGCTGCGTGCGTCGATGAGCCTGGGTGAACTGGGCGTCGGCATTTACCTGAGCATGCGCCCGCTGCAGCGCAACGTCGGCATGACCATGTTTCTCGCCGTCGGCCTGTTCGGCGTCGCGAATCTGGTGTTTGCCCTGTCGACCCTGTTCTGGCTGTCATGCCTGGCCCTGCTGATCGCGGGCGCGGCGGACATGGTCAGCGTGTTCATTCGTTCAGCGCTGGTGCAGTTCTCGACGCCGGACAACATGCGCGGCCGGGTCAATGCCGTGAACATGCTGTTTATTGGCTCCTCCAACGAACTGGGCGAGTTCCGTGCAGGCACCAGTGCCTCGCTGGTCGGCGCAATCCCTGCCGCGATCCTGGGTGGCGTCTGCACGCTGGGCGTGGTCGGCGCCTGGATGACGGGCTTCAAGTCATTGCGCCAGGTCGACCGTTTTGCCGACGCCTCGCCGCCGGACGTGCTCAACGCGCAGCCCGTCAAACAGGCCTGACGGCGGCAGGTTTCAGCAAAACACAGCCACGGCACAGCTTGCGCGAACCAATCAGCCTCGCCGCACCTCTATACCCTCGCATTCTGCACACGACGCTGGCCGGAACACGCCGGACTGGCGCATTCGCGTATCAGCAGCGAAACTAATTGCACGAAAAGAAGAGGGATCCGACATGCTCTGGAAAAAAGGCCGACGCAGCGACAACGTAGTCGATGCGCGCGATGGCGGCAGCAGTGGTGGCGGCGGTGGCATGCGCATCGGCGGCAAGGGGCTGGGTCTGGGCGGCATCGTGATCATCGTCGCCATCGGCCTGCTGACCGGCCAGGACCCGATGCAGATTCTCGGACAACTGACCGGACAAGTGACCGAGCAAAGCGCTCCACCCAGTGCGCAAACGCGTGAGGCCCCGCCGGCCAACGACCAGCAGGCCGAATTCGTGCGCAGCATCCTTGGCGATACCGAGGACACCTGGCGTGCCGTGTTCGCCCAGAACGGTCGCGAATACAAGGACCCCACGCTGGTGTTGTTCAGCGGCCAGGTGAACTCGGCCTGCGGTCGCGCTACGTCGGCAACCGGTCCGTTCTATTGCCCGGCTGACCAGCAGGTCTATCTGGACATGGAGTTCTTCCGTGAAATGGCCCAGCGCTTTTCCGCCGCTGGCGACTTCGCCCAGGCTTACGTGATCGCCCATGAAGTCGGGCACCATGTGCAGACCCTGCTGGGCATTTCCGCCAAGGTCGACAAGGCTCGCCAGGCCGGGCAAAAAATGGAAGGAGCCAACGGTTTACTGGTCCGCCAGGAGCTGCAGGCGGACTGCTTTGCCGGTGTTTGGGCGTACAACGCACAAAATCGTTTGAACTGGCTCGAGCCGGGTGATATTGAAGAAGCATTGAACGCGGCCAACGCTATCGGCGATGATCGCTTGCAACAGCAAAGCAGTGGTCGAGTCACTCCGGACTCCTTCACTCACGGCACGTCTGCACAGCGTGTACGCTGGTTCAAGGCAGGCTTTGCCCAAGGTCAAATCAATCAATGCGATACATTCGCCGCCAAGAGTCTCTGAGCACATGATTAAACCGCTTCTGGTCCTGTTGTTGAGCACTGCCTTCGTGAGCCTCGGGGCGCATGCCGAGGATCAAGCGGTCAATTCCATCAGCCCGGATCGCCTCGCCATCAATGGCGCCGAGGCGACCCTCGGGCTGAGCCAGGAGTGGGTACACCCCAAGCCGAAGATCGAGCGCGTGGTGATCGTCCTGCACGGTCGCCTGCGCAATGCGCAAACCTACCTGCGCAGCATCGAACGTGCGGCCAACCAGTCCAGAGAGCGCGGCAAGACCCTGCTGATCGCCCCGCAATTCCTGGATGAAAAGGATATCGTCGCGCACCACTTGCCGGACTCGATCCTGCGCTGGCGCCAGAACAGCTGGATGGAAGGCGCAACCTCCACCGATCCCAAGCCGGTCAGCTCGTTTCTGGTGCTGGACCACATCCTCAAGCGCCTGAGCGACAGCAAGCTGTTCCCCAACCTGAAGGAAATCGTCATTGCCGGGCACTCCGGTGGTGCCCAGGTGGTGCAGCGCTACGCGATGATCGGCGGCAAGGAAGACGCCCTGCTGCAGCGTGAAGGGGTGAAGCTGCGCTACGTGATCGCCAATCCGTCGTCCTACGCCTATTTCGACGCGGAACGGCCTGAGCCGGTAACCGCGCAAAGCTGCCCGAACTTCAACGACTGGAAATACGGCCTCAACAAGATGCCGTTCTACTCGGGCAAGGAAAAGCCGGCTGACATCGAGAAGAATTACGTGAAGCGCGACATCACTTACCTGATGGGCGAGCTGGACACCGACCGTAATCACCCGGCGCTAGACAAGACCTGTGCCGCCGAAGCGCAAGGCGCCTACCGCCTGATTCGCGGGCAGAACTACTTCAACTATCTGCAGAAGCGTCACCCCGAGGGGCTGAACCAGCGCCTGGTGATCGTGCCGAAAGTCGGCCACAACGGCGACGGGATCTTCACCTCACCGGAAGGCCAGGCGGTGCTGTTCAAGCCGTTTTGAGTGGTATTGATATAACTATCGTCCCCACGCTCCGCGTGCAACGCTACATACAAGTCCGCTTTTGATTCTGGCCGGAGGCCGTGGGAGCGAACTTGTTCGCGAAAGGGTCAACATAATCGCCGAAAATGCATCGACTGAAATACCGTCTTCGCGAGCAAGCTCGCTCCCACAAGATCAGCGCTGCTGCAGAACATCTACGTG
>NZ_JARVSW010000072.1:0-16298 GCF_030208985.1 Pseudomonas sp. MEJ108
CCGCGAGAACACCATCGTACCCATGCTCCGCGTGGGTATGCATTTCTGGACGCTCTGCGTCCTGGCTTGACTGTGCAGCGCGGCGCAGATTGACTCAGACCGGCGGCTGGGTCGCGATCATCGATGGGCGTTGACTGATGTCCAGGTACCAGGCGGCCAGTCGCGGATAAGTGCTGCGCCAGTTCAGATCCGGCTGGCGGAAATCCAGATAGCCGAGCGCCGCGGCGACGCTGATCGATGCGACATCGAACGACGTGCTGAGCTCGGTGACCGCAGCGCTTTCGAAGTAATGCAGCGAGCGTTCAATCTTCTGCTGCTGGTTGTCCAGCCACTGATCCCAGTGTTTTTCCTGCGGACGCAAGGCGGTTTCATAGCGGATCAGCACCGCTGCATCCAGCACCGCATCGGCCAGCGAGGCCAGGGTCATGCGCCTCCAGCGTGCCGAACCTTCCCGTGGGATCAGTGGCAGGCCCACGTGCTGATGGTCGAGGTAATCAAGAATCACCCGGCTGTCATGAATGACGTTGCCGTCGGCCAGCCTTAACGCGGGAAGTTTGCCGGCCGGGTTGTCTTCATTGAGCTCGGCAGACGGGCTGACCGGTGTCAGTACTGTGGTCTGCAACTCGACGCGATCGAGCTGAGCGGTTTCATGCAGCATCACCATCACCTTGCGGGCGAAGGGCGAAGCGGCGTTGAAGTACAACGTCATCGTGGGCGCTGACATGGGTATTCCTCGAATGAGACAGGATCCTAGACTAGTCAGCCTGTGCTGTGCCTGCAATCAGCACTTCAATCAACCGCGCCGTACCAGCAAGCCCTTGATACTCAACAGGGCAGCCGTCCCCATGCCCAGCCACGCCAGCGTATCCCACCAGCCGTCACCCAATAGCGCAGCGAACAGCCCGCCGCCGATAAGCAGCGCTATGACGGCGGGTATCGCAAAGGTCTTCCAGAATCGCGATGGCTTCGAACTCATTGCGCCACCTGAGCCTGAATAGCGCTCACCGAGCGCGCGGCACGACGCCTCACCCACCACAGATAAACGCCGCTGCCGAGTACGATGATGGTCAGCACGTCCAGCACCGCCCAGAGGATCTTCATCGGCATGCCGCCGTAATCGCCGAAATGCAGCGGTTGCGACATCCCCAGTGCGTCCATGTACCAGGGACGTTCGACCACGGCGGTGACGTGCAGGGTCTGGGCGTCGATCAGCACCGGTGTGGCGAGGTGCGCAGTCAGGTGTGTATTGCCTTTGAGGAACACCGCGTAATGATGCTCGCTGGAGAAGCGCGTGCCGGGGAAGGCGATGAAATCGGCCTGCATGCCGGGCGCAGCGGATTCGGCAATCTCCAGCAATCGAGTCGCCGGGGCGCGCTGGGTCAATGGCGGCGCGTCCTTGTAGGGAGCGATCATGGTAGCCAGCGCATCATTGCGCCAGGAGGCAATCAGCAGATCGGCGCAGGCGCTGATCACCCCGGTCACGCCGACCACCAGCGCCCAGGTCAATGTCACTACGCCAATCAGGTTGTGCAGGTCCAGCCAGCGCGTACGCCTGGATTTATTGACCCGCACCTGGCCGAACTCCAGCTTGCGCATGAACGGCGCATACAACACGGTCCCGGAAACGATCGCCACCACAAACAGCAAGCCCATGAACGCCAGCAACAGTTTGCCGGGCAGATTGGCGTACATGTCTACGTGCAGGCGCAGCATGACCATCATGAAGCCGCCGTTGGCAGAAGGCATCTCCAGTGCCTCACCGGTGCGCGCATCGAGGGCGAAGGTGTGCGAGGAGTTGGGCTCGGTGCCGGCGGTTGCAGCGGTGATTGCCATGACGCCATTGGGGTCTTCATCGTCCCAGCCAAAATACTGCATCACCTCGCCGGGGCGATGCGCTTCGGCAGCCCTGGCCAGTTGCTCCAGGTCCAGGCGTGGCGTATCGGCAGGCATCTCTTTGTAATGCGGAGCGTCGCCGAGCAGATGATCGATTTCATGATGAAAGATCAGCGGCAGGCCGGTGACAGCCAGCATCAACAGGAACAGGGTGCAAATCAGGCTGCTCCAGGTATGCACGATGGACCAGCGGCGCACGGTTTGGCTTTTCATGGTTTATCCACAGACGAAGAGACGCAGCGCTGAGCGCGTCCCCGAAATGACTTGTAAGACTAAGCCGCTCGAAACCGAAAAAGTGTCAGGGCGATCCGTTGTCCGCATGAAAGGGTATGTTTCAGAGTTTTGCCGGAGGGGTGCCGGGCTGTTGATCCCTGGGCAGCACCGACACCCACCACGCCGTGTGTTGCTCGATCTGCACAGGCAAGGTCGGCAGCAGCGCCTTGAGCGCCAGGTCGGTATCGGTCAACGGGAAGGTGCCGGTGACGCGCAGATCGGCCACCTTCGGGTCAACGCCCAGATGTCCTGTCCGGTAACGCCCCAGTTCAGCGAGCATGTCGGCCAGCCGCGCGTTGTCCACCACCAGCATGCCGCGCGTCCAGGCGTCGACGCCGGAAGGCATGCCAAGCAACGGGCCAAGGCCGTTACGGGTCAGCAGCACCTGTTGGCCCTCACGCAGAACCTGTTCACCGGAAGCATTACGCGGGTGGGCGACAACCGCCGATTGCAACACGCTGAGCAGGGTTCCATCGGACTCGCGCCGGACCAGAAAACGCGTTCCCAGAGCACGCATCTTTCCATCCGCCGTCTCGACGATGAAGGGCCGCGGGTCATCATGATCGCCGGTCTGCACCAGTATTTCACCGTCCTGCAGAATGACCCGACGTTGCTGCGCATCGAAGCGCACATCGATTGCGCTGTGGGTGTTCAGACGAATCAGGGTGTTGTCCGCCAGACGCACGTCGCGCTGTTCACCGGTGGCGGTGCGCTGGTCGGCAAGCCAGTAATCGATCGGCAGATAGCGATCGCCGACGAACAATGCCAGGCCCAAGGCCATGAACACTCCGGCCAGACCGCCACCGAGCTTGCGCAAGCTGTGCCGCAGGGCACCCGGTGACTGTTGCAACGCCTTGCGTGCCGGACCTGCGGGCAAAGCAAAGCGCTGATTGACCATGCCCAACTGGCTCCAGGCCCGCGCATGCTCTTCGTCGGCGGCCAGCCAGCGCGCCAGCTCGGCGTCATTGCCGCCGTTGCTGTCCATGTTCAGTTGCCACTCGATGGCCGCATCGAGCACACGGGCAGAGACCGGTCTGGTGTTCACGTCGGCTCACCGTAGAGCGCCACGTAGCACTGACGCATGGCCTGAGCCAGGTACTGCCTGACGCGCGAGACCGAAACGCCCAGCTTCTCGGCAATCTCGGCGTGACTCATGCCGTCGAGGCGACTGTATAGAAAAGCTGCACGCGCTTTGCTGGACAGCGTGCCGAGCATGCGGTCGATGGCCTTGAGGTCTTCCACAATCAGCAGCTGCTCTTCCGGAGAGGGCTGCTCGGCCTCGGGCACCTGCATCAATTCCCCGAGGTAAGCCTGCTCCAGCGCAGCGCGTCGGAAGTGATCGAACATCAACCCTTTGGCGACGGTTGCCAGGAAAGCACGCGGTTCTCTGGGCGCAAGCAATTCATGGCGCCCCAGCAAGCGCACGAACGTGTCCTGACTCAAATCCTGAGCACGTTGCGGGCAGGCGACATTGCGTCTGAGCCAGGCCAGCAGCCAGCCGCGATGATCGCGATACAGCGCACCAACGATCTCGCTATGAGTGCTTGGGACTGACGACACGAATGGCCTCGATGAGAAAGTTCTAACTAAAGAGAATCATTCGCGATTGTGGCAGAGCGGAGGGGTAGTGGCAATTCGCGTCTGTCGGGAGGAGGGTCTGAATCGAGCGGGTTCTCGTCCCCACGCAGGAGCGTGAGGAACGAGAATCTCGTAACTGTCGTACCAATGCTCCAGTGTGGACATGCATTCCACGCTGGAGCATGCACAACGCAAGGCGTCCCGGGAGGACGCCTGGTCGTCGGATCAAGCCTGGTGGCTGATCTCGCGCAGCGGCTTGCCGCGTGCCGGCTTGTCGCCTGCGACGAAGTAGTCAGCCGTGCTGCGTGGCAGAGGCTGACGACCACGGATCTTGTCGGCGATTTTCTCGGCGATCATGATCGTCGGTGCATTCAGGTTACCGGTGGTGATGATCGGCATGATCGAGGCATCGACCACGCGCAGGCTTTGCAGGCCATGCACGCGACCCTGACCATCGACAACCGCCATCTCGTCGGTGCCCATCTTGCACGAGCAGGACGGGTGATAAGCCGTTTCGGCATGCTCACGCACGAACTGGTCCAGCGCCTCGTCGGACTGCACGTCGATGCCGGGGCTGATTTCGCGGCCACGGTACGGGTCCAGTGCCGGTTGCTGCATGATCTCGCGAGTCAGGCGGATGCCGTCACGGAACTCCTGCCAGTCCTGCTCGCTGGCCATGTAGTTGAACAGGATGCTCGGGTACTCGCGCGGGTCTTTGGATTTGACCTGCACACGACCACGGCTCGGCGAACGCATGGAGCCGACGTGAGCCTGGAAACCGTGCTCCTGAACGCCCTTGGTGCCGTTGTAGTTAATCGCCACCGGCAGGAAGTGGTACTGAATGTTCGGCCATTCGAACGCTTCGCTGGAGCGAATAAAACCACCGGCTTCAAACTGGTTGCTCGCGCCGATACCTGTACCGAGGAACATCCACTCGGCACCGATGGCCGGCTGGTTCCACCACTTCAGCGAAGGATACAGCGACACCGGCTGGGTGCAGGCGTACTGCAGGTACATCTCCAGGTGATCCTGAAGGTTCTGGCCAACGCCCGGCAGGTCATGAACCACCGGGATATCCAGCTTGTTCAGCACTTCGGCCGGGCCGACGCCGGAACGCTGGAGAATCTGTGGCGAAGCGATCGCGCCGCCACACAGCAGCACTTCCTTGCGGGCACGGGCCTGGATGCGCGTGTCGCTGTCGCCCACCAGGTAGGCCACGCCGACGGCACGCTTGCCTTCGAACAGAATGCGATCGGTCAGCGCGTGAGTGACGATGGTCAGGGTCGAGCGCTTCTTGGCCTCGTCCAGATAACCACGGGCGGTACTGGCGCGACGACCGTTAGGCGTCACGGTGCGGTCCATCGGACCGAAACCTTCCTGCTGATAACCGTTGAGGTCGTCAGTACGCGGGAAACCGGCTTGCACGCCCGCCTCGACCATCGCGTGGAACAGCGGATTGTTGCCCGCCTTGGGCGTGGTCACGCTGACCGGACCTTCACCACCGTGGTAATCATTCGGGCCGATGTCGCGGGTTTCGGCCTTGCGGAAGTACGGCAGGCAGTCGAGGTAGCTCCAGTCTTCGAGACCTGGCTCCTTGGCCCAGCCGTCGTAGTCCATCGCGTTGCCGCGGATATAGCACATGCCGTTGATCAGCGATGAGCCGCCCAGGCCTTTGCCGCGACCGCATTCCATCCGGCGGTTGTTCATGTGCGGCTCTGGCTCGGTCTCGTAGGCCCAGTTGTAGCGACGGCCCTGCAGCGGGAATGCCAGGGCGGCAGGCATCTGGGTACGGAAATCCAGACGGTAGTCCGGGCCACCGGCTTCGAGCAGCAGAACGGTGACGCCTGCGTCTTCGGTGAGACGGGCTGCCAGGGTGTTACCGGCCGAGCCGGCACCGATGATGATGTAGTCGTATTCGGATTGAGTCGTCATAGAGGCTCCCTCATAGAGCTGCGAGTTTCAAGCCTTGGCCGCAAGCAGAAGCCGCCAGGCGATACTCGTGAAAATGGGGTGCGGCAGGCAGCTTTTGAGTGCGTCTGCTTGAGGCCTGCCGCGTGCCACTGAAACCGTGCTTAGAAAACCGAGGCGTAATCGCCCAGTTCGATCTGTACCGACTTGATGCGCGTGTACTGGGCCAGCGAGCTGATGCCGTTCTCACGGCCGACGCCCGACTGCTTGTAACCGCCGACCGGCATTTGTGCCGCCGACTCGCCCCAGGCGTTGATCCAGCAGATACCGGCTTCCAGCAGATGAATCACGCGGTGGGCGCGGTTCAGGTCACGGGTCACGATGCCTGCGGCCAGACCGAAGTCGGTATCGTTGGCGCGGCGCACCACTTCATCTTCGGTGTCGTAACCGAGGATGCTCATCACCGGGCCGAAGATTTCTTCACGCACGATGGTCATCTCGTCGGTGCAGTCGGTGAACACGGTCGGCGCAACGAACGCGCCTTTGTCGAACACACCGCCGGTCAGGCGATCGCCGCCGCACAACAGACGTGCGCCCTGCTCTTTGCCCTTGGCGATATAGCCCAGCACGCTTTCCATGTGCTCGAAGCTGACCAGCGGGCCGAAATTGATGTTTTCGTCTTCCGGGTTACCGGCGCGGATGCGCTTCACACGCTCGAGGATCTTCGCTTCGAACTCGGCTTTCAGGGCATTCGGCACGAACACGCGGGTGCCGTTGGTGCAGACCTGGCCGGAGCTGTAGAAGTTGGCCATCATAGCGATGTCAGCGGCGCGATCCAGATCGGCATCGTCAAACACGATCAGCGGTGACTTGCCGCCCAGTTCCATGGTCACTTCCTTGAGCGACGAGCTCGAGGCGCTGGCCATGACTTTCTTGCCGGTGTCGGTGCCGCCGGTGAAGGAGACTTTCTCGATGCGCGGGTGCTCGGTGATCCAGGTGCCGACTTCACGGCCGCTGCCGGTGAGCACGTTGAATACGCCGTTCGGTACGCCCGCTTCGGTGTAGATTTCTGCCAGCTTCAGGGTGGTCAGCGAAGTGACTTCACTCGGCTTGAAGATCATCGCATTGCCCGCCGCCAGCGCCGGGGCGGATTTCCACAGTGCGATCTGGATCGGGTAGTTCCAGGCGCCGATACCGGCTACCACACCCAGCGGCTCGCGGCGGGTGTACACGAAGGAGGAATCGCGCAACGGGATCTGCTCGCCTTCGATGGCCGGCACCAGACCTGCGTAGTATTCCAGCACGTCGGCGCCGGTCACGATATCCACGTAGCGGGTTTCGGAGATGGCCTTGCCGGTGTCCAGGGTTTCCAGAGCGGCCAGTTCATCGTTGCGCTCGCGCAGGATGTCGACGGCACGGCGCAGGATGCGCGAACGCTCGACCGCAGTCATGGCGGCCCAGATTTTCTGACCCTTTTCGGCCGCGACGACGGCGCGCTCGACATCGTCCTTGCCGGCGCGCTGGATCTGCGCCAGGACTTCGCCGTTCGCCGGGTTGATGGCGTCGAAGGTTTCAGGGTTGCTGGCATCGACATAACCGCCATCGATGTAAAGTTTCTGCAGTTCAAAACGGGCCATAAAGTCCTCGCAAATTCAGTGGGGGGCGATGACTGCTTTCAGTGTGCCGGGTTGGTTCGGCAACAGGCTTATACAGTCGCTCGGTGAGGAGCTTCGAAAGCTTCAGCTCGCCGATTTCGCCAATTGAAAGTCCATGTACTCGTAAGCGATCCGTTGCGCTTGCTCGGTGTCGAATGCATCGCCTGACAGCGCGCCTCTCAGCCACAACCCGTCTATCAGGGCTGCCAGCCCGCGGGCGGCGCTGCGTGCCTGTTCCAGTGGCAAGGTGCGGCGGAACTGACAGCACAGGTTCGAATACAAACGGTGGTCGTTGATACGCTGCAATCGGTGCAGCGAAGGGTGATGCATGCTGGTCGCCCAGAAGGCCAGCCAGGTTTTCATGGCCGGGCCGCTGACCTGACTGGCGTCGAAGTTGCCTTCGATGATCACTTGCAGATGAGCCCTGGGGCTGTCTTCGGTCAGCGCCTGACGGCGTTCGCGGACGTTCTGGATCAAGGCGTTCATCAGGTGCCGCATCGTGGCAGCGATCAGGCCGTTCTTGTCCTGAAAATAGTGACTGATGATGCCGTTTGATACGCCTGCCAGTCGCGCAATCAAGGCAATGCTGGCGTCACCCATACCGACCTGATCGACCGCAGTCAGCGTGGCCTGGATCAACTGTTGGCGGCGGATGGGTTGCATTCCGACCTTGGGCATTGGCGCGATTCTCCCGGGTGTCTGCAGTGATCGTTGTATCGAAATGACGGGGCCAGTCTAAAGATTTTTTATTGAACGATCAATCAATAAAAAACAAGAAGCGCGTTTTCACTGCTTGTCGGGCAGTCTGAATCCGTCCAGCCATCACTTTGCGGCAAGGCACAGATCTGTGACGCGGAGCGTCACGCAAGGCATTCCCACGCTGGAGCGTGCGGAACGATAGGATCTACAACTATCGTGCCCATGCTCCGCGTGGGTATGCCGTTCTGGACGCTCCGCGTCCTCCCTTGAGCAGGTGGCGCGGCTTGGATCTGTGACGCGCAGAGCGTCACGACAGGCATTCCCACGCTGGAGCGTGAGGAACGATGACCTCAACTATCGTGCGACGCTCCGCGTCGCATGCCGCTCTGGACGCTCTGCGTCCGGTCTTCAGCGCCGGAACAGTTCAATCCTGCAAAACCACATCCGCCAGCTCAACAATCGCTTCCTGCCGCTCAGCCTGATTCGGTTTGGGATGTGGGTTGAGCGTCGACCACTGCGGGTGGGCGCGGGCTCGGGAGAGGGGTTCGGGGATTTTGCCTTTGCGCCAGGTCTTGTCCTGCGGCGTGGTCAGTTCGATGCTGTGCAGCGCAGCATGGCCTCTGATACCCAGCGCCAGCAGCAAGTGACGCTGACGCAGGGCAAGCAGGCGCAGTACCGCATCGTCGACGGTCAGCTCTCTGCGCCCCTTGAGCTTGCCGAGCAACCGGCCGCCGTAGCTGCGCGCGGTGGATAACGCACCACCGGCAATCGCCCCGACCAGCGCCGCCGCACCCAGCGTCACGCCGCCAACCATCAGATCGACCCCTGCCCCGGCCGCCGCGCCAGCCGCCACGCCGCCGCCAACGCGCACGCCCATCAACTTCAGGGTTTCCGGGTTGAACAGGTCATCGCCCCAACGGCCGTCCATCAACGGCAAATCGCTGCTGGACACATCATCCTTGCGAAACGCATACAGCTTGAGCAGCGCCTCGACGCACTGCTGTTCGCGCTGCCGAACCGCCTTGCGCAGCGCTTCCACGGCCTGCTGCTCCTGGTCGGCGGTGGTTTCAACACTGCGTCGGCACGCTGCGCAATCAATCAGCAGCTCGGCGATCAGGCGAGCAGCGCTGTGGCGTTTGGCCGAGCGCTGTTTTTCCTGATCATCAATCAGCCGTTCAAGCCGCGGCCGCGCGCTTTCCAGCAACAGCGCCAGGCTTTCATACAGACGACGACCGCCATCTTCCGGGGGCGCTACGCTGTCGAAACGTACCAGCGCATGCAGGCCCAAGCGGGAAAGCGCTTCGCGCCATTCCGGCTCGCGGTGCTGCTGCGCACTGACGAAATTCAGCACCGGCAGCAGCGGCTTGCCACAGCTCGCCAATACCGCCAGCTCGTCACGGTATTTGGCCAGCACCGGCTCACGTGCATCGATCACATACAGACCTGCGTCCGAGTCGAGCAACTGGCGCATGACCTTGGCCTCTTGCTCAAAACGCTGGCGTGCCTCGCTGCCCTCCAGAAAACGCGCCAGTCGTGCCGGCCCGTCCAGACGCTCGCCGGGGCGGTCCAGGCGCTCCAGATAATCGAGCAGCGCAATGGCGTCTTCCAGACCCGGCGTGTCGTACAGCTCGACCACGGCCTGACCGTCCACAGAAAGGCGCGCGCCCTCGACATGGCGAGTCGTACTGGGACGATGGGACACTTCGCCGAAGCTGACATCACCGGTCAACGTACGCAGCAGCGAGGTCTTGCCGACATTGGTATGACCGACCACCGCCAGCTTGATCGCACGAGTGCCGTCTGCTTCAGTCATGGCCTGTCTCCAGCCAGTTCAAGGGCACAGTGTCGGCGTGCGGCAACTGCAATTGATCCAGCGCGACGTGCCAGTCGCCGAGGCGCTCAGGGTCAAGCCTCTGCCCGGCAGGCGCGGGCAACAGCCAGATGCGCGTTGCTCCGGCGCAGCGTGCCAGTTCGGCGATCAACGCCAGACTGCCACGGTCCGGCGAGCGGCGCGGGTCGCAGGCGATCAGCATGCGCGCAGGCGGATACTGGGTCAGTTGCTCCAGCAGTTTGTGGCGCGACTCACGGCTGTCGAGAATGCCTGCATCGGCCACACCCGACGGCAGCGCTGGCGGCCAGACCTGCTGATCATCCAGCTCGATGGCCACTAACAAGGCGCCATTGCTTTCAACAGCCCCCAGGCCGGACTGCACCTGATGCAGCGCAGCAGGTTCGGCATCGTTGACACCCAGGCGCTCGCTGCTGGGCATCAGGCGCTCACGCAATTCAAGGTATTCGGGCAAATCCAGATCAAGGCGCAGCGCTGCCCTGCCCTGCTTCCAGCGCCACAGGCAGAACCCGGCCAGCAACAGACGCGGCACGATGCCGTACACCAGCAGCACACCCACCAGCCAGGCCGCCCAGGCCTGACGCGCATTCTCGATACTCAACGCGCCATTGCCGCTGGCACGAATCATGGTTTCATCCGGCACGCTGAACCCCAGCCATGCCGGGACGGTACTGAGCGTCTGGGTGAGGCTGACAAACGTGTCGCTGCTCAGAATGGTGGTTTCCCAGACAAACCCGTAACGCCGGGTCGCCATCAGCATCAACAGCAACAGCAGCGCAGTGAGTAACGCCAGCAGCCACAGGCTGTGAACCACCAGCCCGAGCGCCCAGCGATTCAGGCGCTGGCGTTGCAGCAGCAAAACCAGCGCGGGGGCGAGTTGTGCGGCCTGGGCGTCACGGGCGAGCTTTTCACTCAGCCACAGCCACACCCGGCCCAGCCCGGTATTACTGCGCCCGGCGAAGATCAGGCCCAGCGCCCAGGTCAGCAACAGCACAAGGTTCAGCCCAAGCAGGCTGCCCAGCGCCCAGAACACATTGACCGGTGCCTGCCCGTCGCCCATTGCGGCGAACGCCAGGCCCGCGCCACTGATGACCGCGAGCACCGCCAGCGCAATCAACGCCAGCCGTGCGCCCTGCTTCCAGTGATGCAGCGCGCCAAACATGCCGTCGCGCTGCGCCAGGCCGAGGGCGCGATGGGTAATGCGTGCAGTCAGGTCGCCTCCGGCAGCGCGGGCACGGCGATTGGCTTCCAGATCATCCAGCACGCCAGCCTGCTGTTCACGCAGGCGCACGGCTTCGGTCAGCCAAAGGGTATCGAGGGGGGTCAGTGCAGTCACACAGTGTCTCTTGATTGAATTCAGCGGTGAGCATAACCGCAATCATGGGACTGAGCACGGCGCATGTCAGTTCATTCGCCTGCCCTGCGACCTCTGATATCCTCGCGGCATGAAAACTCATCTCCCCCTCAGCCTGATTGCCGCCCTCGGTGAAAACCGAGTGATTGGCGTCGACAATTCCATGCCCTGGCATTTGCCGGGGGATTTCAAATACTTCAAGGCCACGACGCTCGGCAAGCCGATCATCATGGGCCGCAAGACCTGGGATTCGTTGGGCCGCCCGCTGCCCGGCCGCCTCAACCTGGTGGTCAGCCGCCAGACTGACCTGCAGCTTGAAGGCGCAGAAGTCTTCGCTTCGCTGGACGCCGCCGTTGTGCGTGCCGAGCAGTGGGCGCAGGAACAGGGTGTCGACGAGGTGATGCTGATCGGCGGCGCGCAGCTTTACGCGCAGGGCCTCCCTCAGGCAGATCGCCTGTACCTGACTCGCGTGGCGCTGAGCCCTGATGGCGACGCGTGGTTTCCGGAGTTCGATACCGCGCAGTGGGCGCTGGTATCCAACACCGAAAACGCCGCCGTCGATGGCAAGCCTGCCTACAACTTCGAAGTCTGGGAACGGGTCTGATCAGCGGTTTTCGGCGCAACTGCAACCGCTGACGAAAAACTGCAACAAAAGTGTCGTTTTTGGTTTCACCGTCGCAAATAAAGGGGCAAACGGCGTCATTTGGCCTTTTTCGGGTCGCTGACGTACTTTTGCCTTCACAATAATTTGTTACGGTCTGCCCCTTCGTTTTTTCGACAAGGGGAAATCGCCTATGAAACTCGTGCCAAAACTGTTGGCCGCTGCCGTCTGCTTCGGGCTTGCCAGCCAGGCTATCGCGGCCACCGAACTGAAGCATTGGCCCGAGCCTGCCGCCAAGGCGCTCGACGCAATGATTGCGGCGAATGCCAACAAGGGCAATTACGCGGTCTTCGACATGGACAACACCAGCTACCGCTTCGACCTCGAAGAAGCGTTGTTGCCGTACATGGAAAACAAAGGCCTGATCACCCGCGAAACACTCGATCCCTCGCTGAAGCTGACCCCCTTCAAAGACACCGCCGAGCACAAGGAAAGCCTGTTCAGTTACTACTATCGTCTTTGCGAAATAGACGACATGGTCTGCTACCCGTGGGTCGCGCAGGTGTTTTCCGGCTTTACGCTTCAGGAGCTCAAGGGCTACGTCGATGAGCTGATGGCGCTGAAAAAGCCGATCCCTGCGACCTACTACGAAGGCGACACCGTCAAGCAAATCAACGTCGAGCCGCCGCGGGTATTCACCGGGCAGGCCGAGCTGTACAACAAGCTGATGGAAAACGGCATCGAGGTGTATGTGATGACCGCTGCGTCCGAAGAGCTGGTACGCATGGTCGCTGCCGATCCGAAGTACGGCTACAACGTCAAACCACAGAATGTGATCGGCGTGAGCACACTGCTCAAGGACCGCAAGACCGGCGAGCTGACCACCGCACGCAAGCAGATCACGGCGGGTAAGTATGATCCGAAAAGCAATATGGGCCTGGAGCTGACGCCTTATCTGTGGACCCCGGCGACCTGGATGGCCGGCAAGCAGGCGGCCATTCTGACTTACATCGATCAGTGGAAAAAACCGGTCCTGGTCGGCGGCGACACCCCGACCAGCGACGGCTACATGCTGTTCCACAGCGTCGACGTGAGCAAGGGCGGCGTGCACTTGTGGATCAACCGCAAGGACAAATACATGACCCAGCTGAACGGCATGATCAAGGACAATGCCGAAGCTCAGGCCAGGGAGAAACTGCCGGTTACGGCGGACAAGAACTGGGTGATCGTCAAGCCGGACGAGATTCAGTAAGCGGCACAACATCGCGGGATTGCGGGTTGTTACCAACCCGCAATCCCGGTCAGTCGACTTTTTCGAACTTCAGATCCCAGACGCCGTGCCCGAGCTTCTCGCCACGGCGCTCGAACTTGGTGATCGGCCGTTCCGCAGGGCGCGGGACGTACTGGTTGTCTTCAGCCTGGTTGCGATAACCGGGCGCCACGCTCATCACTTCCAGCATGTATTCCGCGTAAGGCCCCCAATCGGTGGCCATGTGGAACACCCCGCCGACCTTCAGCTTGCTGCGCACCAGTGCGGCGAATTCAGGCTGCACGATGCGCCGCTTGTGGTGACGACTCTTGTGCCACGGGTCCGGGAAGAACAGCATCAGACGATCCAGGCTGTTGTCCGCAACGCAGCGGTTCAGCACTTCAATGGCGTCGCAATCGTAGACGCGCACATTGGTCAGCCCCTGGGTCAGAACGCCGTTGAGCAGCGCGCCTACGCCTGGAGAGTGCACCTCGACACCGATGAAGTCGTGCTCGGGAGCGGCAGCCGCCATTTCCAGCAGCGAGTGGCCCATGCCGAAGCCGATTTCCAGCGTGCGCGGCGCAGAGCGGCCGAACACCTGATCGAAATCCACCGGCGTGTCAGTCAGCGACAGGCCATACAACGGGAGGCCTTGATCGAGGCCGCGCTGCTGACCTTCGGTCATGCGGCCGGCTCGCATCACGAAACTCTTGATGCGGCGGTGCGGGCGCTCTTCGCCTTCTTCGACAGCAGGCGACTCTGGGTGCGGAACGTGCGAATCAGTCATCAACGGGCTCTTACTTGATCAGGCCATCCAGCGGCGAAGACGCGCTGGCATAGAGTTTTCGAGGCATGCGCCCGGCGAGGTAGGCCAGACGACCGGCAATTACAGCGTGTTTCATGGCTTCAGCCATCATCACCGGCTGCTGGGCGTGGGCGATGGCCGAGTTCATCAATACGGCTTCACAGCCCAGTTCCATCGCGATGGTGGCGTCGGAGGCAGTACCGACACCGGCATCGACCAGCACCGGCACTTTGGTTTCTTCAAGAATGATCTGCAGGTTGTACGGGTTGCAGATACCCAGACCGCTGCCGATCAGGCCGGCCAGCGGCATGATCGCGATACAGCCGATTTCGGCCAGCTGGCGGGCGATGATCGGGTCATCACTGGTGTAGACCATCACGTCGAAGCCGTCCTTGACCAGGATCTCGGCGGCCTTGAGGGTTTCGATCACATTCGGGAACAGGGTTTTCTGATCGGCCAGCACTTCGAGCTTGACCAGGTTGCGGCCGTCGAGCAATTCCCGGGACAGGCGGCAGGTGCGCACGGCCTCGGTCGCATCGAAGCAGCCAGCGGTGTTCGGCAATATGGTGTAGCGATCAGGCGGCAGCACGTCCAGCAGGTTCGGCTCGCCGGGGTTCTGGCCCAGGTTGGTGCGGCGCACGGCAACGGTGACGATCTCGGCACCCGAGGCTTCGATGGCCAGACGGGTCTGTTCCATATCGATGTACTTGCCGGTGCCCACCAGCAGGCGCGACTCGAAAGTCCGACCGGCCAGGACGAAAGGCTTGTCGCTGCGAACATTGCTCATCGGAAATCCTCATAACGTGCAGATGGGGTTGGGCGCAGTGCGGATTGCGAACTAGCCACCGCCAATGGCATGCACCACTTCGACCTGATCGCCTTCGCTCAGGACGGTTGTCACATGCTGACTGCGCGGCACGATATCCAGGTTCAGTTCCACCGCGACCCGGCGCCCTGCAAGGTCCAGACGGGTCAGCAATGCCGCGACGGTTGCGCCATCGGGCAATTCAAAGGGTTCGCCGTTCAACTGAATGTGCATGCGAGAGCAGCCATCATTTTTGGGGGGCCAGCATTCTAGCCCGATCAGCCGGTATGACCAAGGCAAAGCCACGCCATTCGTCTCAAGCGCGGCCTGCTTCACGAGAGCAGACGCTCAAGGAGGCGAACCCAGCCTCCAGGCCGCCAGCCCGAGCATCGACCAGCCGAACAGAAAGGCCAGACCACCGAACGGCGTGATGATGCCCAGCTTGCTGAAACCGGTGAGGGTCAGGGCGTAGAGGCTGCCGGAAAACAGCAGAATACCGACCGCGAAGGAGAATCCGGCCCAGGTAATCAGGCGTCCGGGGATGTGCGTTGCCAGGATCGCCACGCCGAGCAGGGCCAGCGCGTGAATCAGCTGATAAAGCACACCGGTGTGGAACACGGCCAGGTACTCGGCACTCAGGCGTTCCTTGAGGCCGTGGGCGGCGAATGCGCCCAGAGCCACACCAGTGAAGCCGAAGAAGGCGGCCAGCATCAAAAAGCTACGAAGCATCTGGGACTCCAGGGAAAAATCGTCGAAAGGCGCACGGTCTGTATAATGGCCCGCTCAACGGGTTCGGCCAAGCCATCTCTATGCTGCAGTCTATTCTTCGTCGCATCGTCAAAGCCCTGCTGTGGTTCGCCGCAGGCAGTGTTCTCGTGGTTCTGGTTCTGCGCTGGGTGCCGCCACCGGGCACGGCGCTGATGGTCGAACGCAAGGTAGAATCCTGGTTCGACGGCGAGCCTATCGACCTGCAACGCGACTGGGAACCGTTGGACAAAATCTCCGACAATCTGAAAATCGCGGTCATTGCCGGCGAAGACCAGAAATTCGCCGAGCACTGGGGTTTCGACGTCGATGCCATTCAAGCGGCCATTCTGCACAACGAGCGTGGCGGTTCGATACGCGGTGCCAGCACGCTCAGCCAGCAGGTATCGAAAAACCTGTTCCTGTGGTCCGGCCGCAGCTACCTGCGCAAGGGGCTGGAAGCCTGGTTCACCATGCTGATCGAGCTACTGTGGTCCAAGGAGCGCATCCTCGAGGTGTACCTCAACAGTGTCGAGTGGGACGAAGGCGTATTCGGCGCACAGGCTGCGGCGCAACACCACTTCCGCACCAATGCCAGCGCACTGTCGGCGCAACAGGCCAGCTACCTCGCCGCCGTCCTGCCCAACCCGCGCCAGTGGAGCGCCAGCCACCCGAGCAGCTACGTCTCGCGCCGCGCAGGCTGGATTCGGCAGCAGATGCGTCAGTTGGGTGGGGATGAGTACCTGCAGGGGCTGAACAGCAGCCGTCGGTGGTGATGTTTGCACTCGGTTTCAATGGCCTCTCGCTACCTACGTTCGAGCATGAGAACGGGCCTTTGTAGGAGCGAACTTGTTCGCGAAGGCATTGTTTCAAACGACGAATCTT
>NZ_JARVSW010000063.1:0-14673 GCF_030208985.1 Pseudomonas sp. MEJ108
ACGCAGAGCGTCGAGAACTGCGTTCCCACGCTGGAGCGTGAGGAACGATAACCTCGACTATCGTGCCCGATGCGCTGCGCTTCTGCCCGAAGGGCGTGTGAGCTTGCTCACGAAGACGCCGGTGCAGTCACTGATTACTCTGCGTGGACATGCCGGCCTGCGCAATGGCAAAACCCGGTAACCAAGCCCTACCCCATCACCACGCGACAACGACTAGCCTCATCGGGCCCATTCCTAAAGCAAGGATGCTTAGATGCTGCCTACCTTTCGCCTGATGACGTGCGCTCTTGTGTTTGTTCTGCCCGGCCTCGGCCATGCCAGGCAATGCCCTGACTGGCCTGCAGCCAAGGCGCGCAGCGAGGTCACCGCCTTGCAACAGCAGATTGCCGAGTGGGACGACAGCTACCACCGGCAGGGCATTTCGCAAATCGCGGATGAGCTCTACGATCAGGCGCGGCAGAAGCTGAGCCTGTGGCGCTCGTGCTTTGCCGTTTCCATTCCCGAGTCCGATCCGCTAAAGACAGCAGTCGGCCCGTTGCCTCATCCCGTTCCGCACACGGGCGTCAACAAGCTGGCCGACGAAGGCAGCGTCAAGGACTGGCTCAAGGGCCGCAACGATCTGTGGATTCAACCCAAGGTCGATGGCGTAGCCGTCACGCTGGTCTACGAAAAGGGCCGGCTTGTGCAGGCGATCAGTCGTGGTGACGGGCGCAAGGGGCAGGACTGGACCTCGCAGGCGCGGCTGATCAAGGCCATTGCTCAACAACTGCCCCAGGCTGAATCCACAATCCTGCAAGGCGAGCTGTACTGGCGGCTGGACGATCATATTCAGGCCGCATCCGGCAGCGTCAACGCGCGCAGCAAGGTTGCGGGACTGCTGGCACGGCAGACGATCAGCCCGCAGCAGGCCGACGCCATCGGGCTGTTCGTCTGGGACTGGCCGAACGGGCCTGCCGATATGGCGCAACGACTCGCGGGCCTGCAAGCCATGGGCTTTGAGGACAGCGCGGCCTATACGCATCCACTGGAAAACTACGCCCAGGCCGCACGATGGCGCGAACATTGGTATCGCAATCCCCTGCCGTTCGCCACGGACGGTGTGATCATGCGCCAGGGTCAGCGCCCACCTGCGCAGCGCTGGCAAGCCAGTGCGCCTTACTGGATTGCCGCCTGGAAACATCCCTACGCCCAGGCGCTGGCCGAGGTGCGCAAGGTCAACTTCAAGATCGGCCGCAGTGGCAGGATTACGCCGGTGCTGGAGCTGACCCCGGTGCGCCTCGATGATCGTACCGTCAGCCGCATCAGCACGGGCTCGCTGCAGCGCTGGCAAACACTGGATATCAGGCCTGGCGATCAGATCGCCGTGAGTCTGGCCGGGCTGACGATTCCAAGACTCGACGGCGTGGTGTCGCGTGCTGCCGAACGAGCCGACATGATCATTCCGCGAGCTGACGACTTTCATGAACTCAGCTGCTGGCAAGCCACTCCAGGCTGCGAAAGTCAGTTCCGCGCCAGACTGGCATGGCTCAGTGGCAAGAAAGGCCTGGCCTTGCCCGGCGTTGGTCCGGGGACCTGGAACACACTTATCGACAACGGCCAAATCATGGGCTTGCTCGATTGGATGACCCTGAATCATGCTGAGCTTGTTAACATTCCCGGCTTCGCTGAACGCAGTAGCGCTAAACTGCTCGACAGCCTGCAAACCGCACGCGAACGGCCGTTTCAGACATGGCTCAAGGCCATCGGACTGCCGCCCACGGGAGGCGCCAGACTGCCCGACAACTGGCACGAGCTGGCTGGTCGCAGCGTCGAGCAATGGCAAGCAGAGCCCGGCATCGGTCCTGGTCGTGCAGCCAGGCTCAGGGCTTTTTTTCAGGACCCACAGGTACAGGCACTGAGCCAGCAATTGCAGGCACAGAGCATTTCAGGTTTTAAGTAGCGGACGTTCATTTTTCTGTCCGTATTCAAACGGAGTTCATATGCAGTTTTTATCACCACTGATTCTTTTCACCAGCTGCACGCTGCTCGCCACAACCGTATTCGCAGACGCACAGGCCCCCGTGCAGTCCGAATGCCAGATCAAAAGCCAGGAAATCAGCAGCAAGATTCAGAACGCCAAGACCGAGGGTGACAAAACGGAGCAGGCCAACCTTGAAAAGGCACTCGCCGAGGTCAATGCCAACTGCACCGAAACGTCATTGATCAAACAACGCAAGCAGAAGGTGCTCGACGCCAAGCAGGAAGTCAGCCGCCGTCAGACCGACCTGAACAAGGCCATGGAAAAGGGCGATCCAGAGAAGATCAACAAGCGCAAGGACAAGCTCGCCGATTCGCGCAAGGAATTGCAGGAAGCCCAGACCGAACTCGAGAAAGTCCAGCCGGACGATTGATCAGGTTGCGACGCTGCCCATGATCGGCAGCGTCGCAAAACGGCTGTCAGGACACGGCCGGGAAAGCCGACACCCCGAACAGCGCGATGATCAGGCCCATGCCCACCAGCCAGACAAGCGAGCGCAGTGCGGCCAGATCAGCCAGGTAAAAGATGATGTACAGCAGGCGACTGGTGATAAACAGCACCGCCAGCACGTCAATGGTCACCAGCTGCGCGTTACCGGCAATGTGCGCAATGATCACCGCTGCGGCAAACGCCGGGGTCACTTCAAAGCTGTTCAGCTGGGCAGCATGCGCGCGGCGCGGGAACCCCTCCAGCTTGTCGAGAAAGGCACGCGGGTCATGATTGTGCCCGCTGCCAAATTTGCCGCTGCCGAACTTGGCGATACCGGCACAGATAATCGGCAGCAGGATCGCGACCAGCACGCACCAGAAAGCAACTGTCATACGTCCATCCTTATAGGTTCAGCTTCATCGGAAGCATCCGGGCAATACCCGCTCACACACTATGAGCGGGGGGTCAGCGAAAGGTTCTTGAAGAACGACCACCAACCTGACGCATTACACCAGTTTAGGAAAGATCAGGCTGAACGTGGTGAATTGGCCTGGCTCGCTCCGCACCGTGACCTGCCCTTCATGCAGGCTCATGATGGAACGCACAATCGCCAGACCGAGCCCGGTCCCGCCCTGCTGTCGCGCGCGGCTGACATGCACCCGATAGAAACGATCGAACAGGCGTGGCAGGTGCTCGGCATCGATACCATCCCCTGCGTTGCGCACCGCCAGTGACACTTCATCTTCATGCGTGGCTAGCGTGACGGTAATGACGCTGCCCGACAGACCATGGCGAATGGCGTTGGACAGCAGATTGGAAATCGCTCGCTGAATCATCAGCCGGTCACCGGTCGCCCTGGCGTGCCCCTGAACCTGCAAGGTGATGTCGCGATCCTCCGCCGAAGAGGAAAACAGTTCGGCGACCTTGTCCGCCTCCTCGCGAAGGTCGATGACCTCGACCGGCAACGGCGCTGCGGGCTGGCTGACACTGGCCAGAAATAGCATCTGACTGATCATGCGCGACATGCGCTCCAGCTCTTCGGTGCAGGACTCCAGGGCCTGTTTGTACTCCTCCGCCGGACGCGGTCTGGACAGCGTGACCTGCGCCCTGCCCATCAGGTTGTTCATCGGCGAGCGCAACTCATGCGCGAGGTCGTCCGAGAACTGCGCCAGTTGCTGCACATCGCCGTCCAGCCTGTGCAGCATGAAGTTGACGGCATGTGCCAGGTCGCGCAATTCGTCAGGCAGGCCCTTCACTTTCATGCGATGAGACAGGTCGCGGGCCGAGATCAGCGCGGTGACTTTCCTGAACGCCCCCAGCGGCCTGAGCCCGCGACGCACCACCCACCAGACGCCAAAGCCGACCAGCAGCAGAATCACCGGCAAGGCCAGGCAGGTCGATGTGACGTAAGCGTGCAGCAGCACGGTGTCGCTTTCCCTGTCCATGGACAGCCTGACCAGCACGTCCTGACCGGTCTTGAGGCGCACGGTCCTGTAACCCAGCAGAATCTTGTGGCCCTGGGCGGATTTCAGTTCCTGAAAGCCTTGCGGCAGCGTGTCGGCATCGGGAACCGGCAGATTTCGTCCCTCTACGTTACCAACGCTCATCAGCTCTTGCCGAGGGCTGCCCGAGTCGAGAATGGTCAGCGAGAAGCTGTCATGCCCGACGATCTGGTCACGCAGCGTGTGCGGGTACTGGACGATGTCGGCGACGCCCAGAAACCCCTCGCTCATGCTGTGTTCGATCTGCCTGAACTTCTCGCTCAAAGCGTCTTCGGCACGTATATCGAGCTGACGGGAAATGGCTGTATAGGCGAGCATTTCCATGACCAGCACCAGACACCCGATGAGTGCCGCGACCGTCAATCCGAGACGTGTCGAGAGACGGGTCAGCTTCATTCACGCACTTCCAGTACGTAACCGACACCACGCAGCGTGTGAATCAGCTTGGTCTCGAACGGATCATCGATCTTCGCGCGCAGACGGCGGATCGACACCTCCACCACGTTGGTGTCGCAATCGAAATTCATGTCCCAGACCAGCGAAATGATCTGGGTGCGCGACATGACCTCGCCGCTGTGCCGCATCAACAGGTGCAGCAGCGCGAACTCCTTGGTCGTCAGGTCGATGCGCTGCTTGCCGCGAAACGCCCGGTGCCGGCCTTGATCGAGCTCCAGGTCGCCGACCTGCAACACCTTGGCGGTCGTGGTCTGTTCGCTGCGGCGCATGAGGGTGCGGACCCGGGCCAGCAGCTCGGGAAACTCGAACGGCTTGACCAGATAATCATCGGCGCCCATTTCCAGCCCCTTGACCTTCTCCTCCAGCCGTCCCCGTGCGGTGACCATCATGATGCGCGTGTTGACGGTTTTTCTCAGGCGGCTCAACACCTCCCAGCCATCCATCTCCGGCAGGTTCACGTCCAGAATCACGACGTCGTAGGCCTGATGCTGCGCGAGGTAAAGCCCATCGAGCCCGGTGTTGGCGATATCGACCACATAGCCGCTTTCGGTCAGACCCTGATGCATGTACTCGGCAGTTTTCGGCTCGTCCTCTACTACAAGGATTCGCATAACCAGGCTTCCTGTTTGATGAACGGTGAATGACGATGCCGTGCAGTGTACTGAAAAGAAACGCCTGTCTCGCGAGATAACAGAATCGTAATTTTCCAGCAATCCCTGTGATAGCTCCCATTGCATAAAGTCCCGCTCAGCCAACTTCAGTGCCTTGGTGCCTGTTTGTATTCTTGCTTTGATGGGGTGATTTCATGGGTCTGGAGAACAACGTACGCATTCGGCGTAACGAAGAGTTGGCAGGGAGCCCGGCATGAGAGTCGGCGCACTTTGTCTGATGTTGTTACCGTTCATTGCTCCGGGCATGGCGATGGCCCAGGGCATCAGTCTGCCTCAGGCACTGGAAGCCGCCTTTGCCCGTAACCCGGAACTGGCCGCAGCCCAGTGGGAGATCGGCGTTGCCGAGGGTGATCGCCAGCAGGCTGGACTGATTCCCAACCCGACAGTGTCATGGGAAGTCGAAGACACCCGCCGCGAGACCAGCACCACCACCGTGATGCTCAGCCAGGCACTGGAACTGGGCGGCAAGCGCGGGGCGCGGATCGAGGCCGCCAGCAAGGGTCAGGACGCTGCGCGTCTGGAGCTGGAGCGCCGCGGCAACGAACTGCGTGCCGAGGTGGTTCAGGCGTTCTACGCAGCCGCGCGGGCGCAGGCTGGTCTGGAACTGGCGCGCCAATCCAGGACACTGGCCGAACGCGGCCTTGAGGTTGCCGAAGGGCGAGTCCGGGCGGGTAAGGTATCGCCGGTGGAAGCCACACGCGCCCAAGTGCAACTGGCTGAAACCGATCTGCTGGTGCGCCGCGCCGAGACCCTGAAAATCAACAGCAACCGCGAGCTGGCGCGCACCACCGGTTCGCCGCTCGCCTCTTTCGAACGTCTGGACTACAGCGACCTGTCGCCGGGCAAACTGCCACCGAGCGCAAAGCTACTGACCGCCCTCAATCAGTCCGCCGAGCTGCGCCTGGCGCAGACCCAGATCGAGCAGCGCGAAGCCGCGCTGGGGTCGGAACGCGCCAAGCGCATCCCCGACCTGACCGTCAGCGTCGGCAGCCAGTACAGCCGCGAAGAGCGCGAGCGGGTCAACGTCGTGGGCCTGTCGATGCCACTGCCGCTGTTCGACCGCAATCAAGGCAACGTGCTCGCGGCATCACGCCGTGCCGACCAGTCACGCGACCTGCGTAACGCCGTCGAACTGAAGCTGCGCACGCAGACGCAGTCCGCCCTCGATCAATGGACCACCGCCGCGCAGGAAGTCGAATCCTTTGACCGCGTGATCCTGCCCGCGGCGCAACGTGCCGTCGACACGGCAACGCGCGGTTTCGAGATGGGCAAGTTCGGTTTTCTGGAAGTGCTGGATGCGCAACGGACGCTGATTTCGGCGCGCAGCCAGTACCTCGAATCGCTGGCCACCGCCACCGAGGCCAGAGTCGCCATCGAGCGAATACACGGTGATCTCAACCGCTTCAGCCTCAACCCCTGACTTTCCTTTTCCGCCTGTATCGAGCGTATCGAAAGGTGCTGCACGCACCTGATCGCCGGGAGCCTTCATGAACAACAAACGAAGCATTGCCATCGCGCTGGCGGTGGTGGTCATCATTGGTCTGGGCAGTCTGACCCTGAACCCGCAGATGCTGCCGTTCACCGCCGGACCCAAGCCATCGGCCGAGGAGCACGCGCATGACGCCGAGCAGGGGCACTCTGAAGAGCCAGGCCACGCCGACGAGCAGGGCCACGGCAACGAGGCGAAAAAACCGGATGCCGCAGCCTCCGAGTCTTCCCATGAAGAAGAGGAAGAAGGACACATCGAGCTGACCGCCGAGCAGATCAAGGCGGCAGGCATCGAGCTGGCCAGCGCAGAACCCCGGCAGATGAGCACGACCGTGACCTTCCCCGGCGAAATCCGCTTCGATGAAGACCGCACTGCGCATGTCGTGCCGCGGGTCAGCGGCGTGGTCGAAGCCGTGAAGGTCGATCTGGGTCAGGCGGTGAAAAAGGGCCAGGTGCTGGCGGTGATTGCCAGCCAGCAGATTTCCGATCAACGCAGCGAATTGAACGCTGCACAACGACGCCAGGAACTGGCGCGTCTGACCTTGCAACGCGAAAAGAAACTCTGGGAAGACAGGATCTCGGCCGAGCAGGATTACTTGCAGGCGCGTCAGGACTTTCAGGAGGCCGACATCAACCTCGCCAATGCACGGCAGAAGATCAGCGCCATCGGTGCCAGCACCCATCCTTCAGCGGGAAGCCGCTACGAGCTGATCGCACCGTTTGACGCCGTGGTCGTGGAAAAACACCTGGGCATCGGCGAGATGGTCAGCGAGGCGAGCAACGCCTTCACGCTGTCCGACCTGTCGCGTGTCTGGGCCACCTTCGGCGTGGCGCCCAGGGATCTGGACAAGGTGGTGGTCGGTCGTCCGGTCATCGTCAGTGCGCCCGACCTGAATGCCCGGGTCGAAGGACGGGTCGGCTACGTCGGCAGCCTGCTGGGCGAGCAGACCCGCGCTGCGGCCGTGCGCGTGACACTGGCCAACCCGCAGGGCGCCTGGCGTCCCGGCCTGTTCGTTTCGGTGGAAGTCGCCGCCGAGCAGTCCAGTGTGGCGGTCAGTCTTCCCGAATCGGCGATTCAGTCGGTTGAGGACAAACCCTCGGTCTTCGTGCGCAACGCTGAAGGGTTTCAACTGACGCCAGTGACACTCGGCCGCCGCGATGGTGGCCACGTGGAAATCGTCAAGGGCCTGGCGGCCGGCACACAAGTGGCCACCGCCGGCAGTTTCATCCTCAAGTCGGAGCTGGGCAAAGGCTCCGCCGAGCACGCCCATTGATCTGCGTCCCACGAGTACACCCACATGTTTGAACGGTTGATTCAATTCGCGATTGAACAGCGCATCGTCGTGATGCTTGCTGTGCTGCTCATGGCTGGGCTGGGCATCGCCAGTTACCAGAAACTGCCCATCGATGCGGTCCCCGACATCACTAACGTACAGGTGCAGATCAACACCTCTGCGCCCGGCTTCTCGCCGCTGGAAACCGAGCAGCGCATCACCTTCGCCATCGAGACCAACATGGCGGGGCTGCCCGGTTTGCAACAGACGCGCTCGCTGTCGCGCTCGGGCCTGTCGCAGGTCACGGTGATTTTCGAGGACGGCACCGACCTGTTCTTCGCCCGCCAACTGGTGAACGAGCGCCTGCAGATCGCCAAGGACCAGTTGCCGGAAGGCGTCGATACGATGATGGGGCCGATCTCCACCGGCCTTGGCGAGATCTTCCTGTGGACAGTCGAGGCTCGTGAGGGCGCGCTGAAAGAGGACGGCACGCCGTACACGCCGACCGACCTGCGGGTAATTCAGGACTGGATCATCAAGCCGCAACTGCGCAACGTGCCGGGCGTGGCCGAGATCAACACCATCGGCGGTTTCGCCAGGCAGTACCAGATCGCGCCTGATCCGAAGAAACTGGCCGCCTACAAGCTGACGCTGAACGATCTGGTGGCAGCGCTGGAGCGCAACAACGCCAACGTCGGCGCAGGCTATATAGAACGCGGCGGCGAGCAGTTACTGATTCGCGCACCGGGTCAGCTGGGCACCGTGGACGACATCGCCAACATCGTCATCGCCAATGTGCAGGGCACGCCGATCAGAATCAGCAGCGTCGCCGAGGTCGGCATCGGCAAGGAAATGCGCTCCGGCGCAGCCACCGAAAATGGCCGTGAAGTGGTGCTCGGCACCGTGTTCATGCTGATCGGTGAAAACAGCAGGACCGTCTCGCAGGCGGTGGCCGCCAAACTCGCCGAGATCAACCGAACATTGCCGCAGGGTGTGGAAGCGGTAACGGTTTATGACCGCACCACGCTGGTGGAAAAAGCCATCGCAACGGTCAAGAAGAACCTGATCGAAGGCGCGATCCTGGTCATCGTGATTCTGTTTCTGTTCCTCGGCAACATCCGTGCTGCGCTGATCACCGCCATGGTTATTCCGCTGGCCATGCTGTTCACCTTCACCGGCATGTTCACCAACAAAGTCAGCGCCAACCTGATGAGCCTGGGCGCACTGGACTTCGGCATCATTGTCGATGGCGCGGTGGTGATCGTCGAAAATGCGATCCGCAGACTGGCGCATGCCCAGCAAAAGCACGGCCGCATGCTGACCCGCAGCGAGCGTTTCCACGAGGTATTCGCCGCCGCCAGAGAAGCCCGTCGACCGCTGATCTTTGGTCAGCTGATCATCATGGTCGTGTACCTGCCGATCTTCGCCCTCACCGGTGTGGAAGGCAAAATGTTCCACCCGATGGCCTTCACCGTGGTCATCGCCCTGCTCGGCGCCATGATTCTTTCGGTGACCTTCGTGCCTGCCGCCATCGCCATGTTCGTCACCGGCAAGGTCAAGGAAGAAGAAGGCTTTGTGATGCGCACCGCCCGCCAGCGCTACGCGCCGATACTGAGCTGGGTACTGGGGCATCGCTCGATAGCGTTCGGCATGGCATTCGTGCTGATCGTGCTGTCCGGCTTCACCGCCAGCCGCATGGGCAGCGAGTTCATCCCGAGCCTGAGCGAAGGCGACTTCGCCTTGCAGGCATTACGTGTGCCCGGGACCAGCCTGACCCAGTCGGTGGACATGCAGCAGCGTCTGGAAAAAGCCATCATCGAAAAAGTCCCGGAAGTGCAGCGCGTGTTCGCCCGCACCGGCACCGCCGAGATCGCCGCCGACCCGATGCCGCCCAACATTTCCGACAGCTACGTGATGCTCAAGCCGCAAAGCGAATGGCCTGACCCGGACAAGTCTCGCGAAACGCTGATCGCCGACCTGCAAAAGGCCGCCGCCAGTGTGCCGGGCAGCAACTACGAACTGTCCCAGCCGATCCAGTTGCGCTTCAACGAACTGGTTTCGGGGGTGCGCAGTGACGTCGCGGTGAAAGTGTTCGGCGACGACATGAGCGTGCTGAACCAGACTGCCGCAAAAATCGCCTCTACGCTGCAAAAAGTGCCAGGCGCCTCGGAAGTCAAAGTCGAGCAGACCACCGGGCTGCCGGTGCTGACCATCAATATCGACCGCGACAAGGCCGCGCGTTACGGCCTCAACGTGGCTGATGTGCAGGACGCCATCGCCATTGCGCTGGGCGGTCGTCAGGCGGGCACGCTGTATGAGGGCGACCGCCGCTTCGACATGGTGGTGCGCCTCTCCGAGCAACTGCGAACCGACGTGGACGGGCTTTCCAGCCTGCTTATACCGGTGCCCGCAGTTACAGGCAGCAGTGCTGGCAATCAGCAGATAAGCTTCATCGCGCTGTCCCAGGTCGCCAGCCTCGACCTGGTGCTCGGCCCGAACCAGATCAGCCGCGAGAACGGCAAGCGTGTGGTCATCGTCAGCGCCAACGTGCGCGGCCGCGACCTCGGCTCGTTTGTCGAAGAAGCGGGCACCACTATCGACAACGGCGTGCAGATCCCGGCCGGCTACTGGACCAGTTGGGGCGGGCAGTTCGAACAACTGCAATCGGCCGCCAAACGCCTGCAGATCGTCGTGCCGGTGGCGCTGCTGCTGGTACTGGCGCTGCTGTTCATGATGTTCAACAACCTCAAGGACGGCCTGCTGGTCTTCACCGGCATCCCGTTCGCCCTGACCGGCGGCGTCATGGCCCTGTGGCTGCGCGACATTCCGCTGTCGATCTCCGCAGGCGTGGGCTTCATCGCCCTGTCGGGTGTGGCGGTGCTGAACGGCCTGGTGATGATCGCCTTCATCCGCAGCCTGCGCGAACAAGGCCACTCGCTGCACAACGCCATCAACGAAGGCGCCCTCACCCGCCTGCGCCCGGTGCTGATGACCGCACTCGTCGCCTCCCTCGGCTTCATCCCCATGGCCCTCGCCACCGGGACGGGCGCCGAAGTACAGCGACCGCTGGCGACGGTGGTGATTGGCGGGATTCTGTCGTCAACAGCGCTGACGTTGCTGGTGTTGCCGGCGTTGTATCAGTGGGCGCATCGGCGGGAGGATGAGGAGGTGGTTGAGGCGCTTAAATAGCGTTCAAAACAACCGCTCAAGCTTCAGAAAGCTCGGCACACAGCCTTCTGGAGCTTTGCCCTGCCCACAGTGAACTTTCATTTGGGAAAAGGTCGAACGATTCAGCCTTCGACAGTAGACTGTGTCCGTAGCCTTCTTCGCATGGGGGTTTCAGACATTTCCAGGCAAGCGGGTAACCGCAGGACATATAAATCACGCGCGCAAGTGCTTATCGTCAACTTGCAAATGGCAGTCATTGGGGCCGCCGTGCATAAGGACGTGTAGATGTTGACGAACAAGGTTCCGGCCACATGACGCGCACCAGTATTTATGACCGCATCTCCGAACGCCGGCTGGCTGACGAAGCCCTGGCGCGTGAGGCAGCCGAACGTGCTGCCGCGCAGCAGGCACTTGAACGTGTCGAAGCGCTCATTCCTGTTCCAAAGCCGTTGCTCAACGCGCCCTGCAGTTTCAATTTCGGCGGGTTCCACTTCGGCTTTCCGGAAGGTTTCCAGTGCAACGCGATTGAAGCCACCGTTCAAGTGGGTGGAGAGCCTGTCGTGATCTCCGTTCAGCGTCGCGATGTACCTGAAGAGGCAACGCTTGCCGAAGCGTTCGCCGAAGCCGTCAAGGCGTTGCAGCCACTGCATGGCGAAATCCAGGTCATTCGCCACTATGAAACGCTGTTGGCGGGTAATGCAGCGCTGGCGCTGGATTTTCATTTTCGCGCAGGCCTCGAAGAACGGCATGGACGCCTTATCGGTTCCATCGTGCCATGTGCCGATCACAACGAACGCCAATGGCTGAGCGTGGGCTGCGTGATTGACTCCGAAAAGCCCGCGCTGAAAACCTGGTTGCTGGATTTCGACAGCATGCTTGAAGGCCTGACCACCCCCTGAACTCTATTTCATCGCTGACAGGACACGCTTTAATGGACTATCCGTTGCAGAACATCAGCGTCACTTCAGGTGATCGCACCTCAACTACTCGCAGCCCGCAGGAGTAACGGCGATGTTCGAGGCAGCGCGGTTACTGGATGAGATCGAACACACCGGGGCAATGGCGGGCTTTGTGCTCGGAGCGATTGTGGGCATCGCGGCAGTGGCGTATGTCTCGCTCACCGTCGCCACGTGCGGGTTCGGCGGTTTTTTACTGGCCATGGCGGTCGGTCTGGCCGGTAATGCCATTGCCAGCATCGGGGAGAGTATCGGCAGCGCCTTCAGCTCTCCGGCGGGGCAGATCGAATCTGCCTCGCCCAACGTGTTCATCAACGGTAGACCCGCGGCCTTTGCCATCGAAAGCACCGCCGTGTGTGACAAGCACTCGCCGATCGTCAAGGTCGCCGAAGGCTCCAGCAACGTCTTCATCAATGGCCAGCCCGCCGCACGCAAGGGCGACAAGCTGACCTGCGGCGCGAAAATCGGCACCGGCTCGCCCAACGTCTTCATTGGCGGCGGTACCCAACGCTACCTGCCGGTGGATGATGAAGTGTCGGCGATGGCCCGCTACACCGTGGACATTCTGTTGGTCGTGGCCGGCGGCGCCAAGGCCGTGCTCAGCATTGCCAAGCTGGGCATGCAGGCTGGCCTGAAAGCGGCAGGCCCTTGCGCGCTGCAGTTCATGGGCGGTGTCTTTCTCGGGGACGCCATTTTTCGCTTCGGCGTCGCCCCCGTGGCCGAAAAAGTGCTGGGCGGCCTGCACGGCAACCCGGTCGACACCACCACCGGACGCAAACTGCTGATCGACGAGTCCGATTTCAGCCTGCCCGGCCTGATGCCGATCGAGTGGACACGCTTCTACGCCAGCGACCTTGATGTCGACAGCGCGCTGGGCAAAGGCTGGGTGTTGCCCTGGGAACAAAGCCTGCGGCGCAAGGGCAGCTTTCTGTACCTCAGCGACAATCAGGGCCGCAGCGTGCCGTTCGTGACACTGGACTATAACCAACGTATCTACAACGCACAGGAACAGCTGTACCTGGTGCGTACCGAAGGCGGTCATTACCTGCTGCAAACACTGGATAACGTCTTTTACTACTTCGGCGAAGTCCCCGACGACAACCAGCCTGTTCCCCTGCAACGCGTCGAAAACGCCCTCGGTCATTTTCTGCATTTCGTGCGCAGCGAAGACGGCGTTCTGACCGACATCTGCGCCACCGGCGGGCATCGTGTGCACCTGCACTACGACGAGGTGACCAGCCGCCTGAGCACCGTCAAGCGGATCGTCGGCGACCAGGCCGTCGAGACGCTGGTGCGCTATGGCTACGACAACAATGGCCAGTTGAACAGTGTGTACAACCGCAATGGCGACTCGGTGCGCAACTTCAGCTACACCGATGGCCTGATGACCCGCCACGCCAATGCGCTGGGGCTCAGTTGCGAATACCGCTGGGAAGTTCTCGACGGCAAGCCGCGCGTGGTCGAGCACTGGACCAGCGACGGCGAGCACTTTCATTTCGATTATGATTTCGAGGCGCGCCAGACGCGCGTAACCGATGTGCTGGGTCGTCGCGCCGAGGTGACCTACAACAAGGACCGTCGCGTCATCGCCAGCACAGATTTCGGCGGTGAGCAGTACCGTATCGCGCTGGACAACACCGGCAATATCACCGGTCTGACGCTGCCTGACGGCAATCAGCTGGGCTTCGAATACGACGATCTGTCACGCCTGACCGCAGAAACCGACCCGCTGGGCCGAACCACCCGTTATCAGCATCACTACAAGACCACGCTGGTCAAACAGATCACTTACCCTGACGGCGCCGTCTGGACGGCCCGCTACGATTCGAAAGGCAATCTGGTTGCCGAGATCGATGCGCTGGGTCAAAAGACCGAATACCTCAACAGCGAAGATGGCCTGCCACACACCATCATCGATGCGACCTACAAATCCAGATACCTGTGGTGGAACAACCTGGCGCAGGTCGAGCGCTTCCAGGACTGCTCGGGCAAGAGCACCTGGTACCGTTACGACGAGCGCGATCAACTGGTCGCCGTCACTGATGCCCTGAACAACACCACCACACTGGAACGCAAACCCGGCGGCGAAGTGCTGAGCATCAACCATCCGGACGGCACCCGCGAGAGCTTCACCTACAACGCCCACGGCCAGGTGCTCACGCACACCAACGGCAAGGACCAGACCACGCACCTGGCACGCAACGCCCGTGGCCTGCCGATCAGACGCCAGGACCCCAAGGGTTTGATCGTGGGCTACCAGTACGACAAGGCCCTGCGCCTTGCCGCGCTAATCAATGAAAACGACGCCACCTACACGTTCGCCTACGACGACTCCGACCGGCTGATCGAAGAAAAGCGCATCGACCAACTGACCCGCCGATTCAGCTACAACCTCGGCGGTCACCTGACTCAGGTCGAGGAAATCGGCTACAGCGAGAAAGGTGAGCGACCACAGCGCAGCACGCATTTCGAGCGCGACCCGGTTGGCCGTTTGCTGGCCAGGCTCAACGACGACGCGCGTCAGGATTTCACCTACGACGACAGCGACCGCCTGCTGTCCATTCAGCGCACACCTACCGACGGCGGCAGAAAGCTCGGTGTCACGGCTGAAAAACTGGAATTTGCCTACGACATTCTGGGCCGCCTGACACAGGAAACGTCGCCCCAGGGCGCGCTGACCTACGACTACGATCCACTCAGCAACCTGACCAC
>NZ_JARVSW010000030.1:0-14467 GCF_030208985.1 Pseudomonas sp. MEJ108
AGCAGGGCGGCGGCAGGCTGTACCGCACCGGCGATCTGGCGCGTTATCGCGACGCAGGTGTCATCGACTACGCCGGGCGTATCGACCACCAGGTGAAGATTCGCGGTCTGCGTATCGAACTGGGTGAAATCGAAGCGCGTCTGCATGAGCATGCCGCTGTGCGCGAAGCCACGGTGATCGACATCGACGGGCCGTCCGGCAAGCAACTGGTGGCTTATCTGGTGCCAACCGATGCCGCTGAGGCTCCGGACGTTCTGCGCGAGCGTCTGCAGGCCCACCTCAAGGCTCACGTGCCGGATTACATGGTGCCGGGCTACTTTGTCTTTATCGATTCGATGCCGCTGACCGCCAATGGCAAGCTGGATCGCAGAGCACTGCCGAAACCGGACGTGGCCCGCTCACAGCAGGGTTACGTGGCGCCGCGTACGGCATTCGAGCAACGTCTTGCTGCGTTGTGGGAGCAGGTGTTGCACGTCGAACGGGTCGGGCTCAACGATAACTTCTTCGCGCTGGGCGGGCACTCGTTGCTGGCGGTTTCACTGGTGGGCAGGATTCGCGAGACGTTCGATATCTCCATCAAACTGCATGACTTGCTGTTGCTGCAGACCCTGGGTGAACTCGCCGATTTCATGCGCGCCGATGAGGCTCGGGTCAAATCGGCGGTCATCGCCATGAACGCCAATGGCTCGACGCATGCGCCACTGTTCTGCCTGCCACCGGGCGGTGGTGGCACCTATTCGTATTACCCGCTGGCGGGCAGGTTGAGCGACAGCCGACGGGTTTACGGATTGGTCAACAAGGCCTACGTGGTGCCGGGCTGGTTCGATACGTCGTGGCAAGACATGGTCAATTACTACGTCGAGCAGATCCGCATGACCCAGCCGCACGGGCCTTACAACCTGCTGGGCTGGTCGATGGGCGGCGCGCTGGCCGTCGAGGTCGCGCATGTGCTGGAGCGCGCTGGCGAGGTGGTGAGCTTTCTCGGGCTGGTCGACACCCAGCTACCGGCATCGGTGGGCATGCAATGGGTCGAAGAGGACCCGCAAGTCACCACGCAGCAGCAGGGCGAAAACTACTACCGCAGCCTGATCAAGAGCCTGCAGGCCTTTGTGCCGGGCTTGCAGGAGCAAACCATTGTCGACCTGATCGAAAAGGCCCGGCAGTCGGTGAGCGGGGAGAGTGAAGTGATTGACCAGGTAATCGAGCAGATCGCATTGCAACATGCGATGAACGTCGACAGCCTGCGCAGCATGTTCCAGGACATCGCGGTGCAGGACGAAATCGAAACCGGTTACAAGTTACTGGAAGCCAACGCAAAACTCAGCCAGGCGTTTACCTTGAAAACCCTCAATGTGCAGGTCGATTGCTGGTGGGCAGGGCAGAGCCGTAAACCGGGGCAGATTGCCAAGGCCGAAGCGGTGCTGCTGGAACAGTGCTCGGTCAACGGACTGCGCAGCTCGACAACGATCGATCAACGGCACGACAACCTGGTGATCGCGGAAGCGTTTCTGCAGGGGCTTGCCGAGCGTTTGGTGTGACGCAGAGCGTCACGAACGGCATTCCCACGCTGGAGCGTGAGGAACGATGGGTGTCTGGACTGGGATGTGATGGATGATAAGCGTCCTGAAGAACACTATCGTGCCCATGCTCCGCGTGGGCATGCCTTTCTGGACGCTCTGCGTCCTCTCTTGAGTGCGTGGTGCGGCGTAGCTGGTGTGACGCAGAGCGTCACGAACGGCATTCCCACGCTGAAGCGTGAGGAACGATAAGCGTCCTGAAGAACACCATCGTGCCCATGCTCCGCGTGGGCATGCCTTTCTGGACGCTCTGCGTCCTCTCTTGAGTGCGTGGCGCGGCGTAGCTGGTGTGACAGAGCGTCACGAACGGCATTCCCACGCTGGAGCGTGAGGAACGACAGGTATCTGGGCTGGAGCGTGCCTTTCTGGACGCTGTTGATCACGAGGGGCGAGCGTCGCTTAAAAATCACCGCGCAGGGTCAGGACGTAGTTGCGTGGGTCGCCGTAGTAGTTGCCGCGGTCGATGTCGCCGGTGGCCTTGTAGTATTTGCGATCCAGCAGGTTGTTGCCGTTGAGCGCCACCGTCCAGTGTTCGTCGATTTTCCACGCGACCCGCGCATCCCAGATGGCCCGGCCAGCGTTATCGATGGGCTGGGTCGACTCGTGTTCCGAGTAGCCGCTCTGCGCCGAAACCCCGCCGCCGATGGTCAAGCGACGCCAGGTGCCGGGCAGGGTGTAGCTGCTGGTCAGGCGCAACATATGCCGGGGTGTTTCCGCTGAAATCGATTGCCCGTCACTGCCGCGGGTGATGTTGAACGTGTAGCCGGCCAAGGTCTGCAATCCCGGTAACGGCTCGCCGCTGATTTCCATGTCGATGCCCTTGCTGCGCCGGATATCACCGTTCAGGTAGCAGGTCCCATAGGCATCATTGCTAACGCACTGACCAGCATTGGCATCATCCTCGACGGCCACATCCTTCTGCTTCACATAGAACAGCGCCAGTGACACATTCAGACGTTTGTCGAACAGCTCGCCCTTGATTCCGGTTTCATGGCTGGCGCCGATGGCCGGATCAAGCAGTGTGCCTGATGCGGTTCGATAGGCGCTTTGCGGCAGGAAAATATCCGTGTAACTGGCGTACCACGACCAGTCCCGGTTGAGGTCGTAGATGACCCCCGCAAACGGGGTGACCTGATTGTCCTCCTGGGCGCGACGGGTCACGCCTGCGGACCTGGTCTGATAGTCATAGCTGCTGACCCGGCCACCCATCACCAGGCTCAACGACTCTGTCAGGCTCAGGCGCAGGTTGCTGTAGACGCCATAGCGCTTGTCGCTGTAGTCCGTGCTGCTCCAGGCCGGACGCGCAGGTTCGGCAATCGCGTCGTGGTCGGGGCTGAAGATAGCCAGCGGTTGATTGGCGTTGACCGTGGCATAGCGCGACTCGCGTTTCTGTTCGGACCCGTTGCCGCCGACGGTCAACTGGTGACTCAGGCCAAAGGCGTCGAACCGGCCATCCAGGTGCGCGTCGATGCCATTGCTATGAATATCGTCCGAGCGGAACAGGGTTCTGACCAGCCGGGAACCGCTCTGCGTCGCTGGATCAATAGCGCCCTGTGCATAGGCGACCTTCTGATCGAAAGCGCCATCGGAGTGAGTGGCAGACAGTGTGCCGCTCCAGTTGTCGTCAAAGCGGGTTTCCAGTTCGCTGAACACTTCGTCGGTGCGGGTCTGGTGGCGGTTCCAGTCCTGGGCCAGCGACGTCGAACGCGGCAGGTCGATGGCCTTGCCGTTGCTGTAGCGAGGCAGACCGAAGATCGAAAAGCCCTGGGTGTCGGCGTTCTGATGGCGTACGCCCAGGGTCAGGGTGGTGTCTTCGCTCAGGTCGGTTTCCAGGATGCCGTAGAGCAACGGTGCGGTTTTCTGCAGACCATCGGTGAAATAGCCGCGGTCTTCATAGGACGTTACAAAACGCCCGCGGATGCTGCCTGAATCGTTGAGTTTGCTGCTGCCATCCAGATCGACCCGGTAGTTGTCCCAACTGCCTGCGCGAGTGGTGATCGACAACTGCGGCAGGGCGGTCGGGCGCTTGCGGACCAGATTGACCGCGCCACCGGGGTTGCCCGCGCCTATCAGCAAGCCGGCCGCGCCGCGCAGCACTTCGACGCGGTCGTAGATTTCCATGTCCGGGGTCATCCAGCCGGTCACGCTGTAACCCTGGCCGGCCACGCCATCGATGATGTAACTCTCGTCTTCCAGCGCGAAGCCCCGCGAACTGAAGACATGAGAGCCGAAATTGCGTTGGGAAAAGGTGATGCCGGGCGTCTGCGCCATGACCTCGTCGAGGCCGGTGAGGTTTTTGTCGTCCATCACCTGGCGGGTCATGACGGTGATCGACTGCGGCGTTTCGCGCAGCGACTGAGCGGTCTTGTTGATGCTCACGCCAGTGGCCGCATACGAGCCGCTGCCTTCGGAGGTGATGCCGAACGAGTCGCCCTTGATCGCCACCGGCCCGAGATTCATGGTTTGTGCGGAGGCAGCAGCGCCAAGGGTCAGGGTGTTGTCTTCAAGACTGTGCGCTACGTTGGCTTTTTTCAGCAGGTCGGCAACTGCCTGTTCGGGCGTCAGCCTGCCGTGCACCGGGCTGCTGAGCTTGCCGTTCAGGTCGTCGGGGTTATAGAGGATTTGCAGATCGCACTGGCGGCCCAATTCCTTCAGGGCACTGCTCAGCGTCTGGGCCGGTATATCGAACTCGAATTCCTCCGCCAGCGCCTGCCCCTGAACACTCAACGCCAGCACCAGCCCCACACCGCCCAGACGCAGGCCGAGCGTTTTCACGCGGCCTGTGCGCAGACGGCTGGAGGATGTTTGCATGGGAGGGATGGCTCGTTGAGATCAATGGCGAAGGATAATGCATTTGCGGTGGAGTTGGTGGTATGCAGATGTTTGCTGAGTGTCCCGGCCCCCAGCGTTCCGCTCGCTCAAACGCTCATGGGCCAGTATGTTGTCCAAAAATGCATCGTCTGAACTACAGTCTTCGCGAACAAGTTCGCTCCCACGGCCTTCGGCCAGAATCAAAAGCGGGCTTGTGTATAACGCTGAATGCAGAGCGTAGGCGCTAGAATCACGCCTATCGTTTACTTAGATCAGAAATCCCCCCGCAAGGTCAGGACGTAGCTGCGCGGTTCGCCGTAGACGTTGGAGCGGTCGGTGGCGATCGAGGTGGTGTAGTACTTGCGGTCGAACAGGTTTTCGGCGTTGAGTGACACCTTCCAGTTTTCGTCCAGTTTCCACGACGCCCTGGCATCCCAGATGGCCCGACCGGCCACGCCCAGTTCTTTGTTGGACGGCACTTCGTAACCCGAATCCGCCGACACTCCAGCACCCACGGTCAGGCGGTTCCAGGCACCCGGCAGGTTGTAGCTGGTGTTGAGGCGCAGCATGTGTTTCGGTGTTTCGTAAGCCACATCCGAGTCGCCGTTGTTGCGCAGCATGTTGTAGGTGTAACCGCCGAACACTTGCAGCCCCGGCAACACTTCACCGCTGGCCTCGACATCGACGCCCTTGCTGCGGCTGATGCCATCCTGCAGATAACAGGATCCGTCGGAGCTGGTAGGGCACGTTGTAAGAGTATCCTGGGCCGCGAGATCGACAGCAGCGACATCTTTCTGCTTGATGTAGAACAGCGCCATCGACAGGTTCATGCGCTTGTCGAACAGCTCACCCTTGAAGCCGGTTTCGTAGTTGGAACCGATGGCCGGGTCCAGTGGCGAGCCGGCGGAGGTTACGTAGTTGGCCTGTGGCGTGAAGATGTCGGCATAGCTGGCGTACCACGACCAGCTGTCGTTGATGTCATAGATAACACCCGCGAAGGGCGTGAATTCCTGAGTCTGTTTGGACTCGTAATCCTTCGCCAAGCCGGTTTTGACGTCGTACTTGTAGTCATACCAGCTGAGGCGCGTGCCGAGCACCACGCTCAACGGTTCGCTCAGGTGAATGCGTGTGTTGGCATAAAGGCCCGCGCGTTCTTCGGTGGTGTCGATGTCGGTTTGCCAGGCCGGACGGGCTGGTTTGGCGAACGCGTTCTGGTCGACGTCGAAGACGTTGATCGCGGTGCGTCTGGTCACCGTAGCCTGATGCGTGTTGGCGTTCTGCTTCGACCAGTCGACACCCAGGGTCACCTGATGTTCGAGGCCGAACGCGTTGAAGTTGCCTTCCAGCTGGCTGTTCAGACCGACGCTGTCGACCTCGTCCTTGCGAAACAGCGTGCCCTGAAAGTTGGAGCCCGCCAGCGTCACGGGATTCACTGCGCCCCGTGCGAAGGCAATGTTCTGATCGAAGCCACCCTGGGAATAGGTCAATGACGTGCGGCTGGTCCAGTCTTCATTGAAGCGATGCGCGACTTCGGTGAACACCTCGGTCATGTCGCTTTCATGGCGGTTCCACTTCTGCGCCAGGTTGGTCGAGCGTGACAGGCCCAGCGACTGGCCGTTGCTGTAGCGCGGCAGGCCATAGATCGAGTAGCCGTTGATGACCTGCTCCTGACGACGCAGGCTCATGGTCAGGGTGGTGTCGTCGCTCAGGTCGGCTTCGACGATGCCGTACAGCAGCGGCGTGCGGCTGTCGCGACCGTCCAGGTAAGAGCCGCTGTCATCGTAGGCCGCGACCATGCGCCCGCGCAGGGTGCCGGAATCGTTGAGCTTGCCGCTGCCGTCCAGGTCGACCCGGTACTGGTCCCAAGAACCGGCGCGGGTGGTGATCGAGAATTTGTTCTCGGCGGTCGGGCGTTTGCGCACCAGGTTGACCGCGCCGCCGGGCTGACCGGCACCGACCAGCAGCCCTGACGCGCCGCGCAGCACTTCCACGCGGTCGTAGATCGCCATGTCCGGCTGCATCCAGCCGGTGATCTGATAGCCCTGGCCGCCAATGCCGTCGACCAGGAAGCTTTCCGCCAGCAACGAGAAGCCACGCGAGGTGTACACGTGGCCGCCGAAGTTGCGGTACTGGAAGGTGATACCCGGGGTGTCTTCCAGCACGTCGCTGAGGCTGGTGAGGTTGTTGTCATCCATGACTTGCCGGGTCACCACGCTCACCGATTGCGGTGTTTCGCGTAGCGATTGCGGTGCACCCTTGCCGATGCTCACCGCGCCGGTGGTGTAGGAACCGGTGCCGTCGGTGGTGGTGCCCAGGTAATGCGAGTCGATTGCGGTCGGGGCCAGATTGACCGTGCCCGTCGTGTTCGAATCGTCTGCGACAGTTTCCTGCGCCTGGCCGGCCACCGGCATGCACAGCGCAAGACCCATGGCCGCCATGGATGGCCGGGAGCGGAACATCTGACTGAGCATCAACGCTTTGCTGAGCGGGGTGAGTCGTGACGGGTTGTGCATGAATTGGCTCTTTCCAGTGAGTATCGGCAAGGAGATCGGGGGCGTCGTTCAGGTCTGCGCAGTCGGGTCCAGCCGTCGACCGGGCAGGCATGAGCCACTTTTTTATGGGGCGGTGCGCGAGAGATGGCTGGGCACGCAATTCGCTGTTAATGAGAACGAAAGCGAATAACGTTTATTTAATGGTTTTTTCAAAATCCACGAAAAAAGATGGCGCTTGGCTAGTAATTGAGCGTGGCGCGGAATGCACAGGCAAAAAAAAGCCCCGCTCGCGGGCTGGCCGGGCGGGGCGTTCCAGGCTTGGATGAATCACGCCGGAATGGTTTTGTCGCGGGTTTCGCTGTGAACCTGTTCGACCTGAATCTGCCCGGTCTGCATCCGCACCAACTGATCGGCAACGTAGAAATAGCGGTCGTCATGGGAGATCACGATGATGGTCTTGCCCTGTTGCTTCAGTTCCGGCAGCAGCTCGGTGTAGAACACGCGACGGAACGCCGGGTCCTGATCGGCGGCCCACTCGTCGAAGACCAGCACCTGACGCTCGTCCAGCCACGCATTGATCAGTGCCAGACGCTTGCGCTGACCGGTCGACAGATCGGTGGTGGTGAAGACACCGTTCTCGATGCTGACCTTGTGCGCGATGTCCAGGCGCTCCAGGTACTTGCCCGCGTCCTGCGGCAGCGCGGCCTGGCCCTGCAACGGCTCGTCGAACAGGTAGTAGTCGGCGAAAATCGTGGTGAACAGCTGGCGGTAGTCATCCAGGTTTTCCGCGGTAACGGTCTGGCCATTCAGGCGGATCTCACCCTGTTGCGGGGTGTACAGGCCCAGCAGCAGCTTGATCAGCGTGGTCTTGCCACAGCCGTTCTCGCCGACGATGAACACGATGTCGCCCTGTTTGATGCTCAGGTCGACCGGGCCGAGGTGAAAGGCGTCGCTGCCTTCGACCGGCGGGTAGTCATAGCGCAGGTTGTGCAGTTCCAGCGTGTGCATGCTGGCCAGCGACGTCGGGCGGTCACTGACCAACAGGTGCGGTTCGGGGCTGGAGAATTTCCACGACAGCTCGGCGATGCGGCGCATGGCGATCTGCGCGCGGCTGATGCCGGGCAGGGCAGTCATCAGGCGCTCCAGCGGGCCTTTCATGTACAGCATCACCAGCACGAAGCCGCCCAGCACGGTTTTCTCGGTGGTCGGCCACATGGCCTGGAAGGCGATGGCCATGCCGATCACGGCAAAGAACAGCATCGAGCCGAAGGTTTCTGCGCTGACGAAGATGTTGGCAGCGCGAATGTTCGAGCGGCAGATGTGTTCAGTGGCCCCGTGAATCTTTTCGTCGAGCATGTTCTGACGACGTTTGCGCTGAATGCGCAGCTCCTTGGCGCCTGCGGACAGCGCCTGGTAGTGCTTCTGCAATTCGTCTTCGCTGTTGCGCGCCGCCAGAATGCTGCGCATGCCGAACGCATGCGCCAGGTATTGCGCGCCGGTGCCGAGCACCACGGTGAGCACTGTCAGCGCCAGAATCTGCCAGGACAGCACGGCCAGATAGGCCAGGCAGCCTAGTGTGACAGTAAACGAAATCACCATCGGTGCGACCGACAGGGCAAAGGTGCTGATGGTGTTGACGTCGTTGAGCAGCACCGGGATCAGGCGGTGCGCGCGATAGCGTTCCAGCTGCTCGATGGGCGCGACCAGCACCTTGGCCGCCAGCTCGCGGCGCAGGTTGGCGACGACTCGCTGGCCGACGTAATTGGTCGACAGGTTGGACAGGGTCGAACACGCCAGGGTCAGCACACACAGGCCGGCGAACAGCAGCGCGGTCTGCGTGTCCGGCCCGCCTGGCCTGTTCATCGCGTTGTTGATGGTGGCCAGCAGGCCGGTGACGCTCAGGCCGCTGACAATCCCCAGCAAGGTCGACAGCGCCACCAGCCACCAGAACGGCTTGAGGATTCTCAGGGTTTCCCGGGCGAGGCTTTCAGTTGTGCGGGTCATGGTGTGTCTCGTCAGTGTCCGTGAGTGCGGCTTGGGCTGGTTCAGGCCGGGGGCGCATGAAGTCCGTCAGAGGTCGCGGGCGACCCGGAAACCCAGCCAGTCACCCCGTACATCCGGCTGGCGGCTGTTGCGGTTGCCGGAGCGCGAGAAGATCGGCGCTTCGGTCCAGTCATTGCCGCGAATCATCTTCCAGGTGCAATCACCGGCCAGCCACGCGCTGCCATCGGTGGGCGCGCCGTTGTAGTTGCTGGTCTCGCAATCGGCGGTCCACTCGTAGACGTTGCCGTGGGCGTCGTAGATGCCGAAATCGTTGGGGCTGTAGCTGCCGGCAGGCGCCGTGTAGCTGAAACCGTCTTCCGGGCCGTAGGTGTTGGCGTGTTTGGCAATGCTGTAGGGCTTGCCTTCGTCCATCGGAAACGGGAACGAGCCCTTGCTGCCGCCGCGTGCCGCGTATTCACGCTGGGCTTCGCTGACCATGTGGTAGGACTTGCCGGTCTTTTTCGACAGCCATTCGACATACGCCTTGGCTTCGTTCCAGTCCATGCACACCGCAGGCTGACGCGGGCTCAGCGGGTAGCGCGGCTTGCCGGCCTTGCACTCGCGGCCCGGCCGGGTATCGCCGTCCGGCATCTTGTAGCCGGAGCTTTTGATATAGGCGGCCCATTCGCCAGCCAGTACCTGAAAGCGGCTGATGGCGAACGGTTTGGCGAAGGTCACGTCATGCAGCGGGCCTTCGTCCGGCTGACGACCCAGTTCCTCTTCGGGCGCCCCCATGGTGAAGGTGCCCGCAGGCAGCACGACCATTTCCGGGCAGTCCTTGCAGTCCTTGAACACCTTACCTGGCGCGGATACCGGCGTGGCGGCCAGGGCGCTGTCGCAGAGCAGAAGGCCGAGCAGGGCGGACAGGGGCAGCAGTGTTTTTTTCATGTCGGGTCTCGATGGAAAACGGAAAACAGGTGATCGGTGAATTTGTGTCAGGCGCGCCGGGCGAGCAGCGTCATGAAACGATCGATTTCGGCTTCGCTGTTCAGCAGTCCCGGCGCGGTGCGCACCACGGGGCCGACGTCGCGACTTACCGCGTCAACGACCATGCGCTGCTTCATCAGCCAGGCCGCCACGTCGTCGCACGACTGGCCCTTGAGCCGGAAGAAGCTGAAGCCCGCCGACAGCGCAGGGTCCACCGGCGTCACCAGCTCGACATTGGGCTGAGCCTTGAGGCGCTGCTTGAGGTAACTGTTGAGCTGGTGAATGCGTGCCTGCACATCGGCCTTGCCCAGTTGCAGGTGCAGTTTGAAGGCCTCGTTCAACGCCCAGCGGTGTTCGAACGAGTGGTAGCCACCGGGCGTCATGATCGTGCTGAAACCGGTGGCTTCCGAGAACGTCGGGATCAGCGGCGTGAGGTCCTTGACCTGTTCCGAGCGGGCGCAAACGATGCCGGTGCCGCGCGGGCCAAACAGCCACTTGTGGGTGCCGGCGACATAGAAGTCGCACCTCATCTCCGGGAAATCGAGGTTCTCGACGCCAAAGCCATGCACGCCGTCGACCACGTAGAGAATGCGCTCCTGGTCGTCACGGTTGCGATTGTGTTCCTCGACCAGATCGCCGATGGCCGCGATGGGCAGTTTCACGCCGCTGCCGGACTGCACCCAGGTCATGCCCAGCACCCGCGTCTTCGGCTGAATGCTGCGCGCGATGGAGCCGATGATTTCATCGGCCGAGACGGTCGCCGGGTCCTTGAACAGGCGAATCTTGCGCACCTGCGTGCCGTCGCGCTGCTGACGGAATTTGAGGATATCGCGGACGCAGGAATGCTCGTGTTCGGTGGTCAGAATCTCCTGATCCGGGCGCACATGGAGACCGCCGTAGATGATTGCCAGGCCTTCAGTGGTGCTGCCGGTCAGGGCGATCTGGCCGGGTTGGGCGTTCAGGTACTTGCCCGCCCAGACGCGAACCTCGTGTTCGCGGCGCTCGGTCTCTCCCAGGTCCCAGTCCATGGCCAGACCGGGATTACGGTCGATATGCGCACGATGCTGTTCGATGGCCTGGCGAACCGGTGCAGGGTGCGAGGTGACCAGAAAATTGGAGAGGTGGACGTAATCCGGGTCCTGATTGAACAATTGTTTCAGGCGCGTCCATTTGTCCGTGGAGGCCGGCTGAGTCGCTGGCGTCACGGCTGCCGTTGCAAGGCCGGAGCCCAGGGGCAGGGCCGCCGCGAGCAGCCCGGCCTGTTTGAGGAAGGTTCTGCGATCAGTCATGAGCGTCTGCGCCTGAGGGTCGGGTAGCGGCGTTTGAGAGATTCATGTGCTTCATATCCGGACGAGCAGCAGCCTGAACCTGCTCCCAGACGCGCAAGAAATTGCCGCCCCACAGCTTGGTGATATCCGCTTCGGCATAGCCGCGCTCGATCAGTTCGGCCGTCACATTGCGGATTTCGCTGACATCGTTGAAGCCTTTCACACCGCCGCCATCATTGAAGTCGGAGCTGATGCCGACGTGGTCGATGCCGATTTTGCGGACGGTGTAATCGATGGCGTCGACGAAGTCCTTGACCGTGGCTTTGGGCTCTTCCTCGAGAATCGCGTACAGCTTGCTGGCATAGGCGCCGAAGCGTTGTTCCGGCCAGACGGTGATGATCGGGTCGCCGGGCATCAGTGCCATGGCCAGGTTCGGCAACGGCGGCAGGTCGAAGTCCTTGCGCAGCGCGTTGAGCTTGTCCTGGGTCTTCTGGCTCAGCGGCTTCAAATAGGCCGGAAACGCCACGATCTGTACCACGCCGCCGCTGCGCTTGATGAGCTGCAGTTCCTCGTCGCTGAGGTTGCGCGGGATGTCCACCAGCGCACGCGGCGCCGAGTGCGAGGCGACCATCGGCGTGCGGCTCAGCTCGCTGACCTGTTGCAGCGCCTTGCTCGACATCTGTGACACGTCGATGATCACGCCCAGATCGTTGAGGCGTTGCACGGCCTGCCTGCCGATCTCCGACAGGCCGCCCAGTGCGTCGGGCGTGTCATTGAGAAAGGGCAGGGGACGTGAAGAGTCGGCCCAGCTGTTATTGCCGACATAACTGAAACCGAACATGCGCATGCCGCGTGCGGTCCAGTGGTCCAGCAGGCTCAGGTCATTGCCCAGCGGGTAAGCGTTGAGCATGCTGATGAAGATCGCAAACTTGCCTTCGCCGTGCAGGCGGCGCATGTCGTCCGGGGTGTAGGCGATGCCGACCTGATTGGGGAAATCGCGCACCAGCCCGCTGATGATTTTGTAACGCACTTCCTGCTGATGGCGTGCTTCGTCGACGAAACCGGGTGTCGGACGATGCGGGGCGTTGTCGCCGTTCCAGATCTCCGGCCAGCCGAATACCGTCAGTGCAGCCCCGGACAGGCGTCCGCGCGCGGCTTTCACCAGGTCGAATTGCCCCGAGCCGTCCTTGTCGGCTTCGTTGCCCTCGCTGCCGAATTTCATCGGCACGGTGATGTGGCTGTCGAAGGAAATGATCCGCTCCTGCAGGTCGTCGGCCTGTTGCATGACCTTGACCGGGTAGCCTGCTGGCGACCAGTAATTCCAGGCCAGAAAGCCCGCACCTGCACTGATGGCCAGGGCCAGCGGCAGGCCGATGAAGAGAGCTTTTTTCCAACGCGGTCTTGTCATTTCCGTCTCGTGTGGTTAACCGTTGCGCAGCCTGCGACGGCTGTTGCTATCTGGTGGAGAACGAGCGGATCGCCGATAAATTTAGCGCGGGGTCATGGATGTGTGTGCAGCGCTAAATTTGTCTGCCGGGTTTACGTTCTAGCTTGGATAACGGCTGTCTCGGGGCTGGAACAGGTAGGGTAATGACGATTTCTCGACGAGGGTTCATAGCGGGGCTGGCGCTGACCGGTGCGGCAGTTCCGGCAGCGTATTACGCGCATCGGGAACTCACCCGGGTCGACCTGCCCGAAACGCCGGGCGAAGCGACGGCGGGGCCTGCCGATACCGCCACTCAGCGCCTGGCCGACAAGCTGCGCGGGGTGTGGACCCTGCGTTTCGATGGGCGCGATGCCGGGCTGAGCGGTGCGCCGCTCGAAGGCCTGGAAATGTTTCTCGACATTGCCCCGCGCGGTCGCGGCCTGCGCGGCTATATCGACACGGCCGAACGATTGCGCAGCGATGGACTGCCGCGTTTTCGGGTGATTGGCGATCTGCAACCGGCCAACGCCGCAAGACTCTACCTGCGGGTCATGGACGGCCATGCCGGCAATGACCCGCACAGCGACAACCCGGATTACGAATTCAGCCTGACCCTCGATGAAGTCTGGGGCGCATTCGGTAACGCAGGCAGCGGCACCCTGAGCGGGCGTATCGAACGTCTGGACCGAGCGCTGGCCCTGCCGGAACTGGAAAGCCGTCTGATCGCGATCAAGCAGGTGTTTCCAGAGGCGCGGGAAAGGGTCGGTCTGAGCCCGCCGTTTCTGGCCTGGCTGGTGTCCAGGGAGCATCGTCTGTTCCATCAGCTCTGGCATGCCTCGCGAGACAAATGGCACAAACTGCCCGAAGACAAGCGTGACGCCCTGCGCGGCATTGGCTGGCAGCCGGGCCCGCGTGAGCATGAGCGCGATGCGCGTGGCCCGCACAAGGACCGCAACGGCTCGGGCGAAGACTTCTTTTATATGCACCGGCACATGCTGATCCAGGCACGCAGGATTCAGGACTTGCCGTCATGGCCGCGCTTTCCACTGCCGCAGCCTGAGCTGGAGCGCGACCGGCTGGGCTTTGCCCGCTATTTCGACAATCACGACGGTTGTTCGCTGCCGCCCAACTGGCTGGCGCACGGTGACGAGGAATACACCCAGCTGGTCAGCGATATCAAAAGCCACGAGACGTTTCATACGCATTTTCAGGTCTGGGAATCCCAGTATCGCGATCCGCGCTTCTTGTCGAAGCTGACCTTGGGCCAGTTTGGCTCGCAGGTCGAGCTGGAACTGCACGACTGGTTGCACATGCGCTGGGCCTCGGTGGCCCGCGACCCGGCCAACGGCCAGCCGGTGCCGATGGCACGTCGTTCGGATGATTTTGCCGAGCGCTGGTTCGCGCCGGAAAACGACTTTCTCGCCGACCCGTTTTCATCGCACGTGAACCCGGTGTTCTGGATGTTCCATGGCTGGATCGACGACCGCATCGAGGACTGGTTCCGCGCCCACGAGCGCTTCCATCCGGGCGAAGTGAAGCGCCTGGAAGTCAACGGCGTGCCGTGGTTTGCGCCAGGCCGCTGGGTGAACGTCAGCGACCCGTGGCTGGGGCCGGACACCCACGGTTGCAGTACCATGCCCGGCCAGGCCGCAGGCACGACCATGGAAATGGACCCGGAAGTCATGAAGCTGGCGCTGCGCATCACCTTTGCGGCAGATGACAAACTGAGCAACCTGCTACGCCGCGTGCCACGCAGGCCCTGGTATGCAAGGAATCTGTTGCCGGAGAGGTGGTTTTGACCAACGGCAGTGGAGGTTATCGTTCCCAGCGCTCCGGCTTGGGAGTGCCGTCCATGACGTTCTGTGGCACAAGAGGACGCGGAGCGTCCAGAACGGCATGCGACGCAGAGCGTCGCACGATAAT
>NZ_JARVSW010000084.1:0-14384 GCF_030208985.1 Pseudomonas sp. MEJ108
TGGAGCGTGAGGAACGATAGTCGTCAGTCAGATCACCATCGTGCCCATGCTCCGCGTGGGCATGCCGTTCTGGACGCTCTGCGTCCTCTTGTGACGGAGCGTGAGGAACGAGAAGTATCCTCGGCCTCAGCCCAGAAACAACCGGTACGCCGGGTTCTCGCTTTCATCCCAGTACCGGTAACCAATCTCGTCCAGCGCAGCACCGACCAGGTGCCGCTCTTCCTCCGGCACTACCAGCCCGGCAACCACTTGGCCATCGGCTGCGCCGTGGTTGCGGTAGTGGAACATCGAGATGGTCCAGCGCCCGCCCAGGCGGTTGAGGAAGTTGAACAGCGCGCCCGGTCGCTCCGGGAACTCGAAGCGCAGCACCACTTCATCGTCGACACGCTCGGCATGCCCGCCGACCATGTGGCGGATGTGCAGTTTGGCCAGTTCGTTGTCGGTCAGGTCCAGCACCGGGAAACCCTGTCCGGTCAGGCTGGCGATCAGGGCGCTGCGCGGATCGTTCTCGGGATGGGTCTGCACGCCGACGAAGATGTGCGCCTCGCGATCGGTGTGGTAGCGGTAGTTGAATTCGGTGATCTGCCGCTTGCCGATGGCCTCGCAGAACGCCTTGAAGCTGCCCGGTTGCTCGGGGATGGTCACGGCAATGATCGCCTCGCGGCCTTCGCCCAGTTCGGCGCGCTCGGCCACGTGCCGCAAGCGATCGAAGTTGACGTTGGCCCCTGAATCAATCGCCACCAGCGTCTGGCCGCTGACGCCGCGCTGCTCGACATACTTCTTGATCCCGGCCACGCCCAGCGCGCCGGAGGGCTCGGTGATCGAACGAGTGTCGTCATAGATGTCCTTGATCGCCGCACAGATCTCATCCGTGCTGACGGTGATCACTTCATCGACATAATGGCGGCACACTTCAAAGGTGTGATGGCCGATCTGCGCGACCGCCACGCCATCGGCAAACAGCCCGACCTGGCTCAACACCACGCGCTCCCCGGCAGCCATCGCCGCCTGCAGGCAGTTGGAATCGTCAGGCTCGACGCCGATCACCTTGATCTCCGGGCGCAGGTATTTCACGTAAGCCGCGATACCGGCAATCAGACCGCCACCCCCGACCGGAACAAAGATCGCATCCAGCTGGCCCGGTTGCTGACGAAGGATCTCCATCGCCACAGTGCCTTGCCCGGCGATGGTGTCAGGGTCGTCATACGGATGGATGTAGACGAAACCTTGTTCGTCGACCAGCTTCAGCGAGTAGGCCAGCGCTTCCGGGAACGAATCGCCGTGCAGCACCACGGTGGCCCCCCGCGAGCGCACGCCTTCGACCTTGATCTCCGGCGTGGTGCGCGGCATGACGATGGTCGCCTTGATCCCCAGCTCACGCGCTGCCAGCGCCAGGCCCTGGGCATGATTGCCCGCCGAGGCCGTCACCACGCCACGTGCAGTCTGCTCTGCGGGCAATTGTGCGAGCTTGTTGTACGCACCGCGAATCTTGAACGAGAACACCGGCTGCAGATCTTCGCGCTTGAGCAGCACCTGATTGCCCAGCCGTTCGGACAGCTGGCGAGCGCCTTGCAGCGGCGTTTCGATGGCAACGTCGTAGACGCGCGAGGTGAGGATTTTCTTGACGTACTGTTCAAGCATCGGGGTGGCATCACTGACGAAGCGGGCAAGGTCGGGAAGTCTACTCTGCGTACCGAAAGACGACCATACGAATGACAGGGCTTTGCGGCGCAGTCGCCGCTATAATGCGGGCCTTTTTGCATCCCCCCTCTTCTACCTACATCAGGCACCGTGGAGCCCGCATGACCCAGGATCAACTCAAACAGGCAGTCGCCCAGGCAGCTGTCGACTTCATCCTTCCGAAGCTCGATGACAAAAGCATTGTGGGCGTCGGCACCGGCTCCACGGCCAATTGCTTCATCGACGCACTGGCAAAGCACAAGGCCGCCTTTGACGGCGCTGTCGCCAGCTCGCAAGCCACTGCGGCGCGCCTCAAGGCGCACGGCATTCCGGTCTATGAGCTGAACACGGTCAGCGATCTGGAGTTCTATATCGACGGCGCCGACGAAAGCGACGAGCACCTGAATCTGATCAAGGGCGGCGGCGCGGCACTGACTCGCGAAAAAATCGTCGCGGCGGTGGCCAAGACCTTCATCTGCATCGCCGACGGCAGCAAGCTGGTGCCGGTGCTGGGCGCGTTCCCGCTGCCGGTCGAAGTCATTCCGATGGCCCGCAGCCACGTTGCGCGGCAACTGGTGAAACTGGGCGGCGACCCGGTTTATCGCGAAGGCGTTTTGACCGACAACGGCAACATCATCATCGATGTGCACAACATGAGCATTACCAACCCGGTGGAGCTGGAAGCGCAGATCAACGCCATCGTCGGCGTGGTCACCAATGGCCTGTTCGCCGCCCGTCCGGCCGACCTGTTGCTGCTGGGTACCGCTGAAGGCGTGAAAACCCTGACGCGCTGATAAAACCGGTCGTGCCCACGCAAGGTGGGCATGACCCTCACAGGCTCAAGGCTTGCGGAACACGTAAAAAAGGTTCGGCTCGCTCACCAGATACAACGCCCCTTCCGCGTCCATGGCCATCCCTTCCGCCTGCGGCACGTCCTTGCTCAGCCCCATCGCCCCTTTTGCCAGCGAGCCGCTGCCAATCGGATGACCGCTGGTGTCGAGTTCGAGAATGCGCTTCGACTCATCGGACAACGCCAGCAAATGGCCGCTGGTCTCATCGAATTGCAGGCTGGAGAGGTCACGAACCGACAATCGGCCATCGCGCTTGCTGTTGGAGATGACCTGCAGATTGCCGGGAGCCTCGGAGTTGGTCCTGGGAAAGCCGCGCACCTCGATGATCTGCACCGGATCACGCTCGCGGGCGACAAACAGGCGCTTGCCGACCGAATCATAGGCCAGCCCTTCATAGCCTTTGTTGCCGCTGGCGGTGATGCCCAGCGTCAGTTGCTCGGCCTGGGCGGCGTCCAGACTTTTGGTGTTGTCATCGACGTGAATCTGAATCAGCCGGAGCCTGCGCTCATCGCTGATCACGTAAGTGCCCGGACTGATGTATTCGACGGCCTCGGCATCACCGAATCCCACCAGTGGAATGCGCCGCAGGACGCGACCGTCCAGGCTCAGTTCGACCAGTTCGGGGTTCTGGTTGGTCACCGTAAACAGGCTCTTGCGGTCCGGGTCGTAACTCAGGCCCGAGACATCATCCTGCAGCCCGTCGATCACCTGTGCTTCTGTGACGACGCGGTACTGATCCAGGCCAATGGAGTGAAGCGAGTCGGACTGCCAGAACACCTGCCAGTCGAACAGGGCGCTTTCAACATAACGGTATCGCTGATTGGCGATCACGAATATAACGATCAGAGGTACAAGGGCCAGAAGCAGGACTAAAGAGCGAGTAGAGCGGCGCATTAAGGGTGACTCGGACGGATTGAGCGGACGGGATTGATACCATGCCATCCTGAAAGCAAGCTTAATGGCATGGTGCTATATGTTTGCCGAATGTGTATCGGCGACCTGTGTAGCTGCCGTCCTGGCTCAGTGCTTGCGCAGCGCCCTGTGAAACGAATAGAACAGGTTCGGTTCGCTGACCATGTACAGCGTACCGGCCTCATCGAGGGCCACGCCTTCTGCGCGCGGAATTGTATCCTTCAAACCGTTCATGCCGCCCAACAATGTCATGAAGCTCACCTGCTCGCCTTGATCGTCGACTTCCAGCAACATGTGCGAATCGGCAGACAGCGCGAGCATGTGGCCCGTGCGCGGATCAATGCTCAGCGAGGACAGATTGCGCATGTCCAGCGAGCGACTCGATAGCGGCTGCTTGTCGCCTGCCAGCACGTCGCTGCCATTACTTTTCCAGGTGTACAGCGCAGGAGGTCGCTCCTCGCCCAGTATCAGCTGCTGACGCTGCGGGTCCCAGGCGATGCCTTCGAAGCCCTTGTTCTGGTTGGCGGACTTGCCGAGTTCGTACTGGGGGAAATCCGCGATGTTCAGGGTGGTGGTGTCGGCGTTCACTTTAACGATGGTCAACTTGTGCTGGCGCTCATCGGTGATCGCAATCAGGCCATCGTTCATGACGGCAACGCCTTCCGGATTGCTCCAGCCCACCAGCGGGATCTTGCGCAGTACATCGCCCGTGAGCGTCAGCTCCACCAGAAACGCATTTTTGCCCATGACCGCAAACAGCGTTTTGGTCACCGGGTTATAGGACAGGTCCGACGCCTCGTCCTTTTCCATGCCGGGCAGCACCTTGGCGTCGATATCCACGTGGTAGTCCGGCAGCCAGATGCTGGCGTGACGGCCTGCCTTGCTCTCGAATCGCTCCTGGAACCAGAGCAGCGCGCGATCATCCCAATGCATGATGAACGCCAGCCCATAGCCCAGCAAGGCAACCACTAACAACCACGAATACCAGCGCATGTTGCGCAGGTAAGCGAAGCGTTTTTTGGTACGAGGCGGCGTTGCGGCAGTACTGGCCATTCATGTGTTCCTGAGCAAATGAGACTTCATGACGACGGGGTGCCCTTGCAGGGACGGCCGGATTATCCGGAACAGGTGTGAAAAAAACGCAAAATCGACCGAACTATCAGTCACCCCACAAACAAAAGCCACCCGGGAGTGATCCCGCGTGGCTTTGGGCGCTGCCTGAACATGCTGTCGGCTTACCTGACGACGCTCTCGAACGGCGTCTGCCCGACCAGTTCCAGGGCGATCTGGTCGCCGGCTTCGAACGGCCCGACACCGGCAGGCGTGCCGGTCATGATCAGGTCGCCGGCCTGCAGCGAGAAGTTGGCTGCCATGTGCTGGATCATCGGCACGATCGGGTTGAGCATCATGTTGCTGTTGCCGTCCTGAACCACCTTGCCATTGAGGGTCAGGCGGATACCGATGTCCTCCAGATCAGGGAAGGTCTCGGCGGGCACGAACGGCGGGATCACCGCAGCGCCGTCAAAACACTTGGCCAGCTCCCACGGCAGGCCTTTCTCACGCAGACGCGACTGGACATCACGCAACGTCAGGTCCAGACCAGGCGCAAAGCCGCTGATCGCGTCGAGTACTTCTTCGCGCGAAGGGTTCTTGCTCAGGGGCTTGCCGATCAACACCACGATCTCGGCTTCGTAATGCACCGAACCGCGGTCTGCCGGGATGCAGAAGCCACCCTCCAGCGCAACCACCGCGCTGCCAGGCTTCATGAACAGCAGCGGCTCGGTAGGCACCGCGTTGCCCAGTTCCTTGGCGTGTTCGGCGTAGTTACGCCCGATGCAGACCACTTTACCCAGCGGGAAGTGAATGTTGGTGCCATCGACATATTTGTGCTGGTAGCTCATGACGTCTCCTGAGGCTGTAAGAGGTAGCCTGCTTATTGTTGCGACCTTGTTGTTGCGACGGATCAAATGGTTGTGGCAGCTCAAACGGCGAAGATTTTGCCGGGATTCATGATCCCGTTGGGATCGAACACCGCTTTCAACGCCTTCATGTATTCGACTTCGACCGGCGAGCGACTGTACGTCAAATAGTCACGCTTGGTCATCCCGACGCCATGCTCGGCCGAAATCGAGCCGTTGTATTTTTCGACGGTCTCGAACACCCACTTGTTGACCTTGGCACATTTGACGAAGAACTCGTCCTTGTCGAGGCTCTCGGGCTTGAGGATGTTCAGGTGCAGATTGCCGTCGCCAATGTGGCCGTACCACAGCACTTCGAAGTCCGGGTAGTGTTCGGCAACGATGGCATCGATTTCAGCCAGAAACTCCGGCACTTTCGAGACAGTGACCGAGATATCGTTTTTGTATGGCGTGAAGTGCGAGATGGTTTCCGAGATGTATTCGCGCAGCTTCCACAGGTTGCGTAATTGCTGTTCGCTCTGGCTCATCACGCCGTCCAGCACCCAACCCTGCTCGACGCAGTGCTCGAAGGTCGCCAGGGCCTGATCGGCGAGGTCTTCGGTGGTCGCTTCGAATTCCAGCAATACGTAGAACGGGCACGGCGTGTCGAAAGGCGACGGCACATCACCGCGCGCCATGACGCGGGCGAAGGATTTGTCCGAGAAGAATTCGAAGGCGGTCAGGTCGAGCTTGCCGTGAAAGGCATGCAGCACCGGCATGATCGAGTTGAAGTCCGAGGTGCCCAGCACCATCGCGGTGAGGTTCTTCGGCGCACGATCGAGGCGCATGGTCGCTTCGACGACAAAGCCCAGCGTACCCTCGGCACCGATGAACAATTGGCGCAAATCGTAGCCGGTGGCGTTCTTGATCAAGTCCTTGTTCAGCTCCAGCAGGTCGCCCTTGCCGGTGACAACCTTGAGGCCGGCGACCCAATTGCGCGTCATGCCGTAGCGAATGACCTTGATACCGCCGGCATTGGTGCCGATATTGCCGCCGATCTGGCTGGAGCCCGAAGAAGCGAAATCGACCGGGTAATAAAGGCCGTTGTCTTCGGCGAGCGCCTGCAATTGCCGGGTGATGACGCCCGGCTGACAGACCGCCGTGCGGTCGGTGAGGTTCAGATCCAGCACCTGGTTCATGTAATCGAACGAGACGACCACTTCACCGTTGGCGGCTACCGCGGCCGCCGAAAGACCGGTTCGTCCACCCGAAGGCACCAGCGCCACCAGCCGCTCATTGGCCCAGCGCACGATGGCCTGCACCTGTTCGGTGGTCTTGGGGAATACGATGGCCAGCGGCGCAGGGGTGAACTGCTTGGTCCAGTCCTTGCCGTAAGTCTCCAGAGAACCGGCATCCGTGAGTACCTTGCCAGGGTCAACCAGGGTCTGCAGCTCATCAATCAAAACGCGATCGGTCATTGAATCAACTCTCGAACGATTCATGGGCATCCTGAGAACGGTTCACGTTCGGGATGAGGTTTCGCGGGGCTCATATGCTAGCATACGCCCCCCGCGAGTCGTGCCCAGAGCCGATCCGGCCACCCCCTGCCAATTTTCTTCGGGACACAGGTTTACGCAGATGAGCAAGACTTCCCTCGACAAGAGCAAGATCAAGTTCCTTCTTCTCGAAGGCGTCCACCAATCCGCTGTCGACGTCCTCAAGGCAGCCGGTTACACCAGCATCGAGTACCACACCAAGTCTCTGCCGGAAGCCGAACTGAAAGAAAAGATCGCCGACGCCCATTTCATCGGTATCCGCTCTCGTACTCAGTTGACCGAAGAGCTGTTCGATTGCGCCAAGAAACTGGTTGCGGTCGGCTGCTTCTGCATCGGCACCAACCAGGTTGACCTCAACGCGGCGCGCGAGCGCGGTATCGCAGTGTTCAATGCGCCCTACTCCAATACCCGCTCGGTCGCCGAACTGGTATTGGCCGAAGCCATCCTGCTGCTGCGCGGTATCCCCGAGAAGAACGCTTCCTGCCACCGTGGTGGCTGGATCAAGAGCGCGGCCAACTCCTTCGAGATCCGTGGCAAGAAGCTGGGCATCATCGGTTATGGTTCGATCGGTACGCAGCTGTCGGTGCTGGCCGAAGGTCTGGGCATGCAGGTGTACTTCTACGACACGCTGACCAAGCTGCCGCTGGGCAACGCCACTCAGGTGTCGAGCCTGAACGAGCTGCTGGGCATGTCCGATATCGTCACCCTGCACGTTCCGGAAACATCGGAAACCCAGTGGATGATCGGCGAAAAAGAAATCCGCGCGATGAAGAAGGGCAGCATCCTGATCAACGCCGCGCGTGGCACGGTGGTCGAGCTGGACGCACTGGCTGACGCCATCAAGGACAAGCACCTGATCGGCGCCGCCATCGACGTGTTCCCGGTCGAGCCGCGCTCGAACGACGACATCTTCGAAAGCCCGCTGCGCGGTCTGGACAACGTGATCCTGACGCCGCACATCGGTGGCTCGACTGCCGAAGCGCAGGCCAACATCGGTCTGGAAGTGGCGGAAAAACTGGTCAAGTACAGCGACAACGGTACCTCGGTGTCCTCGGTCAACTTCCCGGAAGTGGCCCTGCCTGCGCATCCTGGCAAGCACCGCCTGCTGCACATCCACGAAAACATCCCGGGCGTGCTCAGCGAGATCAACAAGGTCTTCGCCGAAAACGGTATCAACATCTCCGGTCAGTTCCTGCAGACCAACGAGAAAGTCGGTTACGTGGTCATCGACGTCGACGCAGAATACTCCGACCTCGCCCAGGCCAAGCTGCAACAGATCAAAGGCACCATCCGCAGCCGCGTGTTGTTCTGATCTGAGCGCCGTGCCCACCCCGTGTGGGCACGAGCGATGTTCTTGCGGGCACCTATCGTTCCTCACGCTCCAGCGTGGGAATGCCGTTCGTGACGCTCTGCGTCACACCAGCACTGACAGCCCTACTTCACATTGATGGTGATCTTCTTCGATTCGACCGAAGGGTTCAGCGGCATGTGGCCTTTGTCGCCCATCAGCAATTGCAGGGTGTGCTGGCCCGGCGGCAGGTTGATTTCGGTTTCGGTCTGGCCTTTGCCGAAGTGGCGGATGTTGTCGCTGACCGGCAGCGGTGCATTCATCGCCGGCTGGTCCTTCAAGTCGATCAGCAGGTGATGGTGACCGGTCTCGGGAACATCGACACCCGCAGGCGCGACGCCCATGCCTTTGAGACCGAATTGCACCTTGAACGGTGAGGTGACCGTTTCACCGTCCTTGGGCGAGATGATGTACACCTCGGCGCCTTCAGGGGCTGCGGTGCGTGGTATATCGGCGGCGCTGGCCAGCATGGATGCGCTGAGCAACAGGCCGGCGACCATCGTTCCAGAAAATAAGGATTTCATGATTGCTCCGGCTGCAGTTGGCGTAAGTCGACCCTCACAGGACGAATCCGTCGGTTCAGGAGTGCTCACGATAGACCGCAGCCAGGCTCAATGGCTCATTGCGTTGATGAAACTGTTTTCATGAACGCAGCCTGCAGGTCACTGGAACAGCTCGTTGCCCCGGCGTCTGAACCACCCCGTCAGTGACAGTCGATCACGACTGGCGGGCATGACTTCGTGGGGAATTTCGCCGGACAGAAAGACCACCAGGCAGCCGCCCGCAGGCTGAACGTCGTAAGCCACATCATCCTTGAGGTACATGCGCAACTGACCGCCGTGCTCGGGCAGCCAGGCGTTGTTGAGGTAGAGCACCGCCGACACCATGCGCCTGTCGTCATCGCGGAATCGGTCCACATGCCTGAGGTAGCGGGCACCCGGCGGATACAGCGCAAAATGGCTTTCGTAATCCTCCAGCCCGAGGAAAAGGCCGCGATTGAGCGCCTGACGCAAACTGTCCATCAGCTCAAGATAGCGATCGCAGCACTGCACCTGCCCCGGTTCAAGCCACTGAATGCGGTCACCGCGAATACCCTCGCGTATTTCCAGTGCCGGCCCCTTGCCAATCGCAGCAGGCTCGAGCTCACCTTCCGCTGCACGTTTGCGGCACTCTTGCTCAAGTTCCAGAGTCAGAGCTTCGGGCAGGAAAATATTCTGCTGCGACCAGCCGTTAGCGGCCAGATCGTCGACGATTCGCAACAGCAGTGGGTGGTCAGAGGGTATGCGCATGGCGTGCATAGTATCCATAAGCTCTGAAATCGGACAGAGGCTTATACAGGCGGTATCACGCGCGCGAGATTTCATTCACCGAAGGCACTCATAACTCGACAAATCCACGCCAACACCGGGAGAATAGCGGCCTGCCGACAGGAGTCCCCAATGCGTCGTTTGTTTGTTTTGCTGTTGATGTTCTGCACCTCACCTGCCTGGGCAGACAGCTACGATCAGTTGTACAAGTCTGCAGGCTGGCCGGAACAGCGCGCGCATTTCAACGATGCTCTCAAGGCTGCCCAACAGCGCTACAGCAACAACCTGCCGCCCGCGGTTTATCAAGCGCTGGTCAATAACAGCAATCAGCGTTTCGCCCCCCAGGCCATGGACCAGCGCGCGTCGAAGCGCCTGCGTGAAAGCCTCAAGGACCCTGCCCCGTCGCTGCAGTTTTTCCAGTCGCCGCTGGGCCGCAAGATCGTCAATGCCGAGCTGACCGCCACCCGCGCCGATCAACTGGCCAAACATGCCCAGGGGCTGCCGCATATCGAAGCGGACGCAACGCGTCAGTTGTTGATCGGCCATCTGGCCCAGGCGCTGCCGGCCAGAGAGGCCGGCGCGGAAGTCAGCCTTGCCATCGCCGGTGTTGCCGCAGACAGCCTGAGCCAGATGATTCCCGGCCTGCTCGGTGGAGGCCAGGCGCAGGGCATGCTCGAAGGCCAGCGCGAGCGACTGATGGCGCAGATGAGTGCCGATCTGAACAACACGCTGCTGTACGTCTATCGCGACCTGTCCGACCCTGAGCTCGAAGAATTCTCGACCTTCGCCGAGTCGCCGGAAGGCAAAGCCTATTACCAGGCCGCTCTGGCCGCGATTCGTGCCGGGCTGGCAGTCGGGCAGAGTGCGTCGAGCCTTAATCCCGGACAGTAAAAACCGTTCAGGCTTTCAAGCGCCTGAGGTCAAAGGAATGGACACCATCGCATGAAAGACTCATTGGCTTTGCTCGCCACCGGTATCGTAATGGCCTTTTTCGCCTGGCTGTTCTGGAGTTCTCTGGGACAGGACGCCTTTGCCGTGTTTGGGGCGTTGATGCTCGTCATAACGGCCGTTGACAACTCCCGCCTGCGTCGACAGGTAAAGGCGCTGCAGGCCGGCAAAACTGAAAAACTCTAACGCAAGCGCCCTTTCAGAAAATCAAAGTACCGAGCCCGCAGCTCTGGCGTTTCGTTGGCCAGATGATGCCGGGCGTGCCCGAGCATCAGTATCTGCGGCTGGCTGAACTTGTCTTTCAGGATCGCCAGATTGTGCGACCAGTCGACCGTCATGTCCGCCTCGCCCTGAATGATCAGCGGGCTGCGCAGGCTGCGCGGCGCACTTTCAACACGCACAATCCATTGCGCCAGCGCGCCGACCCAGGCCGTGGGCAGTCGCAGCGGCTGTAACGGATCGGCCATCAGAAACGGCAGGAACGCGGGCGCATTGGAGTTTTCGGTGAAACGGCGGGCAATGCCGTTCACGAACGGTCTGAGCAGGTGATAACTCAGACGCGACCAGCCCCAGGCGCGCGGCCTGACCAGCGGCGCCAGCAGGATCACCGCGCCCTGCGCGGGCGAGTCTGCGCCCTGATGAAGCAGGTGATCCGTCACGATGGCACCACCCATGCTTTGTCCGCACAGGTGCCAGGGGTGTGGCAACCCAAGGCCTTCGGCTTCAAGCAGCAGGCGCTGCAACACCAGCTGGTACTCGGCGAAGTCATTGATGCAGGCACGACTGCCGCTCGACAGACCATGCCCCGGCAGGTCGCAGGCGATCACCGCAAAGCGCTGCTCCAGAGCCCATTCGATCACATGCCGGTACAGTCCCATGTGGTCATAGAAGCCGTGAAACAGAAACAGCGTGGCGACCGGGCTATCAGGCAGCCATACCTGCCCGACCACCTCGTAGCCCGCCACATCGAGGCGCCCCAGCCAGCTGCGTATGACGTTCTCGCCACACAGTCCGGCAAGACCGTAGAAGCGCTGATAGGCCAGTCCCTCCATGGAAAGCGGGTCAATAACGCTCAGCGGCAGCAGGCTGGCACGCAGGTTATCGGGGTCGAACGTGACGGACATGTGGTTTCCAGATTTCAACAAATGGCTCGTAAAGTTGTGTAACGATATTCTTCTGTCTGCTCCGGCATGGCAAGCTAAGCGGCTGTAATCGCAGATATCTGTCATCGAACGTGCATATTGTTGTCTGCACACTGGGCGATGCTCGCGAATTCACTCGCCCGAATTCGCCTTGAAGCCGTTTCAAACAGACTCGTGTGTCGGGTTTCATCGAGTCAACTGCGTCACAACGATAGTCTCCATTCCTGCCTACGCCATTTACAGAGAAACCGGATGAAACGCAGCCTCTTCATTCTAGCCATCATCATCGCCCTGCTTGCGGGTGGCGCGGGCTGGTACGTAAATAGCAAACTGCCAGTACGTGATGGCGAGATCGCCATGAGCCGTCTTCAGGCCCCCGTCACCCTGCGCTACGACGAGCGTGGCGTGCCGCACATCCGCGCCGAGAACGAAGCCGACCTTTACCGTGCGCTGGGCTATGCCCATGCTCAGGACCGACTGTTCCAGATGGAAATGCTGCGTCGCCTGGCACGTGGCGAGCTGGCAGAGGTACTGGGGCCGAATCTGCTCGAGACCGACAAGCTGTTCCGCACCCTGCGCATTCGTGAGCACGCGGATGCGTATGTCGCACGTCAGGACAAGAACACCCCGACCTGGAAAGCGCTGGAAGCCTACATCGACGGCATCAACCAGTATCAGGACACCCACGCAAGGCCGATGGAGTTCGACGCGCTGGGCATTCCCAGACGGCGGTTCACCCCAGAGGACACGGTCAGCATCGCCGGCTATCTGGCTTACAGCTTTGCCGCGGCGTTCAGAACCGAGCCACTGCTGACCTACGTGCGCGATCAGCTGGGTCCGGAGTACTTGAAAGTCTTCGACCTGGACTGGCACCCGGACGGCGTGCTCGACTCGAAACCGGCACTGGCCGACGCCGACTGGAAGGGCCTGAATCAGCTCGCGCAGTTGAGTCACAAGGCGCTTGAAGACGCTGGCCTGCCGCAGTTCGAAGGCAGCAACGCCTGGGTGATTGCCGGCAGCCGCACGCAAAGCGGCAAACCGATCCTCGCCGGTGACCCACACATCCGCTTCTCGGTGCCTTCGGTATGGTACGAAGCGCAGCTGTCGGCGCCGGGCTTTGAGCTGTACGGGCACTTTCCGGCGCTCAACCCGTTCGCGTTGCTGGGCCATAACATGGACTTCGGCTGGAGCCTGACCATGTTCCAGAATGACGACGTGGACCTGATTGCCGAGAAGACCAACCCGGATAACCCGAATCAGGTCTGGTACCACGGGCAGTGGGTGGACATGAAACGCACCGAGCAGCAGATCGCCGTGAAAGGCCAGGCGCCGGTCACACTGACGCTGCTCGAATCGCCGCACGGCCCTATCGTCAACAACGTGATGGGCAAGAACGCCGGCCAGGCGCCAATTGCGATGTGGTGGTCTTTTCTGGTGTCTGCCAACCCGGTGCTGGACGGTTTTTACGAGGCCAACCGCGCCGATACGCTGGACAAGATGCGTAGCGCGGCCGAGAAGATTCAGTCACCGGGCCTCAACATCGTCTGGGCCAACGCCAAAGGCGATATCGGCTGGTGGGCTGCGGCGCAATTGCCGATCCGCCCGCAAGGCGTCAACCCCACCTTCATTCTGGACGGCAGCACGGCGCAGGCCGATAAGCTCGGTTTTTACCCGTTCAGCGCCAACCCGCACGAAGAAAACCCGGCGCGTGGTTACATCGTCTCAGCCAATTTCCAGCCGCTGTCGCCGACCGGTATGCAGATTCCCGGCTACTACAACCCGGCCGAACGCGGCCAGGAGCTGAACCGGCAACTGAGTGACGCCAGCGTCAAGTGGGACCTTGCCGCCAGCAAGGCGCTGCAACTGGACACGCAGACCGACTATGCACCGAGCATTCTCAGGCCATTGATTCCGGTACTGCGCAGTGTTGTCAGCGACCCGGACGAACTGGCACTCGTGGAACGACTGGCCAGCTGGAAAGGCGATTACCCTGTCGATTCGGTGGGCGCCACGCTGTTCAATCAGTTCCTGTTCGACCTGACCGAAGAGACCTTTCACGACGAACTGGGCGACGCGATGTTTGAAACCCTGCTGTCGAGCCGCGTAATGGACGCTGCCCTGCCGCGCCTGGCCGCCGATGCCGATTCGCCGTGGTGGAACAATCGCAATTCACCCCACGAAGAAAGCCGCGCCAACACCGTCAAGGTGGCCTGGCGCGCCAGTGTTTCGCATTTGAGGTCGCTGTACGGCACCAACCCGGACGAATGGGTGTGGGGCAAGGCGCATACCCTGACCCAAGGCCACCCATTGGGTTCGCAGAAGCCGCTGGACATGATTTTCAACGTCGGCCCGTACGCAGCGCCGGGTACGCATGAAGTGCCGAACAACCTGTCGTCGAGCATCCGCCCTGCCCCGTGGCCAGTCAGCTACGGCCCCTCGACCCGCCGCCTGATCGACTTCGCCGACCCGGCACATAGCCTGGGGATAAACCCGGTAGGACAAAGCGGCGTGCCATTCGACAAGCACTATTCGGATCAGGCCAAGGCCTTCGTGAACGGCGAGTACCTGCCACAGCGCTTCAGCGAGAAGGATGTGGCGGAGCATACGGAAGGGGTTCTGCGGCTGGTGCCGAGGGCGTAGCGACACTCTCTGCGCCGGGCCCGGAAATGGGGCTTCTGCACTGCGGGCAGAATCAAGAGCGGACCTGCGACCAACGTCTTCGCGAGCAAGCTCGCTCCCACG